>JBILKY010000393.1:0-3192 GCA_044376395.1 Chthoniobacteraceae bacterium | reverse complement strand
CACCAGCAGAGCACGAGAATCACTCCCATCGAAAGCCAGCGGGCGCACCCCATCTTGCTCGGCGTCAGCGACGTTCACATCCAGGCCGGCGGTTATACGGCGGAACCCGCCGAGGACTGGAACGTCCTGACGATGGCCCAGCCTCTCAACGGCATGGAAGCAACGGCTCCCGCGGATGACTCTAAAAAACCCATGGCCAGCGAATGGACGCGGACTTACACGGCGGAAAACGGTGCCAAAGCGCGGGTCTTTACGAGCCTCTATGGCGCTTCCGAGGACATCCTGAATCCGGGATACCGCCGGATGCTTGTGAACGCGGTGTACTGGTCGGTTGGTTTGGATGAGCAAATCAAACCCGACTCGAACATCAGTTTTGTCGGCCCGTACAAGCCGAACACGTTCCGCGGGGGCGGCCATGCGAAAGGCATCAAGCCCGCTGTCTACGCTGACCTGTCGTCTCCGATCCCCGCACACAACGATGTGCCTCCTCCGAAGCCGAGCGAACCGAAGCCCAAGCAAGCGCAGAACCCGGCGCAGCCCGCACCGGGCGGGAGCGGGCAGGCCGGCGCCGCGCCAGCCGCACCTCAGGGCGCTGCGAACGCGGGACATGCGGCGCATGCTGTGCAGGCCCCACAAACCGCCCAGGACGCGCACCGCGGACACGCCGCCCCAGCAGAAAAATTCGCATTTCGGAAAGGCGACACCGTGGCGTTCGTTGGAAACGCGCTTGCCGACCGGATGCACAAGGACGGATGGCTCGAGACGCTGCTGCAATCCGCATTGAAGAACCAAGAGGTCAGATTCCGCAACATGGGCGTGAGCGGGGACCGCGTCGACTCCCTGCCGCGAAGCAAGGGCGTTCCCTCGAATGCCGAGATCCTCAGCCACATCAAGGCGGACGTCGTGTTTGCATTTTTCGGATACAACGAGTCGTACGCAGGGGTCGAGAAAGCGGATGCGCACCGCAAAAGTCTCGCCGAGTTTGTGACATCCCTCCGCACGCTCCAGCCGAACGGCAGGTCTGCCCCGCGGATCGTGCTGTTCAGCCCGATTGCTCATGAGGATTTAAAAACTCCGAATCTGCCCAGCGGCGCCGAGAACAACGCGCGACTCGAAGCGTACGCCGGCGCGACGGCTGCCGCGGCCCGCGAACTTGGAGTCACGTATGTCGATCTTTTCCACCCGACCCTCGAGCTGTACCGCTCAAGCAAAACGCCGCTAACCATCAACGGCGTTCACCTGAACGAGGCCGGCAACAAAGCGGTCGCAGAGTTGATCGTCAAAACACTCGTCGGCGCTGAAGTGAAGGCGTCCGCGGAACTCGCCGCCCTCCGGGAGGCCGTGCTCGACAAATCGTTTCACTGGCACCAGCGGTTTCGCGCGACGGATGAAAACGACGTATGGGGCGGACGCTCCACTCTTTCGTTTGTCGCCGAACAGACAAACGCGGTGGTGCTGCAGCACGAGCTGACGATTCTTGACGTGATGACGGCCAACCGGGACCAGCGGATTTGGGCGCGCGCAACCGGCAAAGACTTGATCGTATCGGATTCCAACACACCGGAGCCGATACCGGTGGTGTCGAATGTGGGAGGGGGAAGCAAGAGCTCGAATGCGATGAAAGAAGGGCGCCTCCATTACAACTCCGGAGAAGAGAGCATCGCTGAAATGGCGTTGGAAAAAGGATTCAACATCACGCTTTTTGCCGACGAAAAACAGTTTTCACAGCTAGTAAATCCGGTCCAGCTGCAGGTCGACTCGCGCGGGCGGCTTTGGGCTGCGGTTTGGCCCACGTATCCAAAATGGGAACCGAAGAAGGAGGCCAACGACGTGCTGGTGCTGTTCGTCGATCAGAACGGCGACGGGAAAGCCGATCGTCTCGTGGAATTCGCAAAGGTCCATAACCCCCTCGGCTTCGAGTTCTGGAACGGCGGCGTGCTGGTGACCGAAGGACCGGATCTGCTCTTCCTAAAAGACACAAACGGCGACGACGTGGCCGACGAACGGATTGTGGTGCTTCAGGGCTTGGGCACCGCGGACACGCATCATGCCGCCAATAATCTCATCATGGGCCCGGACGGAGCTATCTACTGGCAGAGCGGCATCTTTTTGGTGAACAACTTTGAATCCCCATGGGGGCCCAATCTGACGACGGGCGAGTCGGGGATGTTCCGGTTCGATCCGCGCACCTACGCGATTTCTTTCCATGCGAAAAACTCGCCGAATCCCCACGGCACATCCTTTGACCGCTGGGGCTACCATTACGCAACGGACGGCACGGGTGGCAGGGCGTACCAGGTCCGGCCCGATGTGAAGGGCTTTAAAATGCAGGAACTCCTGAAAAAGGAAGTGCGCCCCGTGACCGCGAGCGAAATCGTCTCCAGCCAGAATTTTCCGGAGTCGATGCAGGGCGATTTTCTGATCGCAAATGTGATTGGTTACAGGGGAATCAAGCGATACCAACTGCAGCGCAATGAGGACACGGGAAACGTGTGGGGCGAGCCCGCGGGCGAAGAACTGACCGTGGAAGAGGTCAATGCGGACGGTACCAAGAGTCCGCAGAAGGCGCGCGGCTTCCTTTTGAGCGGGGACAAAAACTTCAGGCCGGCGGATGTGATTTTTGGAGCCGACGGCGCGTTGTACATGGCGGACTGGCACAACGTCATCATCGGCCACATGCAGCACAACGTCCGCGACCCGAACCGGGACCATGAGCACGGACGGATTTATCGGATCGCGTTTTCGGAAAACCCGCTTCAAAAGCCCGTGTCCATCGAAGGCGCATCCGTGGCTGCGCTGCTTGAAAATCTGAAGCACCCCGTGGACGGTGTGCGCCATCGCACGCGCGTCGAATTGAGCGAGCGTCACTCGGGAGAGGTGGAGTCCGCGTTGCGCCAGTGGATCAAGCAGTTCAGCGCCGAGAAAAAAGAGGACGCCCACCCGCTGCTTGAGGCGCTTTGGGTGTTTCAACAGCACAACATCAAAAATATCGAGCTTCTCGGGCAGCTCTTAAAATCTCCCGAACCGCATGCAAGAATCGCCGCGCTGACCGTCCAGCATCTTTGGTTCAACGCCGGCAGCGGACAGCAGTCTGTGCCGGTCGCGGAGCACGCGGCAGCTGCGCAGAAATCCGGCGTGATTGCAGATACTGCGGAACACACCGAAGTGAGGATCAGCACCGTGGTGGAAAAG
>JBILKY010000392.1:0-3198 GCA_044376395.1 Chthoniobacteraceae bacterium | reverse complement strand
AGCCGAGGGTTGCATCATACCAGACGACCGTGATTGTCATGACCTTGGGTTCGCTGCCTTCAATGAAGCCCTCGTGAAGTCTGAAATGCATCGCATCCTTGCCAGACGCATGTTCGAAGCTGCGCGCAAATCGCGAGTAAATGGACGAGGTTTTTGTGATCGGGCCGCCCACGCGCCAGAGGGGGATAGATGTTTCTTCGGCGTCAATCTGGGAGAGGAACCGGCCATAGTTATCCGGCCAGATGTCCCAGCCCACATCATTAAATCCCACCTGCGTATCACGCTGACGCACCTGGCTAAGCAACAGCGCATTCTTGTCATCCACTGCAGCGCCATTCTTCGAATAAGCCGCACATATCTTCAACATCCGGTCTGTATTGTTTCTACTGGCGTTGCCAAACTTGTCCTCCGGATAAGCCTTTGTGTCGGCAGCATCCAATCCTTTATGCAAAGCGCAGAAGGCATCGGTGGCAGTCCGTGGCTGAATTTGTCCTGCGTAACGATTGAAAAAGTGAAAGGCATAATCGAAGCCCTGTTCCTTGCAGGCCTCCATCGCGCTGGAGCTGATGTCCCAGATGCTTTGCCCGCTTTCCAGACCAGTTAGCGCGCCCCAATAAAAGCTGAGGGGCACGTTCAACTGATACCAGGCACGCGTCCACGTCTGGTCCATCTCCGACCGGGCAAACAAGGGCGTGCCTTGCGCAGCGATCAAACGATCCCGCCACGTCTCAATCTTGCTGCGCTCCCCGCTTAAATGGTGGCCGCGCCCGCTGCCGGCGATCTTGATCCCGAGACCGCCCTTGGCATTCGCCGTGATCCAATCCCACTCCTTCGCAAAACTTTTTTTCTCAGCTGCATCCTCGTCGGGTGAGACGTTGTTAAACATCAGAGCGATCTGCGGATGCTCAGTTGGTGATTGAAATGTCTTCACATACACATCGAACTCCCACAACCGGAACTCCCGCCACGCATCGGAAGTCATGGACAGCTCGTATTGCTTATCGGTGACATTGCCCTTGTAAGCGCATTCATCCCCCGTGCAGCCTGTCTTCACTTGAATGAAGGCAATCCGCTCCTGTAACGCACTCGAGCAGCTGCGGATGTGCTTCCCAAACTCCGTGATCAGTCGCCGGCAGAATGTTTTGTACTCTGGCGACGCATAAAAAGGATAAACGGGCCAGCTGTCGTGAATCTGGCTGTCAGCCGTCACGGCTGGGACGCCCTTGCGATAAATCCACTTCGGCGCATCAGGCCCGACGTTCAGTGAAAGATAGAGAAACTGGTTGCTCTCCACCGCCTTCTTCATGGCTTGATCCAGGCTGCTCCAGTCGAAAACGCCCGGCTCTTTTTCCACCTCTGCCCATGATTGGGTGAACGCCAGTCCCTTCAGGAAGGGATATTCAGTGCGATTAAACTTATCACCTCGATCCCACACACCAAACGAGCTGGGCGGCGGCACAGCGCCTGCGGGCGCGCAACCAAGGGCAGCCAGAATGCTGGTGAATACGAGTGTTTTGGCGAAGTTTGGATGCATAAAGATAAAGCGTTTGATCGTTGTTTTGCACCTGTTTTTCAAGGTCGTGTGCGTGTTGTTTTCTGGAGCGCGGCAAGCTTTTCAGCCATCGCTTTAACCCGATCGGAGTGTGCGGCGGCGACGTTCTTGTGTTCGAGTGCATCATTGGAAAGATTGTAGAGTTGCGGCTCATGCGTGTTGGCAGTTTCGGTGCCAGTCAGTGGCTTGAATGCCTCGGCACCGGGTGCGGGCTCGATGTATTTCCAGTTTCCTTGCCGCAATGCGAGACGTTGCGAGTGCTCGATCACATACTCGCGGCCGTGCGGCGAATCGCCGAGGAGTGCTGCGCTCATCTCAAGCGAATCCACCGCATCAGCTTCGCTGAGCTTCTGCTTTGACAGCGCAGCAAACGT
Organism: Chthoniobacteraceae bacterium; assembly: GCA_044376395.1. Lineage (GTDB taxonomy): Bacteria > Verrucomicrobiota > Verrucomicrobiia > Chthoniobacterales > Chthoniobacteraceae > Chth-196. The sequence goes on along the minus strand of JBILKY010000392.1, from coordinate 1,272 downwards.
TGCAAGCAGATCAATCTGGCTCACCATTGCATCGCTCACACCGGGCTTCACACGCTCAGGCCAGCGCACCAAGAACGGAACACGCGTTCCCGCCTCGAATCGACTGTACTTGCCTCCGCGAAATTGTGCTGCTGGCTTGTGGTCACCGAGCTTTTCGACGGCTTGATCTTTGTAACCGTCGTCAATGACGGGGCCGTTGTCACTTGAGAGTATGACAAGTGTGTCGCGCGTGAGGCCATGCTTCTCGAGCGAAGCGAGGACTTCGCCCACGCTCCAGTCAAACTCCGCGATCGCGTCGCCACGTGGCCCCATGCTGGTCTTTCCGACAAAGCGTTGATGTGGGACGCGCGGCACATGGATGTCGTGGGTGGCGAAGAAGAGGAAGAACGGGCGATCCCGTTCCCGCTCAATAAAGTCTACCGCGCGCTTCGTGAACGTGTCCGCCATGTCCTCGTCTACCCACTGCGCCGACTTACCTCCCGTGAAGTAGCCGATTCGTCCGATGCCGTTCACCACCGCCATATTGTGCCCGTGCGACCAGTCCATCTTCAATTTCGTGCGATCCCTCACGCCGTCGAGTTCGCCAGGGAACGGGGTCTTGTAATCCACGCGTAAAGGATCCTTTGGATCAAGGCCGACCACGCTGTGATTTTCCACATACACGCAAGGCACACGGTCGCCCGTCGCGGCCATGATGAAACTGTAGTCGAAGCCGGTTTCGAGCGGGCCTGGCGAGATCGGTTGGTTCCAGTCGAGCTTCGCGCCTTGCGCGCCAAGACCCAGATGCCACTTGCCGACAACGCCGGTGGTATAGCCAGCCTTCTTCAGCATGGAGGGTAACGTTGCGCGGGAACAATCAATGATGAGGGCCGCATCGCCCGGCAGGATCTTTGTGTTCTCGCGTCGCCACGGGTATTCGCCGGACAACAGCGCGAACCGTGAGGGCGTGCACGTCGACGAAGTTGCGTAGCCGGAGGTAAGGCGCAACCCCTCGCTGGCAAGGCGGTCGACGTTCGGCGTGGCGACGCGCGACGCCCCGTAACAAGCCAGATCCCCGATGCCGACGTCGTCGCCGTAAATGATGACGATATTGCGCGGCCGATCTCCGGCGAACGAGCTGCAGTAAGAAACAACCAGCCATACAAATGCGATCAGAAACGAATGGTGCTTCATCATAAACAGCCCCATCTAGCCACACCTACAGTCATCCCGCAAAGAGGTATTCGGGCTATTTCTGTAGCTATCGAGTCACGCGCAAAATAAGATCCACCA
>JBILKY010000391.1:0-3206 GCA_044376395.1 Chthoniobacteraceae bacterium | reverse complement strand
CCTATGACGGGATTTATGTGAGCCACATGAGGTCGGAGAACACGAAGATTTTTGATGCGATCGAGGAGTTTCTGAGGATCGCAAGGGAAGCCAAGATCCGCTCGCAGGTGTCCCACATCAAGTTGAGCGCACCGACGGCGTGGGGGAAAGCCGGGGACGTTTTGGGCGTGCTCGATAGCGCAAGGGCGGAGGGTCTGGCGATCACTCATGATAATTATGCTTACACCGCGTCCAGCACCGGGATCGCGCAATTGATTCCCGACAGCATGCGGGAGGGAACCCGAGAGGACTTTGCCGCGCGCGTCGCGGATCCCGTGAAAAAGGAGCGCATCTTAAAGCTGATGGCGGACGCGCGGGAGAAGGCGGGGCGCACGGACTACCAGTATGCGGTGATCGCGCAGTTCAAGGGGGATCCCCGATTGAATGGCAAATCGATCCCCGAAGCCGCGCGTTTGCTCAGGGGCGCGGACTCGATTGCGGATCAGGTGGAGACAATCCTCGAGCTGGAAATCCGTGGTGGAGCGAGTGCTGTTTACCACAACATGAATGCCGAGGATCAGAAGACTTTCCTCAGACATCCACTCACGATGGTTGCGAGCGATGGCAGCCCGCGGGTCTTTGGGGAGGCGGTGCCGCATCCGAGGAGTTATGGCAATAATGCGCGGGTGCTTGGTCGACTCGTACGTGAGGAAAAAGTGATGAGCGTGCCGGAGGCGGTTCGCAGAATGACGTCGTTGCCTGCCGTGACGTTTGACATCAAGGACCGGGGGGAGTTGCGGGTGGGAGCGTGGGCGGATGTGGTGGTTTTTGATCCCGAGAAGGTTCGGGATCCATCCACGATGGACGACCCCCACCATTACGCTGAGGGTTTTAGCGCGGTGATTGTGAATGGCGTGCCGGTGATTCTGGAGGGAGCGCTGACTTCGGAGCGGAGCGGGATGCCCGTGCGAAAGGGGCGCTAGTCAAGCTCCAGCAGCCCCGGTATTGCAACCACGGCAACCACGGCAGCGACAACGCGGCGGCATTACAGCGCCGTTCAGTTGTTCCCGTGTTTCCGCTTTAAATCGGAGTGATCGTGAGCGTGTGCTTCACGGGCGTGATTGTCTTGTGCACGTCGGCTTCGAGTTCTTTGTGCCGCGATGAAAGTTTTCCCGTGAGTTTCTCGAAGATTGTTTTCCACTCAGGATCACGCTGGCTTTCGGCTTGGAACATTCGGAACCCGGTGATCATGCCTTTGATCATGCCGGTTTCGAACGCTTGTTTCGCAGCGACAGCGCCCATCACTTTTTTGAAGGGTTCATCGAATGGAGTGGCGGAAAATTCCGCGGCGAGGTTGATGCCCGCTGAAAGCTGTTCCTTAGTGAATTCGCGACTTTCGCTGCCCCAGGTCACCTTTGCTTTGGAAGCGGTGAAGTTGGTGACTTTGAGTGTGAACCGGTTGAGATCCTGATTGAATGGAAGGAATGGCAGGATGCTGCGGGTGCCGTTCGAGGCCTTTGGGTCGCCCTCGAAGCAGAACGGATACTTCTGGCTTTCCACCTCGAGTTTGCCACCGGCATACCCCAACACTTTGTGCCCGGCCGAGGCGCTCGCTTTTCCTGTGTAGTCTACCTGAAGCTCGCCCACCTTGCCCTCGCATCCAAGCCCTTTGAGGAAGGCGTAGGCCATGATGAGTTGTCCATTTGCTGCGGGGTGTACGCCGTCCGAGCCGCAGACATCATAGTTTTCGCCGAGCGTTTTTTTCGCCTTTGACATGGAATCAATCATCGGCGCGTGCACGTCCGCAAACCCCTGGTGAAATTCGTTCGCGAGGCCGCGTCCGATTTTCCCGAGTTGCTCGAGGCTTTCGTTGTAGCTCTGTGCAGGATTGGCGGCGGCAAAGCTGGGTTTGACGAAGAACTTTGTATCCACAGCGCCCGGCGTTCCAACGATCACACGCGTATTGGTCTCCTTGAAGTTCGCAAGAATGCCGCGCATGGCGTCGCCGTAGCGTTTACCGATGGACTCCTCAAAGGGACGGTAGGTGCCGTCGTTCATTCCGTAGCACAGCGTGGCGATGGTGGGTTGGAACACGGTGAGATCGTTCTTCATTCGTGCAAGAAACCCTCCGGCGGTCTCGCCACTCCACCCAAACTGACACACGCGGACATCCTGCCTGCCTTCGACGGCAAGCAGGTAGGTTTCGATGTATTTGGAATAAAGCTTTTGCTCGGTGATGGAGTCTCCGATCACGGCGACGCGCGCGTTGGTGGGGAGACTGTTGGATTCCGCGGCGCGCCCAGACAAGGGAAGCACGAGGCAGGCAGCGGTCAAAAGGAGGGTCGCGAGGGGGGTGTGATGAAACATAGCTCCGTCTTAGAGCAGGTTTTCGTGTTCGCCCAACCAAAATAAGCGCGAGAAGCGCAGAATGAAGCCTTTGTGGGCAGGTGTTTCCCCGAAGCGAAGACTGTCTGGGCCCTTCCGCTTTCGCGGGGCACAAAGAATGCTGCACATCCTAGGGTACTCCCCCCGTATGCTGACCCTGAACGGACTTCCGAAAAGAAATTGCGGCGGCATCTCGCGCCGTGAACTGCTGCAGATTGGCGGGGCGGGGTTGTTTGGGCTGTCGTTGCCGAAGTTGTTTGCCGCTCAGAGTTCGTCTACGGCTGGTTTCTCTGCTTTGAGCGGTGGCAGGGCGAAGTCGGTGATTTTTCTGCATCTCTTTGGCGGACCGAGCCAGCTTGAGACGTTCGATTTGAAACCAGATGCGCCGCGCGAGATCCGCGGTCCGTTTCGGCCGATCGCCTCGCAGACGCCGGATTTGCTCATGTGCGAGCACCTCGAAAGGCTGGCGAGCATTTCGAAGAAATTCTGCGTCGTGCGGACGATGTCGCATCCGTACAACGATCACAGCGGCGCTGGGCACTACATCCAGACGGGCAAGCGGTGGCATGTCCCGGTCGGGGGCGGCTTCTCGGCAACGCCGCAGGACTGGCCGTCGATGGGCTCGGTAGTGGAGCATTTATCGCAGCAGAGTCCGGGCGGGATGGAGCGCGACATGCCTTCGTACGCGGTTCTGCCAAACCGGTTGGGGCGTCTTCAGGCGCAGGGCCAGTATATCCGGCCCGGCGAATACGCGGGATGGCTCGGCACTGGGTACAATCCGGTGACGACGCGCATCGACAAGCGCGACAAGGAGGACAATCCGTACTGGCGCGAATGCACGG
>JBILKY010000390.1:0-3207 GCA_044376395.1 Chthoniobacteraceae bacterium | reverse complement strand
AAAAAACCGTCGTTTCAGAAAAAATAAAAATGTCAGTGACCCAGCCGAGGATGGGTTGGGTACGCTCGTGTCTGCATCTCAAGCGCCCATGACCGCCGAGGTTGATTCGAACGAAATCGCGTCAAAGTGACCCCAAATCCGTACACATTTACCCCCTTGGCCGTTCCTTTCAGAGTAACTTCGGCCAAAGACATCGAAAAAAAGAAAAATGGATGCTCCGGATGGGTGGTTTATAGGGCCTCTTGGACCCTTACCGTTCATCGAGTACGCGTCTTCGAAAAATGATCAGTACCATCCCAGGGCCAATCAGATCCTTAAAGCGCCTGTCTCTCACCAAGTCGACAAAACCTCAAATCGGCAAAATTCGGATCCGCGATTTCAACTCGTCAACGGTCACCAGCGCGCCAGCTTCTATTACCTCCCGATACATTCTGAGCGTAGTCACCATCACGGCACTTGGATGGTTTGGTGAAACATCATTTGTCCGTACTTGGATAACGCTAGGCCCGCCAGCTTTTGAGTGGGCAAGAATGATGCCGAAGTCCAAATCGTGCGTGAACACGATACACCGATGCTGAAAAGCATAGGCGATAATTTCAGAGTCGGGTGCATTGGCTGCACCGAGTGAAGACCAATGCACAGCGTCGAAGCCCTGCTCCACCAAGACGGGAACCCACTCGGGTGAGAGGTTCATGTCAATTAACACTCTCACGCCACAGCAAACGGTAGCTCAATTTCCTCCACACGCCATGCCGCATAGGACAGTGCCTCTGAGATGTCATCGGCCTCCAAATACGGGTAAAGTCTGAGGATCTCCTCGCGAGAGTGACCCGACGCCAGAAGACCAACAATCGTTCCGACAGTAACTCGCATCCCCCGAATGCAGGGTTTGCCACCCATTACGTTGGGGTCATGAGAAATACGGGGACATGCCGTCATGGGATCATGGTAAACTCAACGCAAGAGTAAGGCAACAGCAGCCGTTGGTAAGAGTAGCCTAAATCAGCCAATTCCAACATCGGCAGAGGCTCAACGCCATGGTTAAGCCTTTCGCGTATCTTGAAGCGTTCACTCATTCAAAAACCGGAGCGGCCCTCGAATTTCGTCCGCTCGGCAAACAACAGTGATGTTGGAAAATCGGAATTTCGGAAAGATCAGTTTTTTGGGGGCGGTGACTGCGGGTTGCTGCTGAACTCCATCTACAGGCACGCCGTTGAAGTGATTCATTCCAAAATTTTTCGCAAGGTTCGCCCACCGATCCATGGATTTTTAAATGATCGGCGCGTTTCCGATAAACCGTAGGGTCAATGCAGGCGCGTTAAAGAAGCTCTTTGCTGTCGCTATTCTTCGAAAGGAGTGCTGGCACGGGGGCTTCTCCGTATCCGAGAATGTCTCTGGGCTGACAGCCTAGATGCTTGCAGATCGCCTCGAGGGTGCTGAACCTGATTGCCTTTGCCTTGCGAGTTTTGAAGATCGAAAGGTTGGCCATTATAATATCCACCGCCTCGGCCAATTCCGTAAGACTCATCGCTAGAGACAGACGTCTCAACGGCCTAAAAATGCCACATCGACCTGCGGTGTTTTTGAATCGAATAAACCTAGTCGCGTAGTCAACGGACAAGAGGGGAGTTGTCATTGAGATTGCCGGGCAGTGGCTTCACGCCTATGCTGACAGGACGTTTTGGGAGTACATATGCTCATCGAAAAAACCATCACTAAGCGCCCTCTCCAGGCCCTACGGGCACGTCCCAATGCGTGGGCGAAATGCTCCCCAACCGAGCGTCTGTCTGCAATGGCCGTGATCTGCCAAACCCACGACGATGGAAAACCTCAATCCCGACTTTCTCGACTTCATTACTCTTTTGGAGCAAAGGTCCGTTGAGTACCTTATCGTCGGCGGTTACGCGGTGGGATTTCACGGCTTTCCCCGATATACTGGCGACATTGATTTTTTCGTCAGCATCAACGAGGAAAACGCGGAAAAGCTCGTCCGTGTTCTGGATGATTTTGGGTTTGGCGGAATTGGTATCGAAAGAGAGGACTTTCTAAAGCCTTCCTTCGTCATTGAAATTGGCCGGGAACCCCGAAAGATTCAAATTCTCACAGGCATCGACGGAGTGAGTTTTCAGGAGTGCCTTCAAAGCGCTGTGGAATGCGAGTATCTTGAACGGAAGCTGAGGTTCATCGGATTAGACGCACTGGTCCGGAACAAAAAGGCTTCGGGTCGACCAAAGGATTTGATCGATGTTCAAGCGCTCACGGGACTCGAGAACCAACAGCAAGGTCGTACTTCGTAAAGTGTCTTCGTCATGGGTGCGTCCTCATTAACTAAAGTAAAAAAGACGGCCTTGCTCTGGCATTCTGGTGAGTCGACGCGCTTAGCCGTGCCTTAAACGGCCTATGGAGGTGGATTTTCCGTGGCATCGTGCGCCGATCTAGTCGGGAAGAATCGTAACGGGTGGACACATTGAGACCCCTCCTCTTATTCCCTCGCAAAAACGGGTATAATCATCTGAGGCGCGAGTTTCGCTTATGAAGCCCGCAATTTTCCTCAAAAAGGAGGTGAAAAACCATGTCACTACCCGTGAAAGCGCTGGTTAGCGCATTGCTTGCCGCTGCATCCACGATTGCTGAATCAGCGATCAAGGAAACAACGCGCAAACGCTAGCCAAGTCAGAGAAGGAGTCCGGACTCCAATTTTACAAGCAGTGACGTTTTAGCACTCTCCAACACAAACCATCCTCCAGCAACTGGCTCGTCCTCATCGGACGGGCCTTTTTGCTGCGTGGATAAAACCAACCACATCAATGGCAGTTAAAATTATCGCAAACTACAGTAAACGCTTGGGCCTTCCCGGCTACAGCAGTCATCAGTTCAGCGTTAGCGTCGAAAGGGAGCTCACAAGCACAGACAATGTGAGCACAGAAGCATCAGCCCTGTACGATACCCTCCAACGGGCAGTCGATCAGGAGATGCAAAAGACGGGCTTCGTTCCAGACACTGAGTACGGCTCCGCAGATCAGACTGCGAAAGCCAGAACTTTGAAGCAAACACCTGCAATCGCTGACAACCTGACCCAAGACAGACCTTGGAAAGCGTCAGACAAGCAGCGGGATCTTGTGTTCAAGATCGTAGACAACAGCGGAATTGAAATCGAGGTTGTGGAAGCGATCAGCGACGAGATGTTCGGTCACAGTGATCTCGCTG
>JBILKY010000389.1:0-3211 GCA_044376395.1 Chthoniobacteraceae bacterium | reverse complement strand
AAGTGGCGAGCTCCACTTGATCGTTCGTGGTCGTGGGGTTGCCGTCCGAATCCAGAACGTAAGTCGCCGTCGCGGTGTGGCTGGTCCACGCGCCCCAAGAAACCCATATGCGGAACAGACCCGACACCCGCGGCTCCCAGGCAAACACGTCTTCAGGTTTCGCCACCTGCGTGCGCCAAAATTTGTAGGACTCGGCGATGTTGGGGAAGCGCTGGCTGTCGCCCAGGTCTTCGGCCTGTCCTTTTTCACGGCCGGGCGAGTAGAGGGTCGGCGTGTGGCTGTCCGGCGTGCGTATTTGCGTCGTGCCGGCCTTCGTCGCGGTTGAAGCGGGGAGCGCGTCATCGACGAGCATGATCCGCTGGAGACGCGCCTTGGATGCGATGCCGACGAGCTTTTCCTCGAGAGGCTTCAACCGTTCTTTCAGCTCGCGAAGCTTCGACGAGTTGTCCTCGTCCTTCGGTGTTCTGATGGGCCGCTCCCCGTGCTTGACGCCCTGAAAAATCGCGGTGATGCCGTAGTAATCCTCCGCGGGGATGGGATCGAATTTGTGGTCGTGGCAGCGCGCGCAGTTCACCGTCAGCCCGAGAAACACGGCGCACGTTGTGCTGACCATGTCGTGCAGTTCATCCGCGCGCTGGTTGGCTGTGAGCACCGGGTCTTTACTTTTGACCTGGTCCATCGGACCTCCGACCAAAAACCCCGTAGCAGCGTCCTCTCCAAAATTGTCACCTGCGAGCTGATCCTTGATAAAACGGTCGAAAGGCCTGTCCTCGTTGAACGCGCGGATCACGTAGTCCCTGTAGTGCCACGCGTTGTTCCGCGGCTGGTTCATTTCGAAGCCGTGGCTTTCCGCAAAACGCGCGACATCCAGCCAGTGCCTCGCCCAGCGCTCGCCGAAGCGGGGTGATTCAAGCACGCGTTCGACCAGTTTCTCGTAGCTGTTTGACGATTTGTCCGCGATGAAAGCTTCCAGTTCACTGCGCTCCGGAGGAAGCCCCAGAACGTCGAGGTAAAGCCGTCGCATCAACGTGCGGCGATCGGCTTCGGGTGAGAGGCTCAAGCCTGATGCTCGGAGCTTGGATTCCACGAGCGCGTCGATGTCTGCGTGTGCCGCCGGTTTGGCGAGCGCTTGAAAAGACCAGTGCTGAAGACGCTTGTCCGTTGCGGCGGCGCGGTCGGCATCCGATTCGGGCCAGTGGGCGCCTTGATTGATCCACTCGCGAAGCTTTTGTACCTGCACCGAGGTAAGGCGTTCTCCTTTGGGGGGCATACGTTCATCCTCGTCCGGGGAGTTCACGCGCTTGAGCAGCAGGCTGGAATCCGCGTTTCCGGCAATCCATGCAGGGCCGGTGTCGCCGCCTTTTTGGGCTTGGGCGCGCAAGTCGAGGCGGAGTTCGCCCTTCTGCTTTTTTTCCCCGTGGCACTCGTTGCAGCGTTCGCGCAGCAGCGGTCGGATGTCGGCGTCGAAATCAACGGCGCCAGCTCCAGTGACGAAGGCGAGGACGAGGGCGATCCAAGTGGCGGCGAGGAGAGGAAGACGCATAGGGGACTCGAGGATGTTAGCAAGCGCCAGATTGTATACAATCTGAAAACGCGGGCCTCTGCCTGCGGAGCTGGAAAGTTTTTCTTGGCCAAACAAAGACTTTGGAGCCTAGGCGGAAAATCGGAGAGATAATTAGCGCTTAAGCAGGTAGCCATGGGATTTTTGAGAGGCACGTCCCTGCAAAAAGCGACCCATATGACAGGTACGGACAAACGGGCAGCGAAGTCCGGCCAGCGCCATCAACTTGCCGAGCTCATCGCGATGGCACTTAAAGGCGGATTAATTTCGTCTCCGCAGGTTTCCCGAAGTTGATTTCTGCTCATCTGCTGCTCGCTTCCGATACGGAAGACAGTGGGTTGCTTGGCGGCGCATTTTTTCGTGAAACGCCCTAGCTATTCTTAGCGCCTTCCGCGGCATTGATGATCGACCCTCATTGAGACTGAAGTTTATGTAAGCAGGAAAAACATGATGAACTAAAGTCGAAATAAACTCTGGAAACAGTGGTTCCGTGGCTTTCATGCGCGGCCATTGGTGTAGTTCAGATTTGGATCCGCAGGATGAGACTTTTTACGCCACTAGGCAGGCTTGATAGCTCTCTTGATTGAGTAGCGCATAATGATTTCATCGTTGCCTTGCGTGCCGTGTCACGCCGGCACAACCGCTTCTTGGTGCGGTTAGGTTCAGGGCCGCTCAAAAGCCTGGCCAGCGATCTCGATCACTTTTTCAACAGTCGTGAACGCGAAATAGAAACCTTCTGCGGGTGAGCAAAAGGAATGATGGCGTGGCTGTTTCAGCTCTGTGTCGGTGCAGTTAAATACTGCATCTCAGGCTATTTTTGACTTCTTGGGAAGAGCTCGGTGGCGGATGAGATGTTTCCCGAGAGCTCTGCAGACTAGGGCAATTGATCCTCCCGTTAAGAAGTGCCGGACTTTGATGTTTCTGATGTTTATGAAATCCAAAAATGAAGTGCCAGAGGAGCGTAGAAATACTCGGATTAACCACCGAATCGATACTCATTGGTGGCATCGGGTCCTTTTAATTCTCCGATGGACAAGCTTAATTCTTGCAGGTGCTTTCTCGCAGATTACCGGGATTGCTAGTGTGCCTTTGATTAGTGTGCAGCCTGTTTCCGCCAGCGGATTGGCGGGGGGAACCGTGCAACTGAGCGTGACGGCGACCTCAGAGGGTTCAAGCCTCACTTATGCGTGGTACAAGGGATCTGCTGGCGATACTGCCAGTCCAGTGACAGGAGGTTCATCGAGTTCCGTAGTGGTGACTGTTGGAACCAGCACGGCAGCGTATTGGACGCGTGTGACAAATGGCCAGGGAGCCACGGTGGACAGTGCAGCCGCAACGGTTGCACCGTTTGGCGGGTTGAAATTCACCCCGTTGGCATCCCTTACGCTGGATGGAGCGGAAATTTCAGCATTCGATCCTACGAGCAAGCTAATGTTTACGACTTCGAATGTCGGCTTGCAGATTGTGAACGTGGCGAACGTCCAACAGCCAGTTCGCGCGGGCAGCATCGATTTTACAAGCTCGCCTTATTTGCTGAGTTCCACCGATATCACCAGCGTCGCAGCATTCGGAGGCACCGTGGCGGTGTCGGTTCCCCATTTGACAAAGCAGAACGCAGGAAGCGTTGTTTTGTTCACGATCAGCGGGGGC
>JBILKY010000011.1:0-28378 GCA_044376395.1 Chthoniobacteraceae bacterium | reverse complement strand
GCCCGCCCCCTGGCAATTGGTTCACACACGGGTACAGGTGGGGACAGGCAATCCACAGCGAGCAATCCACAGGCGAATGGGGACAGGCAATTTCAAACTACCAACGTGCTACTGCGACCAGACAAGCTACGAGCGGAGCAGATGCGACGAAGCCGAGTTTCATGGAGAGTTGGAATCAAGGCTTGAGGTGGAGAGTTCCCCGCTCAGCAGCCTCGGCAACAGCGTGTACCACAGTGTGGCGAGACCGCGAGAATGATTTATAGGAGTTTCCTTCTGGCCCAGTTTCCACAGTTCGCGCGTGCCGTGTTGTCGCGGGGCGCGCTAAAGGCGAACTGCGCCTCACCGGTATCAACTGCGCTGATGACGCCTGCTGGTTTAGAAGTTCCCGCTCGCCGATAGTGCGTGATACGTATCCGGAGCTCAAGACGATGACAATTAAGTCGCGGCATCAGTGGGTGAGCCGCGAACCGAGCTGCTGGGTGGGTGAAGGCCTTGCGTTTCACTAAATCAAGCTGGGCGACGTTGACCTTGAGGGCGAGGTCAGCAAGGTCAGGGGGACACCCGATTCGTTTTCAAGAAGGCGCCCGCTTCAAAACAGGTCACGACTTTGTTCGTGCAGCCAATTTGACAAAAAAATTTGCGCAGCCGGGAGTGACGTTTGGTAAGATGCGACACGCGTTGTTTTCACGCTGTGACCATCTAAAAAGAGTTGCAAATCTGTTGAGCCTTCCCGAGCGGCACGAAAATGTCGCGGGATGCTTAAAAAGAACATCTCGAGGGAAGAAATCGATCGACGGATTGAACGGAGATAGAATATCGATTTGACGCTCGGTAATGCGGAGAGATTACTTTGAATTAATGAACGTCATTGATCTGCTAGACAAAATGAATGCTGCGCGAAAACGCCTCAGGTTAGCTCTTCGGGTTTTTGCTTTTGTTGCATCAGGGTTTACTCCAATAGCACTACATGCAGCCGATTTAACATCGAAGCAGTCGGAGGCACTCTTTCAGCAGCTAATAAAAGAACCCCGGTTTAAAGCTGCGGATAACGACATGTCGACGGCGTATTCAAAATTGCGAGGGACACTCGACGCAGTTGCACAAGCGCAGTTAAGGGATGACCAAAAAAAGTGGCTGAAGTCGCGGGATCAAATGCTCATATCCGAGATACCTGAGCGGCGTTCGGATTTGGCTATTCGCATGACTGTAGATCGAACGAGGGAGTTAGAGGGCGGTGCACGGATACCTGCAGCTGTATCTTTGCTAACGAAAGAAAACGGGGGGGCTCTCTCGTCGGGCGTTGTTGGAAGCAGTTTAGCGCCAAAGCAGATGGATGAGCTCTTTGAAGAAGTGATGAAAGACCAAGGAGTTTTGGCGGCGGATAAACAGATGGCTGCTGCTTATTTTAAATTACGAGATAAGTTAAATGCCAAGGGGCAAATTGAGCTGCGTGATGAGCAGAGAGAATGGCTTAAATTTCGAAGCAGTCATGTAGCTATAGCGACTCCTGAGCAACGTGTAGCGTTAGCCGCACGGATCACAAAAGACCGAGAAAGCCGCCTGTTATTAAATTTGGGTGAGTCACTAAGTAGCAATCAATCCAAAATATCCTCGTCGAGTATCCTTCAGGCTACAAAGCCAAAATCTGAGATCGAACTGGAAGGTGAGTGGAAGTCATACATCAATTTACTCCATCTTTATTTAGGCAGACAGCTTCAATTATTTTCCGCAAAGTATCCTGATCGCCGCGGTCAAGTGGAAGTACTGAAAAAGCGATTGGAAAGTATTCAAGGAACACGAAGCAGTCAGTACAGCCAGCATATTTCATTGGTGCATGATCTTAGCTGTTGGGAAAAATTGAGTAAGGCTGTGGTGGACGCAGCTAAGGTTCCAGCCATTGCTCTCCGGCAGGTTCGAGGAGAAGTTACCACAACTCCTCCGGTTATGATGGAGAATATTAATTCAGCAATATTTCTCGATTCCAACCGCTTAGTTACAGCGGAAGGAAATCTTCTTTGTGTTTGGGATTTACAAACACAAAAGCCCGTTTGGACGGCTATATTTCCCGAGGGTATTCAATGTCTTAGCCCGACTCCTGAAAGCGGGAAGTTTTTAGTCGTTGGCGAAGGACGCGGGCAAGTTACAGACATGCGGATTTATTCAGTGCCTGTTGATGGTTTCGGATTCGCTAAATGTCTTTTTACCTACACGCAGCAAAAAGCGGATTCTAACATTGAGGAGGTTGCTGCTGATGGCCGAGGGAAATTATTATTGGCCATCGGTTACCGTCAGGGGGGGGCTTGCTTAGAAAATTTGTCGCTTGAATCGGTTCCAGAAAAGCTTAACTCGCGTTATATTCCTTTTGAGAGTAGTGATGCTTCCACATACAAAAAAACAGCGGCATTCGTGTTCGTTCCTATGTCTGGCTCAGTTGAGCTCTTCGCTTCTGCGCTAGATTTACCTGAGGGCGATTGGATGGATGGACCATGGCAGTCAGAGTCCAGTCCGCTAGATGCAGTCTACAAGGAGTTTCAAGGTGCCAGCGAATCACTCATCCCAGGGTTGAGTGAAAATCGTTGCAGGGAACTTGGCGTGAAACCCGACGATGTTCTCCTGGCGTCTTCATCTAGCGGACTTCGTTTACTAGAGCGGCACATGCCTGGAAAATCTAAAGCCGCGTCCAATTCTCGAGTGATGTTACTTCTGAATGAAGAGGCTTCGATCTTGAGTGACTCATCTTGGCTGTTGGGTGGCAAAGCTGAGGGTTCAATCGAGAATGTAAGCATAGGAGATACAGGGTGGGTCTCTGCCTTTTCAGTCACCTCTGGATCTTTCGCTTCGAATAACCCAGCGAAAAGGGTGATCGTAAATTGGGCCGAATTGTCTTTGCAGCCGAGTTCGAAGCCAGATTTTGGGCGCAAAAAAGCTGTTTATTCGTCCCTTGGGTTAGATCTCAATGATGATTTAGCAGGATTTTCTGGGAATCTCCGATTGGCTTTAGATCTTGGCGAGGAGTTGCCTGCGTATGTGGCTGTGTTAAAAGATGGGGAAGATTGGGTGGGGAGGTACAAGCTTGAAAAAGGGCGATATAAGCAGATCGGTCAAACTATTCCTTCTGAATCCTTTAGTATTACAGGGGCGACATTTTTCTGCGCCAGAAAAGGCGAATGTGTGGTTTATGTAGGCCGATATCGTGACTTTGAGGGCTTGCAAGTGTGGGACAAAATGGGACGGGTAATTTATAAAGTAAGTGTTGAGGCTAATGGATCTGAGGTAGTTTATGATGCAATCGAGCTAAATCCTGACGAATTTGCTTTGGCTTACAGAGGTGGGCTGCTTGTGATGAAATCTGACGCCAGCGGACGGTGGAGTCACCAGAGTTTTCCTGAGATCCGCGAAATCCAAGGGTGGGGAGCTTTGTCTTATAACAGGGAGGCCAAGGTACTCGGCATGAGTTCCGGTAACCGAACCCTTCTCTATGATTGGGATGGAAAGGCATTTAATCTTAAGGCTACAGTATTGTACAATGGAGAGCATTTGCCGTCGTTGCTTCTGCCTAATCAAATGTACGTTTGTCCCGGAGGCTCCTCGCGTGACTTGGCTTTTGTTCGCGGGCTGGATGTTTTCCCATTTGAACAATTTGATTTACGATTAAATCGCCCGGATATTTTGTTGGAGCGTGTGGGTGCTCCAGGAGAAATAATTTCTGGGGCTCGGCAATTACGAGAAAAGCGATTGGCTCGGTTAGGCCTTAAGGAAGAAATGCTCAAGCCTGACTTCCACCTGCCCGAAATAAAGTTCGAGGATAATCTTCCGAGCACGGTCTCTACGGATCAAATTGCTGTAAATGTAAAAGCCGCAGATAGTGCATATTTGCTCAAAAGACTTAAGGTCTATGTTAATAACGTTCCGGTAAATGGACGAGAAGGCGAACTCTTGTCGGGCGAAGGTGTACGATCATTAGATCGCACAATTCCAATAAAACTTTCTTTTGGGAAAAACAAAATACAGGTATCAGTGGTAAATAGTGCTGGTGCAGAATCCCTGTATTCTACGGCTGAAGTGCTATGTAGCGCAAATCGTGGCAAGCCATCATTGTACGTTGTTTCTCTCGGGGTGTCGGTCTACCAGGATAAGAATTGGAATCTTCGTTACGCGGCAAAAGATGCCAAAGACGTTGCGTCGGCCTTAAATACCAATTCTGGGGGGCGTTATGTGAGCGTGAAACAGTTGCTTTTAACTGATGAGCAGGTTTCTAACGGATGTGTTTCAACTATTCGAAAATTTCTTTCAGCTTCGACTGTAAATGATAGTGTAGTCATGTTCATTGCGGGACACGGGCTGCTCGATGAGCACTATGATTACTATTTTGGCACTTCAGATATTGATTTCAGCAAGCCTTCCAGGTCCGGGATTAGGTTCGATGAATTGGAAGAAATCTTGGCCGAAGTGCCAAGCTTGAGAAAGAGTCTCTTGATCGACACTTGCCACGCGGGGGAGTTGGACGAAGAGGAAAAACGGTTACTAGCGGCGGCACCTGCAGGAGCGGTAAAAATGGGTGCTTCAGTTTCCGGTGGACAGATCACCATGAACTCGGTCGGAACCCGAGGGATGGCAGTGAAGGCGATTGAGGGAAGTAATAGAAAGAGCGATTGGTATAACCAGTTGCAAGGGTTCTTCGTTGATCTGAAGCGTGGTAGCGGTTCTACCATTTTTAGTTCGTCAGCAGGGGCTGAGTATGCGCTTGAAAGTAGTGAGCAGAAAAATGGGCTCTTCACCTATGCTCTTTTGGAGGCTCTCCGTGGAAACAAGGCCTCAGATCTTAATAACGATGGGACCATCCAAATAAGCGAAGTGAGTGAGTATGTGAAAAAGCGGGTTGTTGAACTGACTAAAGGTAGACAAACACCGAACGTGCGACAAATTAACCTCGAAGGAGACTTTCCTCTTGCGACAGTGGAGCGACGAAGGCGCAGTTCGTAGTGTTATGTGAAAAAGTATCTTAGCGCGCCCCGCGACAATACCGCGCGCACGAGCTGCGGACCTTATTATCATTGGGCCGGAAGTTTGGGATGCCCAGGGAGTGGATTCGGCAGCTTCAGAACGGCACGCTCCCAAAGTTGCGACGGGCGCTGCAGCGCCGGGAAATACCGCTCGTGATCCCTGTTGAAAACCTCTGGAGGAGAGGCCTGGGAGCAGTGGGTGCCGGGTCGCCTTGGCCTGTGTCACCGAACCGCCCCGAGGACAAAGTCCTCTTCAAGGTTAATCCCACGTAGGTTTGGTGTCTGCTGACCCTTCGTCAGTTCAGTGACGCGTCTCTTCACATACTTGATTGCGGCGCCGACAGTTATCCTGCCATCTTTACCTGTGTCAGCTCTGCCGTCTAGCGCTTCAAGCAGGGCATATGTGAAAAGCCCATTGGATTGCTGGCTACTTTCAAAGGCGGATTCCAAGCCTTGCGACGAGGCGATCACAGTCGCACCGCTTCCTCTCCTGAGGTCCACGAACATATCCTGCAATTTTTCGTACCAGTCGTTCCTTCCAAAGGGGGGCTCAACCTCTTGCGCCGTCATCCCACGCGTACCGACGGTACGCATTGCGATCTTGCCAACCGCCCCTGGGGAACTTGCAGAAGAAGCTTTGAGTGCTTTTTCGCGCTGATCATACGCCAAAAGCTTCCGGCGCTCCCCTATGTCCACTTCCCCCGCGTGACAGGTGTCCATCAGAAGGGCTTTCCTCAAGCAGGGTATCTCTGTAAGGACTGTGTTTAGCTGCTCGTACGCCATTCCCCTTTCGGCAGGCTTCTCAGGATTTACATCTGCAGTGCCAAAGAAATAATCGTAGGTGTCATCCAGAAGACCATGACCGGCCAAGAAAATTACCACGGCATCATCAATAGTGGCCTCCGACAAAAAATTCCGAATGTCGGCCACACTCTCCTTTTTGACCTCTTTATCAATGAAAATAAGCGTCTTTACTTCCGAATAAAAGGGACCTGCGCCACCCTTTATTTTTTGAATAAAATCCGCAGCGTCTTTCGCAGCGTACTTCAGACACCACTCTGGTTTTTCGTGCTTAGACACCCCGAGGGCAACCGCATATAACTTGGAAGCTGGTCTTTGTGCCGTGCAACTCACCTCGACTGTCGCATAGAAGGATTCCGCACCTGCGCTATTGAGCGCAGACACTTGGACTTTGTTCCTTCCCGCGGCAAGGTTCACTGGGATAGTCCGGTCCAGAGTCTGAGACCTGACTATCTCACCTTCACGACCGTTGACAGGAACGTTGTTTACATAGATTCGAAGGCGTTCAAGAGTCACAGTTTCATCAGTGGCGATCACATGCAGCTGAATCTGATTTTGATCAGTTACCGAAGGGACGTCGCCAACGATGCGGACCTCCGGCAAATGGAAGTCAGGCTTGAGCATTTCCTCAGTAACACCCATGCGCTTAAGGCGTTTTTCGCGCAGCGATTTGGCAGCCATCACAGCATGATTGGGCGCTCCCAGTCGCTCAAGAATGACATCCGGGCGGTTCAGTCGAAGATCAAATTGTTCGAGGGGATAAGACCGAACACCTTTGGTAAATGTAATCGCGGATGCCTTGGGGGAATGGGTCGCGTAAAAATTTTCAGGTGTGGTGAAGATCGGGGATCCGTCTTGTAAAAGATAAAACCTCATTACCTCAGCGACCGAGTCGCCGCGCAGCTTCAGTAGAGATGTGTATCCGCTGGGCGATGCAAATCCAAACATCTTCGAAGAGGAAGCAAATGCGCAAGGATCAGTTCCTTCCCACTTTTTAAGATTGCTGCTGCCGTAAGGCATATCCTTTGGCCAGCCGGTTACTTTTTGACCCGAGCTCGTGAAGATCTGTATGCTCTCGCGATCAGCTAGAAAGTAGCGCTGTGCATCAATCCAATTTGCGCGGCATCCTCCCCGCAGGGGCTCGACGATTCGACCTTTTGCACGCATACGCAATGCAGGATCTAAAAAGAATCGAACGCCAGTGCCTCCGTATTTAGAACTGATAGGCGCTAGAATTCCACCTTGTCCAGAGATATCAAAGTCACTGAAACACTCCCCCCCATACAAGCTGTAAAGGTTGCCGTCGCACCCCTGCGGATTCGGCGAATTGTAGATCACAGCAAGAGGAGAGGACTGATTATTGTCTTTGCTAAATCCACCGTATATTGCGAGACGACTTGTTGGATCATCCTCGTGCCGCAGTACATAAAATTTACCCTGATGGAATGCAGCGTGGATGCGTAACCCAGGGAAAGGATTTTTCATTTGTTCCAGCACCATTCCCCGGTTCAGATCCAACACCGAAAGCACTTTGTTGGAAACGAAGACCCCAAGACTCCTATCGGATGTAGTACCTTGAAAAACAGATTCCCTTAAGAGCACTTCAGACTTTTCGCCCGCACCCCAGCTGAGACGGCCGATTTCGGCTAGATTCTCAGACTCGAAGGATCGTGAATCAATTTTTTGAAGATCGTACGCTCCGGGCCAGTCATCCTCATTCCAGCGGACCATCCCGTAATATGCTTGTGCCCCGTCAGGTGAAAGCAGCGGGTTAGTGATCGCAGACTTCTCGGGCGCCCTCATGGAAAACACCGTTCTTGCATCCTGAAGATCGATCCCTATCAGTTGGGCGCGAGTCGACACGAGAATCTTATCACCACTATGGTTTAACGCTAATTGGACCGGTAGATTCGGATAAACTGCGCGCCTCGCGACGGTGATGGGGGTGCCCCTATTTACGGATACCTCCACTGTTCCGTCTGCCTTATGAACGACTGTCAAAGTGTCATCAGGGTTCTCGGTCACTCCGCCACCTCCGTCTAACGGCTGCAAGCATCTATACGTCCCCTTAGAGCCATGAATGGTAATCTGCTTTTCTAGAGACGCCTCATCCCGGTCACGGATTTCCCGGTCACGGATTGAGTACCATCGACGAGCAAGATTCTGCCTTTCCAAAGTCGCATTAAAATCATCCCTGTTCATCCTGCGAACATTTGGCTTTTCGGGCGCACCGCAACACGCACATGTGCCCGCAGAATACAAAAGCCCCACTTCGCCCTCTTTGAAGGAAATAATTGTTCCCAGTCCTTTCGCGATATAAGCCCCATCAATTTCAGTTGGACTGATTTTCGCGGGCCCAAGGATACCAGCAAGGATGGATGCTTCGATTTCAACCTCGGCTGACACACCCCTCTGAGGAGACCATGCGTACAACTTCAGCCCAGTGTGTAGACTTCCGGGAATCGGGTGGGCTGAAGTCCATTCAGTGAAGCCATCATCTTGCGCCTGAGAGGCCTCCGATTCACGCTGCTCCTTCCTGCGAGTATGCATATCCCAGATTGTGTCGCCCCACGTACCCCTAATTGATCCTTGCAACTGCAGATCTAAACCAAGGCTTCGGTCCTTTGAGTTCATCGTGAGGTAGAGATCTTTGATGGCTCCGCTTCGAGTATCGACCTCCAAACAATCCTCTTTGCGGACCTTCGAGGAGTCCGCGATCGCGATGAGTTTTCCTGTGGTCTTAGAAGGAAAAATCCATTGGAAACCGTTATCAAGCTGTACGGTACGTAAGCATCGGGAATCCTGAGTTCCCCACAGCTTCAACTCAGAGGTTCCGACGTCTCTCCCCTCAGCTAGTGTTGCTAGAACCCCATTGTCTAACAGAAGCATCACAGGCAGACGGCCATCCGGCTTAAGGAGATGTGGCTCTTGGATGGCTAGAGAGATCGGATTTTCGTCCCGAGAAGTTGTGTCACTGCCTTCCCTGTGTTGAAAATTTTCTCCGGTTTTATTCCATGTGCCCGATTTCAGCTCCTCTATCCTCTGGATGGTTGTGAGATAAAGCGTTTCACGAGAACTGCTCGGTCCCGACTGCATTAAAGCATCCCGCTCCCGAATCCAATTCCGTTGCTGAATGAGAAGCTGCTGTTTTTGCGTCGTATCGAGCTTCCCCCTAAGGTGCTGATAGGCGTTGTTAAGTTGTGCATCTGCGGCACGGATCCGCTCCTCGAGAGCGGGCACTGGCTTGGCCGCCGACAAGAATGGTGTGCGGTTATCCTGTTGCCTTGTATGATCTCCAAGCAACTCCAAGGTACGAGCTCTCGTCATCTCAAGCACAACCATTTGTCGTTCGTTTGGTTTAGCAGCTGAAAGCGCAGTATTTCGCTTTTTGAGCCAATTCAGTTGCTCTGTCTTGAGTTTGGAACGCGCCTCGGGCACTGCCAATTTCTCCTTAGCTTTCGCATAAGCGCTCCCCAACATTGTGTCAGCCGCCTTTATCTCAGGCACGTGTAGAAGTTGTTCGTAGAGGGCCTCGGACTGAGAATTCGCACCGTTGCAATGCGCGGCACACACAAACGTCGACGCTAGAATCCATGGCGGGCTAGTTACAGGCCTAAAAACAACACCGCTTAGTTCGAGTAAGAATTTAAGCAAAGGCACCGCACGCGGCTGCCACAATTTCGAAAAAATTTGGTCTAAAAAGAAAAGCACTTCACCGGGGATCATGGATATCAAAAGGGCGAGATTTTGCTGGTTTGTATCTGGTGATTGACTGGGTCTGGACATCATCTGATTACTCGAATCAATTTCATTTATCATCAGCAAAATACTTGGATAGTACTCAGCACTCTCGACGGGAATAAAGCTGCCGAATTCCTCTGGCGTTTGTCGATCCTGCCCATAATTAGCTCTGCTCCTGCGCCATGCAGCGCAGAGCTAGGAACGCTTATTTCCCCAACAGGCGTTGGATGAGTCCCTTTTCCTCCGCAGGTTTGTCGCCTTTTACTGCTGCGCGCCGCTATTGCCATTTGCTTTGGTCGTAAACTGGAAATAGATCTCCGGTGTTCTGTCGAGCTCCAGCACATTCCCCGCCAGTTTCTGGATCTCAGCACCAAGGTCCGTGGCGGAAAGACGGGTCTCATGTGGATGTGCGAGACAGCTTTGGAATCAAACTCGCGCTCCCATACTGCAGTCACCTTATCTGCGGTCTTTAATCCCGCCTGAATCTTGCAGAAATCAGCAGCCGATATCTTTTCAAACTCGACTTGCTTGATCGCTCCGCAGTCCACTTTAACTATCCAGCGTGCGAAGAGCTCGCTGAACAGGGCCATTCCTCCCTGTGTGCCCTTGCCCCATCGAGTTCCTTCTAAGGCACCTCCCTCGCAGCCATCTTCGTTGTTGGCAGGCCGCTCCCGTATTTGTCGGATGCGGGCACAACGACCGAGGCGAACATGTCCCCATTGTCGGGACGAACCGCCCGTGTTTTGCTACATCTCAAAACAATACTCGGACAGAGCTCCAAAAAGGGATTCCGTTCCAGCATAGCTGCCGTTGATTTCCGCCTGAATGACGGAGTAAATGCTTTGAGAGATGCCCGCACGCCTGAATTTCGCACCGGCGCTGTTGCCCGTGAGTTCGTCCCGCGCGCTTGGATTCAGCCTCGTCCAAGGAATCCGGATCCACCACCAGCAGCTGCATTTTTGGGCACTCTGTTCAAACGAGCCGAAATCGTAGCCTTTGCCGTTGGGAATACCATCTATGTTGTAACGGATCCGCGTGGCCCTGAGTCCGGCGTTCGCCGGGTGGACCGCGGGGGTAGTTGGAACCGCAACGCCGTCAACTGCCGCGCGGCGGACCGCAACGGGCTCCAGCCCGGTTTCCGAAACTTCGACCTTGGCTTCCGTCCCGCCCTGGTTCCCCTTCATTCGGCAATTTTGCAGCCGCAGGCGTTCGAGTTGACACAGTCGCCGAGAGCGATGGAAGCAACCGTCGCGAGAGCCTCGTCTGGGTACGGACTGGAGAGAGTCAGCCAGAATTACGATCCAAGGGTAACGTATCAGAAGTTTTCACCTGCCCAGCTGAATGAGGTCGAATCGTTGATCAGGAGCGATAATTTATGCAAATCGGCCGATGCCGAAATGGAGGCAGTCTACGTTCGAATGCGTTCAAATTTCGGGCAGAACGCGGCGAAGAAAGATTCGCTGAAAGCTGACCAGTTGAACTGGCTCTATTTCCGGACTTCGGTTTTGAACTCTGTGCCGATCAGTTTGCGGAGTCCCGTTTTTGTTCAGTTAACTCGGGAGCGCGTGAACTATCTTCGAGTTTGGTGATTCCTCCCTGTCCAGTCTCAGGGATCCAGTCCGACCGTTGCCCGAATTACCCGCGAATGACTCAAGTGGCAGCAGGCGCTGATGCGTTCTAGGGTGACGAAAAAAGAAATGCCTCTTGCTCAGGGGACGATCATGATTTGGCCGGTTTCAGGATCTTTGACGCGCGTTCCGGGTATAATTCCAGTGGCATCAAGGACTCTTCCGTTGTAGGGACTGCGGATCCAACCACTCTTACCCGGAACTTTGGTTGCGTACTGAGATGGTGTGGCGTTGGCGCTCGGGGCTTGTGGGGAGGATGCAATTGGCGAGGACGATCGACTCGATTGGGGTGGCGCCGTCTTGTTCGAGTTGCCCTTTGAAAGAGGAGCAGCGGGCATGGTTTGCTGCTGTGCGGCCGCTTTTGGGCTGTCCTTCAGTCGGAAAACAATAGGAACGTCCAGCGTAGAGGCAACCGGAGCGCCGTTTTGAATCGAGGGTGTGAATTTCCAAGAACGAACGGCCTCCAGGGCTGCGCGGTCGAGGCGCGGGAACCCGCTGGACTTGGATACCGTTACTGTGTCCGCTCGGCCTGTTGCATCGACCCGAACACTGAGAAGCACCGATCCCTCCTCGTTTGCGCGCTTGCTCTCAATTGGATAATTGGGCGGGGGGTTGTAAAGCGGGCCGGTTGGTGAAGACGTATCTGACGGCGAGAATTGAGGCGCAATATTTTCCTGAGCACTTGAGCTGTTTGGTTGTCGCGCGCGATCACTTTCCCGAGTGATAACATCCATATCGAACGGTTGTTTCACCAATTTGATTGAACTCACAATTTCCTTCGTGAGTCCGTCGATTTTTGGGCCGGCAGGAGATACTGAGAACACCACCACACCATCTTTGCTTGCTAACCCAATCAAGTAGGAACAACCCCTGAGCCCTTCTTTGGACTGTACTGTAATCTGGGTGACTTTTAGATCCCGCCTGCCTTGAGCTAGGTCACTGCGATCTGTACTTTCGACCTTCTGAACGATTGTTTTCTGATATGCGATCTCCCATTTCGCATGAGAAACCAATAGAGGGTCCTTAGACTTAAATTGCGTCTTGTCTGCAAAAGTCACAGACAACCTTGTGTCGCGGGTTAACAAGATGTCGTCTGGATTACTGACATCCACCTGCGATCCCTTCAGGAAGAGCTCCGCGTATTCTTCGCCGATGGGGACGAACATTTTCCAGCCTTGAGCAGTCTTGATCGCGACACGTTCCCCAATTTCAGCGGCGCTTGCAAAAAGTCCTCCAAGCACTAAGGCGATTGATACGGCATGAAACCTTCTCATAGGGTATCGAATATTACTAGTGCGAGAGCTTTGCAAGATTCCAAGCTTGTAACCGACGGAGAGCGGACACCGGCCAGGCCGGTAGTTTATCGTTTCCAAGACCCAGGTCGGGATACGCCTCAGGTGCCCTATCCTTAGGGTACTGGCCATCTGGACATGAATCATGCATGACGTGCTTTCACATCCTTGTGCACGGATGGCTTGGAGGGTAGACATTGGCGCTACCTCATGAAGACCCAGTTGCTCCGCTTTTGGCTGTTGATTGTTCTTGTATGGACTCCTTCCGCGTTGTGGGCGGGGCAGCGGGTTGCGCTGGTGGTGGGGTGTGGCAAGTACGCGAGCCTGCCGGGCGGACAACTGGTGAGCCCCGCGGTGGACAGCGCGGATGTGGCGGCGTCCTTCAAGAAGCTGGGGTACACGTTGGTTGGCGGGAAAGAACTGAAGGATCCAAGCCGCGACGAGTTGACTGGGGCGGTGAAGCGTTTTGCTGATGCAGCGCGCGGCGCTGAGGCTGCGGTATTTTATTTCTCCGGGCACGGGGTGCAGGTTGGAGAGGACAACTATCTGTTTCCTGTCGACGCACCGCGCCTCACGGGATTGGACCAGTTGAAGAGCCGTGCGGTGCATTTGCGTGACAGCGTGATGGTACCGCTGGGGGAGAGTGGAGTGGCGACAACGGTGATCGTGCTGGATTGTTGCCGTGACAATCCGTTTGTTGCGCAGTTGGAGTCAGCGCTCGCGCAGGAAGGGACGGCTCTTCAGATCAAAAGCGTCGGGGAGATCACCGGATACGGGCCCGGTTTTTACCTGGCGTTTGCGACTAATCCGGGGCTGACGGGGTCGGTTGGCCACAAGCGGCTGAACAGTCCGTTTACCTCGGCGTTTTTAAAGACCTTGAAAGCAACTCCTGCAAAGCACATTGATTTGCTCTTCAAAGAGGTGAGGAAAGTGATGCCGGCGGATCTGTTGAGTTGGACTAACAGCACGCTCACCGATGAATTTTCGCTAGGACCGCAGCTTGTCGCGCCTAAGAAACTCGGTCCCGGTGCCAAGCAGGCGGAGGCATATGAAAAATTGGCTACCGAGTACCTACAGAATCGAGCTTTGCGGGAGCCGGAAAAGGCTGAGGATTTGCGGAAGGAAGCCGAGCGGTTGTTCCGCGAGGCCATCCGACTCAATCCGCATACGATTGCCTCGCTGAACAATCTAAGTGTGCTTTTGCGCTCACAGGGGAATTTGGCGGAAGCGGTGGATTTCCAGCTAAGGGCCATCAAGGAGCGCCCCACGTGGGGCCTCATGCACCGCAACCTTGCCAGCATTTACGCCCAGCAACGCAAGTTCCCGGAAGCCATCGAGGCCTTCAGTAAAGCGGTGGAATTTAGCCCCGGCGACCTTGAGGCATGCTACAACCTCGGACTCCTGCTCAGCGAAACCTCGCAGGGTCCCGAAATACTCAAAAGCGCCGCTGACTGCTTCCGAAGAGCCATCTCATTGCAGCCTCGTTTTGCAGAAGGCCACTTCAGCCTGGGTAACATCCTGTACCGGCTTGGCAAGCAAGAGGAGGCGCTTGCTTGCTACAAGCGCGCTATTGAGGCCGACCCCAAGCACGCCCGGGCTTACAACAACCTTGCAAGTCTTCTTGGTACACGCGGCGACAAGACCTCGGCTGTGAATTACTATCAGTCCGCTATTTCTCTCGACCCAAATTACCTCGAGGCGTACCGAAACCTTGCGGAGTCGCTTTTGAAAAACGGAGCTGCGGCCGACGCGGTTAAAACGTGGAAAGCCTGTCTAGCTCGGGGCGAAGACCTCCAAGCGATGTATCGTCTGTCGTGGATTCTCGGCACCCATCCGGATGCCAATATTCACAACGCAAGCGAGGCGCGCGACCTAGCGAATAAAGGCATCGAATTGACGCATGGAAACGAAGCAGCTTTTCACGATTCGCTTGGCGCAGCGCTTGCGCAGCTTGGGAAATACGAGGAAGCTCTTGCTGCTGCGGAAAAAGCACTGGAAATTGTGCCCGGCGGTGAACAGGGGCCAGGGGCGCAAGGCATCAAAGCTCGGATCGAGCTCTACAAAAACAAGGCTCCTTACCGGGAGGTGCCTCTCACTCAGTAACGTGAAGGGATCTTTCAAGCGAATTGAATGATCTTGCGGATGCTTACGGCAGGCATCCGCCTACCTCCGGGAGCCGCCATTGCGCGTCGACTTTTGCCTCATGTTGTGTGGTATCGCCTCCCGGAAAACCGCTTTACCTTTGATTTCGGAGTGCGTGCATGTCGCCACTCGGGGTGCGCTTAAATAGTCATTCGGCGCACAGCCGCATTGAACTAAACTGCGTTTTTTGCAACTAATTACACCATGTTAACGCGGTTTACCCGACAGCACTTACTCAGTTGGAGTTTCCAGTTAATCCGGTCGGCTTTAGTTCTGGGTCTGGTTGGACTTTTTACCGCATTGTGTCGCGCGGAGTCCGACTTTAAAGAAGCTCTTCTCATCGCAAACGGCGACTACACTCATTTTGGAAAGCTTCCGAATCCCATACCGGATGCAAAAATTTTATCTGCGAGTCTCCGCAAGATTGGATTCAACGTTGCAACACTGGAAAACGGCAACCGTGAGCAGATTCTCGATGCGCTCGCTGCGTTCGAAAACCGACTGAGAGGTAAAAATGCCATCGCGTTTTTCCACTACGGCGGCCACGGCGTTCAGGTGAATGGACGCAATTACCTGATTCCAGCTGATGCGGATATTCCGGATGAACGGCGGATATCCACCCGCGCCGTCGAGTTGGATGAAGTCATGTCTGCGCTTGTCGCCTCAGGTGCAGCTGCAAACATTGTGGTCCTTGATGCATGCCGGGACAATCCGCTGCCTGCAACGTCGAGTCGCTCAGTATCGCGGGGCCTTTCTGCCGTTCAGGCAAAACCAAGAAACTCGGTGGTCGTCTATGCGGCGGAAGCGGGACACAAAGCAGATGATGGGCTCTTCACGCCCATTCTTGCGGAAGCCCTATCGGCTCCGGGTCGCACTCTAGCGGCAGTGCTGACGGATGTCCGACGCCGTGTTCATGAGAAGTCCGGTGGCAGTCAAACACCGGTGGAGTACAACCAACTTTTCGATCCGGTCGTCCTGAACAACGCCCAGCCAGTTGACCAAGGAACCTCTGCGCCCTCGGTGCTTTCAAAGGATGTGGCGATGGTGCAGCGACGGGAGGATGGCCCACCGCGTTTTCAAATTCCGATTGAAAATGCGCCGACTTCAAGACCCTTCCAAACCGATCCCGCCGGTAGTCTTGCGATTTCGGATGCACTCGTTGCACAGATGCGTGCCCCGATCGATCAGCTCTTCGTCGCCTGGCAGAGCCTGGATGTTCGCCGGTATATGGCGCAATGGCTCACAGACGCCGTAAAAGTAGATTTGAAAACAGGAAAAAAGTACTCGATGGATCAGCTTTACCGCGAGCGGTTAAAGCAGTTCCCCCTTTATCGAAGTGTCAAAACGAATGCGGTTGTAAAGCTGCGTGAGTTTGAATCCACCCAATCGGTGGCTGTCTTTGACGTTTGGTATGAGATGAATTTCGTTAAGAAAACGGGTTCTGCGTTTCGAGAGAAAGCGAAAGAGAGCTACGTCGTTGAAAAGACGGGGAATGGCTGGCTCATTCGACTAAACCGTGATTATGAAAAAGACTGACCTCGGATCGCGGATTGGGCTCCTTCTACGAGGAATCTGTCTCTCACTGTTGTTTTTGTGCGGGCATGTCATCGGAGTCGAAATGCCCGTAGACACCAACCAGTTGGTTGTTGTGTTGAGTGACGGGTGGGATGAGGTTTCCGCAGAGTTAGCCTTGTGGGAAAGAGGGCCGTCGGGACAATGGAAACGACTCCATGCTGGTTTGCCAGCTGTGGTGGGAAGCGCGGGGATGGCGTGGGGACTGGGAATTTTCCCCAAGAATGTTTTCGGGAGTACGCTCATAGAGCCGCAGAAACGTGAGGGCGACAAACGGGCGCCAGCAGGGGTTTTTCGGCTCGTGTCCGCGTTCGGAAGACCACAAGAATCGTCGTTTTCCCCGCACATGCCCTTTGTCTGCGTGGAGGAAGACACGGAGGCCGTGGATGATCCCAAGTCGACGCACTACAACCGGATCGTCAATCGAACGGCCGTTCCAGAGTGCGATTGGAGCACCTCTGAAAAAATGTCTCAGATTGGTGAGTTGTATCACTTGGGTTTGATTGTCGGCCACAACTGGGACCAGCCGGTGCCGGGAGCCGGATCGTGCATTTTTCTGCATCGATGGCGTTCCAATCGCAAAGGTACATTGGGATGTACGGCATTTTCTCCGGGCGATCTGCGGATGTTGGCAAGTTGGCTGGATTCGCGAAAAAAACCGCTTTTGGTTCAGATGCCAAAGTGTGCGATTCCACGACTCGGATGGAATTTCATCGCTGAAGATGCCGGTGTGTCGAAACAGGGTGGGGTGAATTGACGCACCGTCCCCGAAGGTCAGTGAGCCCACTGGACACCTATGCGTAACCGAGCTGGGGCGAAGTTCTCCGGGGACTGCAACAGGCAATTGTCTGCTCGGTGCGCAACACACATGTCAGACTCCAAATGGTTGCCAGTTCTAAGACTGGCCGTTGGGTCTCCAAGCGCCGGCGTCCCGCGCGCTGACGGACCTTCGAAGGTTGGCCCTCATCGAGTTGGCCCTCATCGATCGAATCGGAAATTCGCCCTTTGTCTGCTCCATTGTTCAGAGTGCGGCTAACTCTGAAAAAACAACTGGGAACCGCGACACGCAGGACCGGCGTGCCACAATAAGAATTAAGTGGGAGCAGCCTTCTTTCCAGCAACCTGCAATGAGAGGTTTTCTGGAATTTATGCCTGCGGGTCGGAACTGTTTTTGACAGCCGTTTATAGTGTCATGTCTCTGAAACAATGACGGAGCAAGAATCAGACGTCATTCTCTTCATCAGCGGTCCTGCAATGAGGCGATCACGCATCTAAAACCGTAACATTTAAAACTTGAATCTTTCGAGGCAGGAAATCTGTTCGACATGTTAATGCTGTCTTCGCTTTCATCTGGCCACGATCCACCTCTAAGGCAGCCCTGTCCGGTCTCGTCGTAGTCCTCCTGAAGCCACTGGTAGACATTACCACTCATGTCGAACAATCCGAATTTGTTTGGAGCAAAATACCCGACTGGTGACGTAAACGGAAATGGATCGACCTTGAGCCGCGTATCATAGTTCCCGAAGTTCTTTGGCGGGGGCCACGATGAGCCCCATGGATAGCAGCGAGGTAACCCACCTGAACGCCACGCGGGTGGTCCAGTAATTTCCTGGGCTACGATCCCGGCAGCCGAACTCCACTCTAAATCTTTTGGAAGACGGTACATCAATGTGCGCGGGAGCAACCCAGTCGCATGTTCACTTTTTGTCAGCCAGGCGCAAAACGAAACAGCATCGTAGTAATTAACTCGAACAGCGGGATGGTCGGGTTTCTGAGCGAATCCTGCGTTTTTCCATTCCCGTCCAGTCTTGGCGGCAAACTTCTCGTAATCCATCACCCTCGTGGACCAGACACAAAAGTAAATTTGAGGCCCAGGAATTGGGACAAACTTTTGACCAAGGGAGTTCGTGAAGAGGTTTCCGAGTATATTTGCGGGAACTGGTGTCGAGGGTAGAGGTCGCGTCGATGGGGGTTGCGTTTGCTGAGCTTGTGGCGAAGGGGGCGTGACCGTGAGAGGAGCGGGCATCGCCGGTGAGGTTTTCTCGACGGGGGAGGGAGAGGACGGGATAACAATTTCAAGTTTGGACGGCCCGCCATCATTGAGGAAAACTTCGTCGAAAGTCTGGTCATACGCCCCGGGTGTTTGCTGCCCATTCGAAAGCTTGTGAACTTCGCTCCGCACCTGTTGGAGCAAACGTGAAAGACTTAACCCCGGGACGGCCAATGTGCGCGCGAACACCGGAGTAAAAAGGCCGTCCTCCGCCTTTTTCCCAGATTCTGCCGCGTAAACGATAAGCGTATTTTTGGGCTGGGTTTGAACAGCCGCAAGTCCCCTTGAAACGCTGCGGCTGCGCGCCGTCAGGGGATTGTCCCGACACGCATCCAGAACGACTACATTGGCGAAAGAGCCTGCTGCATCGAGGGAAGTCATCACCTCATCCAAATCAACGGCACGGGTGGACAGTTTCCGGTCATCCGGGATCTCCGTGTGCGCGGGGATCATGTAGTTGCGCCCGTCCATTTGAATGCCGTGGCCCCCGAAGTGGAAAAGAGAGATGCCCTTGGACGATTTGAGCCGGTTTTGGAATGCATCCACCGCGTCCAGCATCTGCTCACGGTTTCCGTTCTCAAGAAGGACCACCTCAAAGCCGATTTTTCGCAGGGACTCGCTTAGTAATCGAGCATCGGGAATGGGATTGGGCAGGGAGCCAAGGCCCTTGTACTCGGCGTTGGCGATGAGCAGCGCGTTTTTAGGAAGCGGCTGCTCGGGAGCCGCTTTTGCTAAGGCGACGGCCCCTGCGTACAGCAACGTCACCAGAAGCAGTGCTCTCCTTATTTCAAAAATCGGGTAGCAGATGAGGTTCATCGGTTCGATGGGGGTGGAGGCCTCCCTGAAAGGAATGGGTGCGTCGTTGATTTTGGTATGTACGGAAATTCGATGGTTGTTTCAACTAAGTCACGCTCGATAGTTTATTCCATTCGGATAATTTTTCTGCCAATAAACACGACGGGCAGTTGTGAGTTTGGAAATCCTCAGGGCTCCGCTATGATGGGCGGGTCGACTGAATGTTTGAATATAAGGGTCTGCAGGCTGGCTGATGGCAATTTTACCTGAATCACTATTCCTCCCAAAAGGATGGACCGCCGTGGGCGTCGCGGTCGCCGTTTTCATGACGGCGGCGAAGTCCGAGGCGTTTTCGAGTGACGAGCCAACGTCGCTGCCAAGTCCAGTATCGGGTCGGACTGGGGAAAAAGCCTCTGGCAGTGGCGCTCAGAAAGCGCAGCCGCACCTGAATCGATTGGTGCTGGAGGAAATGAAGAGAATGCCTTCGGGTGGGGGATACGCAACCACCGCGAAAGCGTTGGAGGCGCTGCGCTCCAATGTGGGGGCTGGCAGCGACGGGGTGTTGGCTGTTGATGCGTCGCGCGCCACTCCCTCGTTTTGTTCAGGGGCGACTTACCTCCTGTTTTTACAAGTAATTCAAACGTTGCAGCGCAAGCATGGGTTGAAGCTCTCAAGCGCCGCTTCGGCGTCGTTTGTTTCACTCCAGGGACCCGACGGACACGGTATTTGGGGGCGTTGGAACGCGAATGGTCCGGGCACGGCTCGACTGTTCT
Source organism: Chthoniobacteraceae bacterium (assembly GCA_044376395.1). Classification (GTDB taxonomy): domain Bacteria; phylum Verrucomicrobiota; class Verrucomicrobiia; order Chthoniobacterales; family Chthoniobacteraceae; genus Chth-196. Next base: position 8,581 of record JBILKY010000011.1, on the reverse strand, counting down.
TCGAACTTGGCATCGGCAAAAACTTTGTAGACTTCGAATCGGCCGTGCCGGGTGATTTCATGAAAATCTGGTGGACCCATGAAGTTGGAAAGTCGGAGAGGGGACATTCCGTTGTCTTCCTCGGGTCGGTGACTGACGATCAGGGGATCGAATCTGTGCGGTTTTGGTCTTCCAACACGCCCGACGGTTATGGAGAAAAAGTGGTGCCGCGGGCGAAGATCAAGCGGGCGCTTTTTTCGCGCTTCGAGAAGCCCCCGGCGCTGAACGGGGCTGGGACGATCCCGAAGAAGGATCCCTATCTGGAGAGCATGCTGGTGCGCGCATCCACGGAATCAGAGCTGAATGAGATGTGCGGGCTGCCTCAGTCAAATGCCCGCTAGCGGGCCGGTTTTTAAATCCGGCGGGTCCGCCTCTGTTTTGCTCGGTTCAGACGCCGGAAAGAGTGACGAAAAACCTGAGGATTGACGACTCATAGTCGCATTGGCCGCACGCCGAATGCTGCGACAATCTGAACCTTGGAAATGAGCGTGCTTGGCGGTGATATTCTGAAAGACTGCAGGGAGCACACGCCTGCATGTGCTGAACGCGCGGGCTGAACGCGCGGGATCGACAGCGCGGCTTCACGGCGGGCAAGTTTCCTGACAACCTGATCTCTTTATGAAAAGCAACAAAGTCCTAGTGATCGTGGGTGACGCGACTGAAACGGTCGACACCCTTTACCCGTTTTATCGCCTGATCGAGGCCGGTTTCGAGCCTGTGGTGGCTGCTCCAGAGAAACGCCGCTACCAGATGGTTCTGCATGAGGTGAAGCCCGGGTGGACCATCACCAAGGAGTGGGAGGGGTATTCCATCGAGGCGGACATTGCGTTCAAAGACATCAAGCCGCAGGATTATGCGGGGATCTTTTTCAGCGGCGGCCGTGCCCCGGAGTACATCCGTGAGGACGAGGCTTTGCTGAACATCACCCGTTATTTTTGGGAGCACAAACTGCCGATGGCGAGCGTCTGTCACGGGGTCGAAATCCCGGCCAGGGCCGGGATCGTGAAAGGCCTTCGCATGGCCACCGTCGCCAAGTGCAAATTTGACCTCGAGGTCTGCGGAGGGATTTACGTCAACGAACCCTGCGTTATCGACCGCCACATGGTGAGTGGCCGCACTTATCACGACAGCGGGCACTTTGTCGGTCCTTGGATCAAAATGCTGGAGGCGGCGCGGCAGGCCTGAGTCTTCTCCTCATAATTTGAAGCCGGGCCCGGCGCCCTGCGTTTATCCCTTCAACTCCCCCCTGAAATGACCACGAGGCGTGAATTTTTAAAGTCAGTCGCCGGTCTAGCCGTTCCTGCTTTGGTGCACGCAGCAAGTGCCGCAGCTCCGTTTCGGCTCCGCTACGTTCTATCCTCCGCGTTGTACGGTGAAATGCCGCTCGACCAGATCCTACCGGAGGTGAGCAGAACAGGCTGCGAGTCGATCGACATCTGGTGCCGCGTGCACGGGAACCAGAGAGAGCAGATCAGCGAGATGGGCGACGAGGCATTTGCGCAGCTTTTGTCGAGGTATCATGCGTCGCTGGGAATGAGCACGCGCTATCCGCTGGGACCGTTCAAGCTACAGGAGGAGATGAAATGGGTGAAGAAATTCGGTGGCTCCCTGGTGCTTTGTGGGTGCACCGGTCCCAAGGAACCGGAGGGTGCCGAGGCAAAGGATGCCATCAAAAAATTTATTGAGGAGATGAAGCCGCATGTCGCGGTTGCGGAGGAGACAGGCGTCACAATCGCCATCGAAAATCACGACAAGCAGGCGCTTTATCACCCGGACTCGTTGCGGTACTTCGCGGAGTTCAACCGCTCGCCAAACCTCGGCGTTGCCTTTGCTCCGCATCATTTGCACCGCTGGTCGGATCAAATTCCCCAATTGATCCGCGACCTTGGCGCAGGCCAGATTCCGTTCATGTATTTTCAGGAGCACTCGGAAGGCATCCGGGCGAAGGTTGCCAAGGAAATCGAGATGCAGCAAATGCCCGGATTCGGCGGGGCGCTGGACTATCGTCCGGTCGTCAAGGCGCTGCGCGAGATCGGTTACCGGGGGCTTGTGGAAATTTTCATGCACCCGACGCCCCGCGGCGTGCCCATTCTCCCGAGCGTCGGCGAGATCTCGGCCGCAGTGAACAAGTCGCGGCGTTACATTGAGGATTGCCTCGCTCAGACCGCCTGATGAAGAAAATGACTGCACTGGCCGGCGCCATGATTGCGCTGATACTCTCGGCGGATCTTGTTTCCGCCGCGCCTTTGGTGGCTGCGTTTGAGCGCTTTCACTCAAAAGAAGCCTCGGAGGACGGCGGGCGCCTTCTTTTTAACGAGCTGGCATGCGCCAATTGTCATGACGTCAAAACAGGGCTGCCACCCCGCTCGGGCCCGAGCCTTGCCGGTGTTTCGGCTCGGGTGAACGCCGCGTGGCTCCGGAGTTTCCTTGCGAATCCGAGCGGCGCGCATGAGGGCAGCGGGATGCCGGGGGTGCTCCACGGTTACGCAGGCGCCGATGTGGATGCGGTTGTCCATTACCTCGGTTCGCTCAAGCCCAAAAGCGCTGCCAAGCCCAAGGCTGCCAGGCATTCTAATGGTTTTCGGGGAGGTGAGTTGTTCCATTCGATTGGCTGCGTCGCTTGCCATGCTCCAAGGCAGAAGTCTGAGGCCGCGGAAGCCCCGGATGAGGGTTCTCCGATCGCCTCGGTTGCGCTGCCGGATTTGAGGGCGAAGACGTCGATCCTGCATCTCGCTGATTTCCTGCTCGAACCGGGGAAGATCCGTCCCGATGGGCGTATGCCAAAACTGGTTTTCAACGAGGAAGACGCCACCGACATTGCTTCCTATCTGTTCGAGTTCACCTCGAGCGATCCGCGGCTTGCGGCCGAGGTTGCGCCCTTTCAGTCCGATCCCGCGTTGGTTGAAAGGGGCCGGCAAGTGGTCGCCGAAGCGCGGTGCGCCGCCTGCCATGAACTTTCGAAGGACGTCGCTGTCAAGCCGGTGCTGCTCAAGAAAGCCGATGGCGGTTGCTTAAGCGCGAAGCCTGTGCGGGGGATTCCGGACTATGGATTGAGTCAAATCCAGTCCGCCGCGCTGAGGCGTTTTTTGTCGGCGCGGTCCGTGGAGTTGAACGAGCGGCAGACGGCGTTGCTTGCGGTTGAGAGCTTGAACTGTGTTGCGTGCCATGAGCGGGACGGGGTTGGGGGGCCTGACGGTGCGCGGAAGCCCTACTTCGAGGGCGATCACAACCTGGGGGACACAGGCCGTTATCCTCCGCCCCTCACCGCCGTCGGCCGCAAGCTCCAGATTGAATGGGCTCGGAAGGTTCTGGAGGGCGGGAACCGCGTACGCACTTATTTGAAAACCCGCATGCCCGTCTACGGAGCAGCAGTCGGTGCGTTACCGGAATTGTTTGAAAGGGCTGATGCGGTCGCCGCCAGCCCGCTTCCGGGTGGAGACGATACCGCTGGTCGGAAATTGCTGGGAACGGCAGGGGGAATGGGATGCATCACTTGCCACCGGTGGGGGCAAAACGCCTCGCTCGGAATCCAGGGAATGGATCTTAGCAATATGGGACACCGCCTGCGTCCCGAGTGGTTGCTGGAGTATTTGGTGGATCCAGCCGGTTATCGACCGGGCACGCTGATGCCTTCCTTCTGGCCCGGCGGCAAGTCCTCGAATAGCGCGATTCTTGACGGTGACACCGCTCGGCAGATTGCGTCTATTTACTCCTTCGCAAAGAGCGCCAATGGGGCGCCGGAGGGGTTTCCCGAGAGAAGCAGCGGAGAGTTTGAGTTGGTGCCCAAGGAGCGTCCGATCGTGCAGCGAACATTTTTGGAGGGCGTGGGAACGCACGCGATTCTCGTGGGATTCCCGACAGGGGTCCACATCGCTTACGATGGGCGCAGCGGCCGGCCAGCGATCGCGTGGAAGGGCCGTTTCTTTGACGCGTACAACACTTGGTTTTCACGGTTCGCCCCGTTTGAGTCTCCCCTGGAATCCAACATTGTCCGGTGGCCCGCCGGCGATGAGGCCGCCCCGGGATCGGGCCTCAGCTTCGAGGGCTATCAGTTGCTGCCGGACGGTTCGCCGGTTTTTATCAGCACTCGCAACGGCAACCGGATTGAGGATCGGTTCGAAGGGGTGAAAGGCGGGTTGCGGCGCACGGTTTCATCTTCGGATCCGGAAAAAGAACCGGCAGTTTCACACCCCTCTGATGTGAGAGTCGTGGAGGATGGGGAGAACAAAAAGGGACGCCGCAGTTTCACTTATCTTTGGCAATGAAAACGCAAGCGATTTTCTTCTTAGCTTTCGTGACCCTGAGTGTTTTGGGTCGGGCCAAGCCGTACGAGATTTTTGACATCCTCACAGCCGACACTCCGACGAACTCGCGAAGCAAGGATTGGGTGCCGGGGGCTGGAATCGCGTTGGAAGTGAGCGGTATGGACTGGATGAGCGATGGAAGGCTCGTGGTAGTGACACGGAAGGGGGATGTCTGGATGGCAGAGGGCGTCCTGGAGGGCGATCCGCAGAAAGTGCGATTCAAACTTTTCGCCTCCGGGCTCCACGAACCTCTCGGCGCGCTGGTAGAGGGGGACAGTGTTCTTGTGACGCAGCGGACCGAAGTCACCAGACTTCGCGACGTGGATGGGGACGGCGTGGCGGACGAGTACCTGAATGCGGGTCGTGGTTGGAATGTGTCAGGTTCGTATCACGGGTACGCTTACGGTCCAAAGCGAGATGGCGATGGCAGCCTGTGGGTCGCGTTGAATCTCGACATGGGGGATCATTCGAACAACCGCGCCCCTTGGAGGGGTTGGGCGGGCGTGATTGGCGGCGGCGGAGAATTCCGCCCGATGTCTGCGGGATTGCGGTCTCCGTGCGGGTTGGGGGCGAGTCTTGCGGGCGACATGTTCTGCGTGGATCAGCAGGGGACGTGGATTCCGGCCACTCCGATTTATCATCTGCGCAAAGGGGCGTTCTTTTTGAATCCGGAGGGGATCGCATCGCAGGAGCTTCCCGAGTCGCCGCTGCGCTTGTCGGCGAAGCCCCCCGAGAAGGTGCCTTATCCCGAGGCCGTTGCCGGACTCCCCGAGATGCGCCCGCCCGCAGTTTGGCTGCCTTACAACAAGATGGGGCGCAGTGGAACGGATCTGGCGGTTTGCAACGCGGGTGGAAAATTCGGGCCCTTTGACGGCCAGTTCATGGTGGCAGAGTTTACGGATGCGAAGGTAGGGCGCGTTTTTCTGGAGAAAGTTGACGGCGAGTATCAGGGTGCGGCTTTTCCGTTTCTGGACGGATTTGCATCGGGAATTGTGCGTCTTCTTTTTGCGAAGGACGGCAGTTTGATGGTGGGGATGACGAGTCGCGGCTGGTCCTCGCTGGGGACCAAGGCATACGGGTTGCAGCGTGTGGCTTGGAAGGGGGATGCCATGTTTGAGATCAAAGAAATGCGGGCGCTCCCGGACGGGTTTGAGTTGGTGTTTACAGAGCCGGTGGATGCCGTGAGTGCCGGGAACACCGATTCGTACTCGATGAAAAGCTACACGTACCTGTACTCGAGTGCGTACGGCAGCGATGAAATTCAGATGGAGCAGTGCAGGGTTGCCTCAGCGAGGGTGGCGGGCGACGCACGCTCGGTGCGGCTGAAGGTGGAAGGTATGCGCAAACTTTTCGTCCACGAACTCGCGGCAAAGGGTGTACGCTCCGCACAGGGTGCGCCACTGCTCCACGCGGACGCCTACTACACGCTCAATCGACTTCCTGTGACTCGTTAATACAGGGTTTGTTCCATCTCCACAGCTCAGGGCGTGGTGATGAAATGGGTGCGCCCGAGTCAGGTTTACTTCAAAGAAAGCTCTTTATTTTTCTGACTCTCCGAAAACTGTAGGAAGACGCTTTCATCTGCCATTTGAAGGTAGTCCAGCAGCATTTCAATGACGCCTTTTGCGAGTGCTTTTCGTTCGATGGGTTGGCCGGAAGTGTAGCGGAAAAGAGCGTTGAGCTCCGCGTTGTCGAGCGGCTCTTTGGACTTCAATTTCTTGCCCAAGTACTGCAGTGCTTCGTGAATCTTGAGGCCTGCTTTGAAGGCAGTTTTTTCGGCGGCGTTCCCGCGCTCCAAGGCTTCAATGTTTGGCAGCGCTTCTTTGAAGGCCATCTCTTCAAATTCATGGAGGCCTGAGGTGCCCATCAACTCGAAGGACTTGATCCAAGCGAAAGCGTAGTCCCTGGCTCCCTGACGCGACTTGGAGGAAAGGCCGCTCATGCTTTCAGGGAAGAGGGCACGGAGCGCGTTTTCTCTGGCGACTTCCTGCTTGCAACCGAGAAACGCCAGACTCACGAGCGCGATTGGTACAATCCTAAGGGGGATGCAGCTCATAGAGTTCCACGCTAACGCATCCGCTTGTTGGGGAGAAGGATCTTTACACTTTTACGCTTGCAATGCGTATCCGACTACGCGGACGCATTCGGTCTCGGTGCGATCACCCCGTCTCTGCGCGCGCTTTTCTCGGGACGGTTTGTCTGGCTACGGGGCAAGCGCGCGTTTGAGGCCACCCGCGTAACCTGTGAGTTCGACGTACGCTGAGCCGACGGTTTTTCCCTCCTGAATCACGCGGCACGCTCCCTCCCAGTACGGGATGCCAGTGAGCGGGCTCTGAAGCTCTTGGTTGATAAGAATGGGCTCCAGCCGCAGTTCGATCTCCTCGCCGGACTTTGGGTCTTTGGTTCGGATTCCAGCAGGAAGCGGGTAAGTCGCCCCCGAGTACCGGCTTTTCCAAATGCCGGATGAAATCCATCTGAAGGTCTCGGGGTTTTGGTGTGTGAGTTCACCGGTCTTTCCAACCCACACCAGATTGGACGCAGGATCTGTCGAACCGTCTTTGCGGCGCAACCGATAACTCATGATCTCCCGCCCGTCGTCAAGCTGGATGCCGGCCCAGTCCCATCCGACCTGATCCTCGGTGAGCTGGCTGCTGCTGATTTCGTGATCCATCCACACTTGCCCGGTCACGGGAATCTGGCTGTCGCCTCTAGCGAGGGATCCCGTGGCATCGAGTCGCGGGTAGGTGAGATACCAGCTCGCAGCGCTCGATGAGTCGCCTTTGCGCGACACGCCGTTTTCTCCGAATACAACGAGTGGCTTGCTGGGCTTCAGTTTTAGCAGCAGGGAGGCCTCGTTGCGGATCCGGGCCTCAAGGGAAATCGTTTCCTCACCGGCATCCTCCATCTTTGCGCTGGTGTCGCCGTGCCGCACAAACAAGCTGCCAACCTGACTTTCGGCTTCCCAGCCGGTGCGCGCCAGGTGCTCGTGGTAAATGAATTTCCCCGAGCGCTCATCCATGAGTGCGACATGCAGGAGGTTGATTTCACGTGTCTGAAATCGTTCCGAGCGGGCTTGCGCCGCGGTCGAAGCGGGAGCGCCGGACCTGCGGAAAAATGTGACCTGGAATCCGTAGCGCTCCTTGTCTGGTCCCCAAAGATGTCCGGTGAAGTACCACCATTCGATTTTGAACTCGGGATGGCTGCCGTGATCTCTCGGAAAAATGAATTGTGTCCCGGGTTGCGGCACCCTGAATCCGTCTGAGGTAAACGGGGCCAGGGGACTGAAGGCCGGCGCGGCGCTTGCTTGCGCACCCGCGCCGATGGCGATCAGTGCCGCTGCGAGGATGGTGGAAAGAGTTTTCATGACCGATTCAAGCCTCCTGGTCTGCCGGTAAATCCGCCCCCCAGCGACCAACGCCCCATGCGACTGCGGCGCCGAAGAGCACCACGGTGATGCCGAGGCCCGCGAGATAAGAAAGCGGTACGGAGGATTGCAGCGTCCAGCCGAAGGTTTGTTTGTTGATGACACGTATCAGAAGTGCGCCAAGGGCGAGGCTTGCGATCATTCCCCCGGCGCTGCCGCAAAGTGCCAGGAGGCTGCCTTCCCACGCCGCGGCAGTCGCGATTTCGCTGTGTGTCATGCCGAGTGCGCGGAGCGTGGTCAATTCTGAGCGTCGCTCGGCGAGGACGCTTGCAAGAGTGACGCCAAGGCCTGCAAGAGCCACAATGATGCCGATGCCCTCCAACGCGTAGGTGATGGCGAATGTTTGGCGGAAGATGCGCAGCACCTCGCCGCGCAAATGAGCGTTTGTGAAAACCGCTAGTCCCGGAAATTCGCCCCTCAAGGAGTCCCTGAATTTTTCCGCGTCAACCCCCTGCGCAAGGACGAGTGCAAGGGTGCTGACGTCATCGCTTTTGAACCACTGCGAAACATGAGTTCTGTCGGCAAAGATGACGCCTTGTTCATCCCCGTAATCCGTGTAGACGCCGGCGATTTTGAGAGTGCGGTTTCCTAGCGGAGTGGGGATGAGTACGGAGTCACCCTCGAAGGCGTGGAACCTGTTCGAATAAGTTTCGCTCACGACGCAAAGCTCCCCGTTTTTTTCCGGATCAAAGACGTGCTGTTCGCGGGGGGGCTGCACCCATGTGAACTGGTTGTGGCGCAGAGAGAATCCCAGATTGGCTCCGACCAGGCGGATGTTTCCGGATGCAAGAGCGACTGGGGTGATCAATGTCGC
>JBILKY010000388.1:0-3224 GCA_044376395.1 Chthoniobacteraceae bacterium | reverse complement strand
GCGATAAGAGCGCAATCGACTCCGCACTCAAACAACTAGCCGATACGAAGGCGTCTACTGCGGACCGCATGAACGTCGCCAAGGCGCTTTCCGAAGCCGGCCGCCAGGAGGCCACAGGCGTGTTTGCTTCGTTGATTTCGGGAGGATCCACTCCGCCGACACTCAAGCGCGCCGTAATTCATGCGGCGGCGAGGTACAATGACGCCGCAATTCCAGCCGCCATTCTCAGCGCATATGAATCGAAAATCTCCGGTGACCTGCAGGTGCGCGAGACAGCTTTGCGCGTACTTTGCAGCAGGCTTGAGTGGGCGTTGAAACTGGTCGACGCGCTTGATCAATGGCAGGTGCCAGCCAAACACATCACACCGGAAATGATTGGCATTCTCCGGCAGCACGCAGACCCAAAGATCAACGCCGCTCTGGAAGCACGCTGGCAAGGCCTCCTAGTCTCGGCATCGGTGGAGGAGAAAGCGGTTGAATCCAAGCGTATCCGCTCCGCACTCCGAGGCGGATCAGGGGAGGCATTGAAGGGTGCGTTGATTTTTGAGTCGCGTTGCGCGGCCTGCCACAAGCTGTTTGATAAAGGAAACAACATCGGCCCCGAGCTCACCGGGTACGAGCGGGGCAACCCAGACTTCTGGGTGGACAACCTCCTTTACCCGAGTCTGGAAATCCGCGAGGGATTTGGGAATTACACGGCGCGCCTCAAGAACGGTGCCATTCTCACAGGCATCCTTGAGAGTCAGAGCACGTCGGGCGTCGTGCTCCGAGACCTTGCGGGCCAAAAAACAAAAATTGCTCAAGCAGACCTATTCTCGCTCGAAGCAAGCCCGGTTTCGATCATGCCGGACGGTTTGCTGAGCGGGTTAAGTGATGCGGAGCTTCGGGACTTTTTCGCGCACCTCATGCGGGCCGCGAACTAGCTCAGATCAAAATCAGATCAAGAGTAACGCAGGTGATTCAACCAGCCTCTTGATTTCCGCCAAGTAAGACGCAGCGACTGCCCCATCCACCACACGATGATCGGCACTGAGCCCGATCGCGAGACGCTGTCCCACCACAATGGTGTCTCCGGGACCGACCACGGGCTTTTTCACAATCGCTCCGACGCTCACAATGGCTGCCTGCGGCGGGTTGATGATCGCATCGAAGAACTCGACGCCGAAAGCACCGAGGTTCGAGACGGTGATGGTGCCGCCCTGATATTCGTCAGGCTTGAGCTTCTTGCCGCGGGCGCGCGAGGCGAGGTCTTTCACAGCGTCACTGATCTCCTTGAGGGACTTCTTGTTCGCATTCCTGACAACCGGTGTAACCAAGCCGTCATCCACGGCAACCGCTACCGACAAGTTCACTGATGAAAATTGAATCACTGAATCTCCGGCAAAGGATGCATTCACTGCGGGGACTTTCACCGCAGCGGCAACCACAGCCTTTAAAATAAAGTCGTTCACCGTAAGTTTCGAGGCGCCGGCCGCCTCACCACCAGCGTTGAGCTGGGCCCGCATCTTCATCAACGGGCCGGCATCCACTTCGAGATGCAGGTAAAAGTGGGGGATCTGCGTTTTGCTCGCGAGCAGGCGCTCCGCGATGATTCTGCGCATTCCACTCAGAGCGATCACCTCGTCGCCATCGCCGGCGGTTGCGTACGCAATTGGGGCAGCACCCGGAGCGGCTGCCGCAGGCCGCGCTTGAGCCGACTGAACATCCTTCGCAACGATCCGCCCGCCGGGCCCGGTGCCGGCAAGCTGAGCAATATCCAGACCTCGCTCCGCCGCGATCTTGCGGGCAAGCGGTGAACTCTTGACGCGGCCACCCGCGGAACGAGCCGAGCCGCCGGCCGCCTGCACGGATGCGGCGACCGCGGCGACCGCGGCGACCGCGGCGACTGCGGGTGCAGCGGGCGCGGACGCAGCCGCGGCACCGGCCTTCGCTGCAGCCGGGGGCGGAACACTTCCAGGAGCCGGAGGTTGCTCACCCTTCGAAAGGAGAACTGCCAGTTTCGCGCCGATTGCGACTTTCTGCCCTTCCTTCACCAAAAACTCATGCAACGTGCCGTCGTCAAAGCTCTCCATCTCCATGGTGGCCTTGTCGGTCTCGACATCCGCGACCACGTCGCCAACCGAAACCTTGTCGCCGATCTTCTTGCGCCACTTGACCAAGGTGCCCTCGGTCATCGTGTCGGCTAACTTGGGCATTTCGATGTAATTGGGCATGGCTTGAACGGAAATTTGGGGTTTGGGCGGCACTTAGGTTTAGCCAAACACGGCTAATGGCCAAACTTTTTTAACAGGCGGCTGGCGCCTGTAAATACCCGCTTCACAGAGTCCCCCGATCAAAGGAGCGGAATTCACGCTAAAATCCCCTTTGCACCGAGGGGGGGCGGTGTAGGTTTTAGGGGAATCATTTTATGGCCAAATCCTCCGAAACCGCTCAAGACGACAGCAAGCAGAACGCCGCCCGCAACCGCAACCTTGATCTCGCCTTGCAGCAGATTCACAAGGACTTCGGAGAAGGATCCATCATGCGTCTGGGCGCCAACCAGCACATGGACGTCGAAGTGATCCCCACCGGCAACATCTTGATTGACCGCGCGCTGGGCGTCGGCGGCTTCCCCAGAGGGCGCATCGTGGAAATTTTCGGCCCGGAATCCTCAGGAAAAACAACCCTCACGCTGACCGTCATTGCGCAGGCACAGAAGCGCGGGGGCCTCGCAGCGTTCATCGACGTCGAACACGCACTGGATCCGATCTATGCGAGGAAGCTCGGGGTGAATGTGGACGAGCTTCTGGTTTCACAGCCTTCCTCGGGTGAGGAAGCGCTGCGAATCTGCGAGACTCTTGTGCGCTCAAACGCGCTGGACGTCATCGTGCTCGACTCTGTTGCCGCACTTGTGACCAAGGCAGAGCTCGAGGGCGAGATCGGCGACACGACTGTCGGAGCCCAAGCCCGCCTCATGAGTGCAGCCTTGCGCAAGCTCACAGCGCTCATCTCAAAGGCGAGCACGGTATGCATTTTCACGAACCAAATCCGCGAGAAGATCGGGGTGATGTTCGGGAACCCGGAAACCACGCCTGGTGGGAAGGCGCTGAAATTTTACGCAAGCGTTCGATGCGACATCCGCCGCATCGGGGCCATCAAGGTTGCAGACGGCACGGTCACCGGCAACCGCACCAAATTGAAGATGGTAAAAAACAAGGTGGCTCCGCCCTTCACGGAAGCGGAGT
>JBILKY010000387.1:0-3233 GCA_044376395.1 Chthoniobacteraceae bacterium | reverse complement strand
GGCGACGGAGCGCGCAGACAAGGGGCTGAGTGTTGAAAACTGCAGGATGATCCGATCCTTGATTGAGGAACACGCCAGCGGGTTGGTTCTTATTCCCGGACCAAACGGCTTTCAGAGGACGTTGGCCAAATCTGAGCTGGGCGCTCTTTTCCCTGTGGATCCCGATCCCAACCGTGCTGAGGGAATCAAGACACCCGTTGAGGGCCGTCTTGAACTCACTTTACTGGGTTCCAACCACTGGCTGACGATGCTCGCCTCTGATGCAAAGGCGAATGAAAGCGTGTGGCGCTCGCTTCCGGGATTCCAATGGCATGCGGCAATCCACCGAGCCCGTCCGGGCAGCGAGGTTCTCGCGGTTCACGACACCGAACGCGGCCCGCTCGGACGCGTTCCGCTGCTCGTCACGCGCAATTCAGGGAACGGTAAGGTGCTGTACATGGGCACCGACTCCGCATGGAAATGGAGGCGAGGGGTCGAGGATACCTACCACTACCGGTTTTGGGGACAGGTCGTACGCTGGATGGCGCATCAGCGGCACCTCTCACAGGACGATGGGGTTCGTTTGTTTTACACGCCAACAAATCCAAAGCGTGGCGATACCGTCACTTTCAGCGCTGCAATTCTGGATAAGCTGGGCGCGCCTGTCGGGAAAGCCAATGCCAGACTGACCCTCACTGCACCGGACGGGAGCAGGGACTCGGTGCAACTCACCCCCGCGAACTCCGACTGGGGCGTGCTCTCCGGCAAACTGCAACTTCTGAGCGGCGGAACGTATCAAATGGAGCTGATTGCAGACGAGACAGGGCGGCGACTTAGCACTTCGATGGATGTTTCCTCGCCCCAAATTGAGAAGACCGGGACGCCTGCAAAGTTTGGAACGCTGCGTGAAATTGCTGCACTCACCGGTGGCCGGAGCGGGGCAACGCAGGACTTGGCGTCGATTTTATCAGCAATCAACTTGCTTCCCGAGCAGCGCGAAATACAGGCGCGCGTAAGATTGTGGTGCCAACCATTTTTAGGAACCCTTATACTCCTGCTTTTGAGCGCCCTTTGGGCGGGCAGAAAGTTCTGCGGATTATCGTGAGAATGGACACCCAAACCGAGCTACCTGAGTCACTCGACACGCAACTGCGTGAATTCGAGATGCGACTCATGCTCATGGAAACCTTCAGCGCGCTCAGCGGCACGCTCCTCGCGCTGCTCGCTGGACCCGCAATCCTTTTTGGCATGGACCGCTTTCTGGAGACCCCGATCCTCGCGAGATCGATTCTGACCTGCACCAGCGTGCTTTGGATCGGACTGCTGTTGAAACGGTGGAGCTACTTTTGGATCTGGAGCCCGAGATCCACCTCAGACCTTGCAAAGCTCCTCCAGAACTATTTCGGCAGCCTTGGCGACAGATTGCAAAGCGCCGTAGAGCTATCCGAAACTGCACATCTTCCCGACGGGACCTCTCCATCACTGACACGTGCCGCCCTGCAGCAGGTGGCAAGCGAATCGCTCGAACACAACTTTAATTCCGCAGTACCCGCGGAAGAGGCGCGGTTCCGCTCAATGTGGGCAGCGTCCTTCGCGTGCGCGCTGGTGATCGGCTACATTCTGGTGCCGGACATGATCCTCAACACAATCAAGCGGTGGGCCATGCCGTGGAATCATTTCCCAAGAATGACTTTCGCATCGATTGAGGAACTTCCAAAGGAGCTCATTGTCGCACACGGCGAGCCGGTGGAATTCGTGTGCAGATTGAAGCCGGATTCAAAATGGCGGCCGAAGACAATCCATCTGCGCCTTGTGTCAGGCAAAAACTTTTCAGCCAACTACGACTATGATGGCGCGCACTTCCAGATCCCGCCACTGACAACCGACACAGTTGCACATTTTCGGGCAGGCGATTCGCTGCGCTCGATGAAGATTGCGCCAGTCCTTAGACCTGAGATGAAGGAGCTAGAAGCGATCGCCACACCTCCTGCATATCTAGGACTTGAGAAGAAAACCGTTCCCCTAACAGCGGCGCAAAGCACTTTCGTGGCGGGGAGCAAACTCAGCATTGTTGGCGTCGCCACTCGCCCCCTCTCGGAGGCACATCTCCTAGTGTTTCCAAAAGATGACCTTTCGGGAGACCCTAAAACAAATCCAGAACCTCTCAGACAGCTGAGGGGAGAAATCCATGGACCAGTTTTTACAATCGAAGAAAGCCCCGTGGACGATCTGTCCGGGAACGCGAATCTTGAGTGGAGAGATCAGGACGGTTTGCGGTGCACGAAGCCGTTTCCAATTCGAATTTTAGTTTCGCCCGACATGCCTCCGCACGTGGAGCTCAGCGGGGTTGCGGATGGAACCACGATTCTCGAAGACAAAGTGTTCGCACTCAAGGTGACTGCTACAGACGACTACGGAATAAAAGAAACATGGATTGAGTGGACTGCTAAACCCGATGTTTCGGGTGTGGAAAAACCAACCCATCAGGGAACTTCCGCGCGGGCAAAAGGGACTCCTGACAAAAAGACCCAGTCGCAAAACGTATCATTCGCCAGCGCACTCGAAAAAATCCCCGTCGATACTGTGGTTTCCCTTGTTGCTTGCTCCACCGATTTTCTTCCGGGCCGCGCTGCTTCAAAATCAACACCTCTTTCCGTCCGGGTGATGAGCAAAAGCAAGCATGCGGAACTCACCCGCTCCCGTATTGATCAACTGCAACAACAGCTCGGCGACGAAACCCGTAACGAACAGCGGGTGCTGGAAGAGACAGAAGCCACATCAAGGATATTAAAAGACTCAAGCAAGGAACAAATCGCCGAGGACCTAGCGCGGATCGAAGCAGCACAAAACGCCAATTCCAAAAACCTCCAGAAACTCATCGACGAATTGCAGAGTGCTCTCCGCGAGGCACTGCAGAACAACAGCGTTCCGGAGTCGACCATCGCGGACATTCAAAAAATTATCAGTCAACTCGAATCGGACGCCACTCCAGCAATGCAGCAGGCCGCGGATGGGATTCAATCAGCCAAGTCAGATTCCTCGAAGGCCCAAGAATCCCTTGAAAAAGCCGTGGAAGCGCAAAGAAAAGCAGTTGCGACAATGAGCAAGGCGAACCCGGCGATCAACGCCGGAAACGCCGCGCTTCGCACGCGGAACTTTCACACGCGCCTAGTGTCCGCTGCGGCATCCGAAAAAAACTTGTGTACAGAACTCGCATCCCTGCCCGCTTCAGGGGTTGGAGCAACCGTGGGATC
>JBILKY010000120.1:0-10209 GCA_044376395.1 Chthoniobacteraceae bacterium | reverse complement strand
AATCTCCTGGCGAGCACCCCATGCTGGCGGTCGACAAAATCACATGCGTTAAGGGACGAGGCATTGAGGGCGACCGTTTTTATGACTTCAAACCCGACTACAAAGGGCAGATCACATTTTTTGAATTAGAGACTTACAAAAACATCTGCGCGCACTTCAAGGTTCACGAAAAAACGCCTGCAGTTTTCAGACGTAATGTGATCACCCTCGGCACCGACCTCAATGCCCTGATCGGAGTTGAATTTGAAATCCAAGGGGTCCGCTTTGCTGGCACTGGTGAAAGCGCGCCATGCGAATGGATGAACCTCGCATTCGCTCCCGGCGCAGAGGAGTTCTTGAAGGGCAAAGGAGGGCTGCGCGCCAAGATTCTGTCAACAGGAATACTGCGCAAGGACAACCCCGCTCCGGCATTGATCGCTTAGCTCACCAACCGCACGGCTGAAAACGTTCAAGCCCCCAGTGCAATTCAACCGCCAAGGACCGACATTTCCGCCCTGCTGTTGTGCGCAATCGCAACAGAGCGCAGTTCGCTGTATCTATCATTGCGGTTGCGCCAGACATCACTGAGCCGCTGCAAGATCTCGCCATCGGAAGAACCACCCCGGATCAGCGCCTTGAGATCGAGCGCACCAGGGCCAAACAAACAGTTGTGCAGCTGTCCGCTGGCCGTCAGCCTTGCACGCGTGCAGCCTCTGCAGAAGGGCTCAGTAACTGAGGCGATCACGCCCACTTCTCCTCCGGTTTTAATCAACCGGTAGCGCCTCGCCGGCTCACCGCTTTGGACCGGCATCATCTCCTCCAGCCCAAACTCCGCTTCCAAGACTTCAAGAATCTCCTGAAGCGAAACAACCTCTGAACGTCGCCATCCGTTGGTTGTGCCAACATCCATGTATTCGATAAACCGAAGAACGAATCCCTCACCGGAAAAATGCCGGGCCATGGGTAAGATCTCCCGCTCGTTGACGCCGCGCCGAACCACCATGTTGATCTTCACAGGACTAAATCCACTCAGTCGCGCCGCCTCAATTCCTTCGAAGACGGCGAGTACATCAACCGACGAGGAGCTCATCGCGCGAAACAAAGCGGGTTCCATCGCATCCAAACTCACGGTCACCCGCCTTAATCCAGCACCCCGAAGCGCCGATGCCTGCCGCGCCAACAACACCCCGTTCGTCGTTAGAGCCAAATCCTCAATTCCCGGAATTGGCGCAAGCATCCCTACCAGTGTTTCCAAACCGGCACGGAGCAACGGCTCGCCGCCAGTTAAACGCAACTTACGGACGCCCGCACTTGCAAAAATGCGAGCAACACGGCTGATCTCCTCGTAGCTTAGCAGTTCGTTTTTCGGCATGAACTGATGGTCGGCGCCAAACACGTCACGAGGCATGCAGTAGGCACAGCGGAAATTGCACCTGTCCGTCACAGAAATCCGCAAGTCGCGAAGCATTCGGCCCAACTGGTCCGTAAAGCGCGCAGATGACTCTGCGCCTCTCGAAATAGCTTCTTGGTTTTGCGGAAAAGATGACATGGTTGATACGCTGCGAAAAGGCGCACGCATTCGGTACGTTACACATCCATCGCACAACTGGAAGGTGCGAATTGAACGGTGACAAAATTACCGAGCTGCCCAGCTTCAGCCTTGCCGCCTTCCTGCCGCCTTGCCAGCCTCTGCGCGAGTTTTTTACTGCATGCACACCCCCAACGCCAACTCAAGTCTGCTCAGCGGCTCGCGACTGGCGTTGCTGGGAGCGGTCATCAACTCGCTGTTGGCTTGCGTGAAAATCACTACGGGGATTCTCGGAAACAGCTACGCCCTCATTGCAGACGGGATGGAATCCACTCTCGACATTTTTAGTTCGTTCCTTGTCTGGGCCGGCCTTCGCGTCGCATCGCTTCCCCCCGACGACACGCATCCATACGGTCACGGAAAAGCGGAAACTCTCTCCGCAATCGGAGTGGCCCTGCTGCTCCTGACAACTTCGCTATTCCTCGCGATTAAAAGCGTTCACGAAATCCTCACACCACATCACGCGCCGGCCCCCTTCACCCTGGCGGTCCTGATGCTTGTCATCATCATCAAGGAGTACCTTTTCCGAAGGGTCCTAAACCAAGGTACGGAAATCGGAAGCCATGCGATGGCCTCAGACGCCTGGCACCATCGTGCCGATGCAATAACATCCTTGGGCGCTTTCGCAGGCATCTCCGTGGCACTGATTGGCGGACCGGGATACGAGTCCGCAGACGACTATGCAGCGCTTCTGGCCTGCGGCGTTATCGCTTTTAATGGAATCCGCATCCTTGGGCCCGCACTTAACGAGGCAATGGACACCGCACCCGATCCAAAAATCGAACAAGCAATCCGTTCAGCAGCCGCGGCGGTGGAGGGTGTGAAAGGCATCGAGAAATGCCGTGTGCGTAAAATGGGCCTGGAGTTTTATGTCGACATCCACGTGCTCGTTGATGGTGATTTGCAGGTACGCGCCGGGCATGCGATCGCGCACGCGGTCAAGGATGCCGTAAAATTGGAAGTGCGCGCCATTGCGGACGTCCTCGTCCATATTGAACCGGCTGACGACGAAGTGACAAAGGCATAGTCGAGGCGAAACACAGATTGCCTCCCTCCATTAAACCTTGAATTTCACAGAGTGAACCAGGCTCCCCCCACCCGAGTGCACGAACGGTTTTTACTCGCAGCGCTTTTCTTCATTCAAGCGCATGCGATTTCGCTCTGGTTCGTACCTTTCAGCAGCGTCCTGAGAGCGCACGCGCTTGAATGGCTTCTGCCGTGGGCATTCGCCGCAAGCGCGATCGCCGCATTTATCTCCCCCATGCTGACGGGATCGCTTGCCGATCAGCATCTGTCCGCGACGGTGCTCCTGCGCAGTTTGTCCTTGTTTATCGCGCTGTTCTTAGGCCTCACATTTTGGGCGATTGAACACGGATGGCACGCAGGCTGGATCCTTTTATTCATACAGCTTCAACACTTGTGTTCCGCGCCCTCCTGGGGTTTGACAACCCAGCTGGTGCTTGCAAAATTGCCTGATCCGAGCAGGCAATTCGGCCCCCTCAGAGTGTGGGCGACTTACGGATGGATGGCGGGCGGCCTGCTGGTAAGCCTTGGCCTGTCTGCGGATTCCTCGACGCACTCCGGCTTTGCAGCCGCTGCTGCATGGGTGGCTGTCGCCGGGTTCACATTCCTGATTCCCGCGCCGAAACCTGCCGCAACCAGCGCATCAAAATCATTCCGCTCCCTCCTCGGATTGGAAGCGCTCGTTCTGCTGAAACATCCCAGGC
This sequence comes from Chthoniobacteraceae bacterium, assembly GCA_044376395.1. GTDB lineage: Bacteria > Verrucomicrobiota > Verrucomicrobiia > Chthoniobacterales > Chthoniobacteraceae > Chth-196. The sequence goes on along the minus strand of JBILKY010000120.1, from coordinate 6,915 downwards.
ACCGAAGCGTATTTCTTTCGGCTGCACTTTTAAGCATACCGCTCGCAGCTTTTTATCCGTATGCACCGCTGCAAATGAAAGACCTTGGACTCTCACACACCAGCGCGTGGATGTCGCTTGGACAAATCACCGAAGCGCTGGGCATGTATCTGCTCGCTCCTCTGCTCACGCGATTCAGGCTGCGCACTCTCTTCATTGCCGGCATCTCAATTGGGTTCGTGCGTTATCTCCTTCTTGCAACCCACACGATTCCTAGCGTGATTCTCGGTGTCTTTCTCCACGGCGCGTGCTTTACGCTCTTCTTCATCCCCGGCCAGATTTACATTGAGCGCCGCATTGAGCCGGCGCTCCGCTATCGAGCTCAAGCGCTGCAAACACTTCTAATCGGCGGATTCGGCAACCTCTTCGGTTACCTTGGCTGCGGCTGGCTGCGATCTTACTGCACCGCCGTGACTCAAGGCCACTGGGAGCTCTACTGGAACATACTCGCGATGGCGGTGATGGCCGTGGGAGTCTATTTCATACGGGCTTACGGCGCCCCAAACCACGAGGATCCCGAGAAGCTTGCGCCTCTTCCTGAGCCCGCCGCTACTCGCTAGCGGGAAGTGAACGCCTCGCATCGCGCAGAAGAAACCGCGCTGGATCCACTGCGTCCAGCAGGTCACCCTCAAGAGGCGACGGTTCTCCTTCGATCATCGAAGCCAATATCTCCCCAGTCATCCCTGACCATACGACGCCGCGCGACCCCATTCCAAGGCAAGCAAAGACGCCGGGTAAACGAAGAATAGAATCGAGTCGCTCCGGAATCTTTTTTTGACTACGAAGTGCGGCTGCGTCTGCAAGCCTGCCAACCATCGGCAGCCGGTCGGCAGTCAACGAACGAAACCCCACCCGAGCCCCTGCAACCGCGACAACACGGGGAACCGCAGCTGCGGGAGCCAACTCGACGAGTCTCTCGAGGTTTTGCTGATCACTTGCCGCCAGAGCCTCGGTCTCTTCGAGACCAAAATCGTACGTGGCACCCAGCGAACAAATCCCGCCGAACTCCGGCGTGAGGTAACCGTCGCCCGAAATAACCGTGGAGATGCCCGGCAAAAAATCGGCGCAAAGGTGTGACACTTGGCCGCGAACTTTTTTTAAACGCAAATGCCGCGCCTGATCCAGATGGGTCGCCTCATACCCATTGGCAAGCACGACCACCGGCGCCTCAGCGATCTGTTTGCCGTTGTCCCCAACCACCAACCACTGATTATCGCGACGAGTCAGAGCGCTCACGCTCGCACCGAAGACCGCTTGCACCCCGGCAGTCGCAATCCGTGCTTGGCAGAGCGAAGGCGGGTTGATCCATCCGGCGCATGGAAAGAAGATTGCGGCCCGCCCGATTCCCTTTGCACCTGATATGCTGGCGGCCTCGCTTGCATCCAGGTAGCGCGCGTACTCCGGCGGGTATTGGTGGATGCGCAGCAGTTCGCGAAACGCGGATTCCTGCGCTTCACTCTGGGCAAGCTGCACGACGCCACATTGCCCCCAACGAACCTCCGGGGAGGTGCGGTTCAGGCACCGGATTTCGCTTTGCAGTTGAAAAAAACTCGCCCTAGAAAGACGCGCTGCCAGCCCGTCATCTTTTGAGAGCATCGGCGCGACCACCGCCGCAAGGTTTCCGGATGCCCTCTGAGCAGCACCCGCGCACTGATCCACCAACACAACCTCCCACCCGCGTTTTGCAAGGGACCGCGCAACCGACGTTCCAGCAATACCGCTCCCTATCACTATTGCACGCCTATCGAGGGGCGCGCCGCTCATGGTCTGGCGCTCGGCAATCGTCATCGTTGCCGAGTCGCGCACGGCGACGAATTTTGCGCGCCACTCAGCAGCATTACCAGGTTCAGCATTCAGAAAATGACCGCGAAATCCACTCGACTGAAATTTTTGAATGGACGGCTCTACAGTGCATCCGGGCCGCCGCTTTGAATTAAAGAATAAATGGAGGCTCGCGCCCGTGTTCGCAAGCCTTGCGAATATACGACTCATCCATGCGATACGGTCATCGTTTTCGCCGGCGGACAACTCGGCAAAAATACAGTCTGCACGCATCCTTAGACGCGTCAGACAATATTCCGCGTTTCCGAAACAAATGGTGAGCAACACGCGGCCGCCAAAAAGCTCCAAACGGTGGAGCCCCGGGACGCCCACCGGCCATTGAGCGCGCAATGCGTCAACGGCAAACGCGTAAGCCGCGCCGTCTTGATCGAATGCACTCGGAAAGGCGGTGCAACCGCTGTGCGCGAAGTAGTGCAGTTGGCCGCGCGGTTCTTTTACCGACTGCCAGCACGCGATAAACAACCCGAACCTTTCGCCCGAGCCAAAATCGGCATCCAGAACCACCAACCTCTGGGAAGTCTTTTCAGAGAGATTCGCCAACACATCCCGCACTACCAACTCGGGTCGATAATAGGGCATTGAGGACGCCATCAGCGCTGGAATTCGAGCTGAAAAATCCCGCCCTCAACAGCAGCCCCGAGCAGGAACGCGATTACACCACCTCCCAAATCTTGGATTAGCAAACTGATGGTCATGAGGAAAGTGCCGCGCTTACGGAGTGTGCCTCAACCCCACGATCTAAACAACAAGCCATCCGCATACTCCGGGCATCCCGCCCGGATGCTTCCAGAGAACACGCCCCGCAGCAGTGGGTCTACTGCAAATACGGATTCCCCACACGCTCCCTGCCAACGGTCGTCGAGGGCCCATGCCCCGGAAGCACGCGCACGTCATCGCCAAGGGGCAGAATTTTTTCGCGAATCCCTGACAACAGAAGGTCTCTGTCTCCTCCCGGGAGATCCCACCGCCCCACCGCGTTCGCGAAAAGCACGTCCCCTCCGAACAAAACCCGCTCGCTTTTCTCCAGAAAGCAAAGAGAGCCCGGACAATGCCCTGGAACCTCCAACACCTGAAACTCCACCCCCGCGACTTCCCATGAGTCCAAGGCCCCAACCTCCACTCCGGCAGCCACAGGATCAACCTCCCATGCCATCCCGTACCTTTTGAAGAAACTCGAATCACTAATCATTGGCCACGTATCCCTGTGGTAGAACACCTTACAAGCATGTTGTTTTTGGATCTGGGCCGCATCCCAGACATGATCAATGTGTCCGTGCGTGAGCAGTAGGCTCTCTACCGCGTACCCTTTCGTCCTGAGCCATTGAGCGGCTTCTTCGGGGGCATCCACCAGAAGCCTCGCCGATGGAAGATAAAAACAATTCGTTTCAAACAGTCCGCCGGTAAAAGTGTCTACATTGAGTGCCATCCCTCCTCACTCCCAAGGCGCCAGCCCGTAGTCAATCCAGTTTACTGTCGGATTTCATGAAAACCTCGATGACTCTGGAGACTCCCGAGGGACTGCGGGGATTTAATCTAACCGGCGGCGGGGAGTTGGATGACGCTAGGTCTGCCAGTCTCCGGATGAGAGCAAAGATGGTCGCTTTCAGACCGAAAACGCGGGATTTATGGGTTTCTCACCCTCCGCGCTCAGGTGGCCATGCAAACCGTCAACCAAACCGCAGAGTGCGACGCGGCGAGGTACTCCCCTGCGGACTGGGGACGACTCCGCGCGAAAAACCGCTAGTTTTTGGAACAATGATCCGTCTTTTTGGCCGCTTTCAGCGTAGGGAATGCAAACAAACTTTGCCGATCGCGCACCTTGTGCCACCTTTGGGATCAGTATTCACCCTGTGTTTGGAGTCCAGCAGTACAGACAGCAATAGCAGTCGGGTTGGAGTTAAGCCGTTGGGAATACCGCGGAAGTGCCCCGGGGAAACGCCATGAAAGCACCGAACCCGAGCCTCAGACAAAGCCCCTAAAGAGAAAATTTTCTCATCATGAAGAAAACGCTTCGATTCCTCGCTCTGGCCGCCGTGGCGCTGGGCTTTCTTTCCCCCCAATACCCTCTGCCATTAATCCACCGGGTGGAAGCAGCCGGGGATCCTGATTCCGGCCAGATCACGGTTGCAGTGGCAAAACTTCTAGAGGGCATCCACTACTCCCGCCAGCGCTTGGACGATTCGATGTCAGAGCGCCTGCTCAAAAACTACCTCGAAGCGCTGGACTACAACCACCTGTTCTTCACCCAGCAGGATGTGAGCGCCTTCACAAAAGCTTGGAGCCGCAAGCTGGATGACGAAATCCTTGCGGGACGCACCCTCGCCGCCCACCAGATCTACGACCTTTTCCGCCAGCGCGCCGAGTCCCGAGTCGCCCAAGCCAAAAAACTGCTCGAATCGAACCTCTCCTTTGACGGGGATCGGTACGTGGAAATCAACCGCTCAAAAGCACCGTGGCCAGAGGACGAAGACGCGGCGCAGCAGTTGTGGAAAGACCGCATCACCTCGGAGCTTCTTCAGGAAAAGTTCGGTAAAAAGAAGACCGACCCGGTCCAAACCATCACCAAGCGCTATGACCGCTTTCTCCGAGACCTTCAGGAGCAGACCTCGGAGGACGTCCTGAAAACCTTTCTTCTCTGCCTCTCGCAAACCTACGACCCCCATTCGGACTACCTGAGCAAGACGGATCTCGAACAGTTTGCCATCCAAATGCGGCTGTCTCTTTTTGGCATCGGCGCCAAGCTCCGGTCCGAGGAGGGATACGCGAAGATCATCGAGCTTGTTCCGGGCGGACCGGCTCTGAAGAGCGGGAAAATGAAGGTTGGCGACCGCATTGTGGCGGTTGCGCAGGGGGAAAAGGAATTCGTGGATTGCGTTGACCTCAAAATCGACAAGGTGGTGGGGATGATCCGCGGCAAGAAGGATTCCATCGTGAGGCTCCAGGTCATTCCGGTCGACTCGGCGACTGGGAGCGAGACCAAGGTTGTCGAGATCAAGCGTGATGAGATCAAGCTCAAGGACGAGGAGGCGCGGGCCGAGCTCATCGAGTGGAACAAGCCGAACGGCCAGCCCATCAAGCTGGGCATCATCACCCTCCCCTCATTCTACGGAGAACCCGACCGAAACACCAACCCCAACGCCAAAAGCACGACTCGTGATGTGCTGGCTCTCATCAAGCGGCTCAAGCAGGAAGGGATTCAAGGGCTCGTGATGGACCTGCGCCGCGACGGAGGCGGGTTCCTCGACGAGGCGGTGAGCCTGACGGGGCTTTTCATCAAGACGGGCCCCGTGGTGCAGGCGCGCAGCTGGAACGGCGAGGTGGCGGTGTCCCGGGACAAGGACCAGAAGATCGAGTACGATGGCCCGCTGGTGGTGCTGGTGAACCGCCAGAGCGCATCCGCGAGCGAAATTTTTGCAGGCGCCATGCAGGACTACAAACGTGCAATCGTCATCGGGGACAGCAAGACCTTCGGCAAGGGAACCGTCCAGCAGATGATCGAGTTAAGCCGGGCGTTCCCGCCGCTCGCCAACGGCTCGGAGGCGGGGGCAGTGAAACTCACGATTCAAAAATTTTACCGCGTTGCGGGCGGCTCCACCCAGCTAAGAGGCGTCGAGAGCGACATCGTGCTGCCCTCCATCTACGACCTGCCTGATTTCGGCGAGGAATCCCTGAAGGATCCTCTGGCCTACGATACGTTCAACCCCGTGGACTTTGACAAGTGGGAGAAGCCCCTGCACGTCGATGAGCTGCGAAAGAAGTCGGAATCCCGGATTCCGCTCACTGCGGAGTTCAAGTATGTGCTGGAGGATTTGGAAATTATCCGGAAGCGGACGCAGGAAAACCGGCTCTCGCTCAACGAAAGCGAAAGGCAGCGGCAGCTCGACGAGGATAAATCCCGACGGGAAAAGCGGGACGCGGAACGGAAGATGCTTGCCAAAGAAAAAGAGCCCCGCGCCTACAAAATCACTTTGGACAACGTGGACAAGAAGGGCCTCGCAGCAATCACTTTTGTAGAGCCCAAGCCCGCAAAGGACTCGTCCACGGCGATTGAAGACGAGGACACGCCGGATGCCTCCTCCGAGCCACAAGCCGACAAGGATGGACGCACGATCTTCAAGGCGCCTCCTATCCGTCTGGACCCCGTCAAGCACGAGACGCTGAACATCCTCACTGATCTGGTTGAACTCACCAAAAGCGACAGCGCTCAGACCGCCAAGCGGCGATAAGGCCCTGAAATAGGCGATAGGCCTCGGATAGCGTCCGCGACGGCGCCCCATTCTAGGAGGGCGGCGCGGATCGGCACGGAACCGGTGGGCCCGTGCGGTGCGACCTCGGGCTTGGCGGGCGGGGATGCAGGGCTGCCGCGCGGATTGAACCGGTATCAGTCTCGGAACACTGTCGTGCGATTACCGTGCACAAAAACACGATCGGTAAGGTGGTACCTTAGCCCCCTCGCAAGCGCCAACCGCTCGCAATCCCGGCCAAGCCGTAGCAGGTCGTCCTCGGTGTGGAAATGCTCCACCCGTATTACTTCCTGTTCGATGATGGGCCCCTCGTCCAAGTCAGCGGTAGCGTAGTGGCAAGTTGCACCGATTAACTTCACTCCGCGCTGATACGCACGGCGGTACGGGTTGGCCCCAACGAAAGAGGGCAGAAAGCTGTGGTGAATATTCATGATTCTACCGCTCCACCTCGCACACACATCGCTGGGAACAACCTGCATGTAACGGGCGAGCACCACCAACTCTGCGCCGCTCTCCCGCCAGATCTGTTCCATCCGATCGAATGCAGCCGACTTTAAATCCGCCCCTACAGGAACGTGGTGAAATTTGAGCCCCTCGCGCTCAACCAAATCACGCAGCGTTTCATGATTTGAGATCACGCAAGGAATCTCGAACGCCAACTCACCCGAGCGCCAGCGCCACAAGAGATCCGCCAAACAGTGGCCAAGTTTGCTGACCATTAAAACGACCCTCGGCTTCAACTCAGCGGGACGGATGGACCATTCGGCATTCAATTCACGTCCCAGCGGCT
>JBILKY010000386.1:0-3237 GCA_044376395.1 Chthoniobacteraceae bacterium | reverse complement strand
ATGCGATCAGAAACGAATGGTGCTTCATCATAAACAGCCCCATCTAGCCACACCTACAGTCATCCCGCAAAGAGGTATTCGGGCTATTTCTGTAGCTATCGAGTCACGCGCAAAATAAGATCCACCAAAATGCCCGCCAAACGTCTGTCGCTCAAACCAACCAGTCGCCTGAGCGACGCCAATACGGAGCCACCTCACGTCGCCTTGGTGGTTGAGACATCGTTTGGCAGCGGACGCGACATTCTAACCGGCATCGCCCGCTACGTCCGTGAACACAAACCGTGGTTGCTGTTTCACGAGGCTCGAAGCATTGACCAAAAACTGCCGCGTTGGCTCAGGAACTGGAAAGGGCACGGCATCATTGCCCGCGTATTTACGCCCTCAATGGCTGCCGCGCTCCGCCGCACACAACTTCCCGTGGTGGATGTGCTCGGCGTGGTGCCTGACGCCGGGTTCCCACTCGTGCACGTCGATGATGACGCCATCGGCGTCATGGCAGCGGAGCATCTAATCGTGCGCGGCTTCAAGCATTTCGCATTTTTCGGCCTGAAGGAACGAAATTGGTCCACTGCGCGTGAGCGTGCCTTCGTGCGGCACGTGAAACGGCATGGCCACGAGACCAGCGTGCGCCACGTCAGCCCGAGTCAGGTGCATGATGACTCGTGGGAAGTGCATCAGCGCCACCTCGCCGAGTGGATCGCAAGTTTGCCAAAACCTGCAGGACTCATGGTGTGCAGCGACCATCGTGCCAGCCACGTGCTCGAAGCCTGCCGCCGTGCAGGCGTACGAGTGCCCGATGAGGTCGCTGTCATCGGCGTGGATAACGACCAACCGCTTTGCACAATCTGCAATCCGCCGCTTACCAGCATATGGCCCAACCATGCCCTCGTAGGGTACGAGGCCGCGAAATTGCTCGACCAGATGATGCGCGGCAAAACACGAGTGCCTCCGCGCACGCTTACCCCGCCGAAGAAAACTGTCACACGCCAGTCCACTGACACCCTCGCCGTCCAAGATGAAATCGTGGTCAAAGCCCTGCACATCATCCGGGAACGCGTCTGCGATGCCATCCGCGTGGATGAAATCGCCGCCCTGGTTGGAGCGTCACGCAGCGTGCTTCAACGCCGCTTCAGGGCCACCCTCGGCCGCACGATCAACCGGGAACTGATCAGCCAGCGCGTCACCGCCGCCCAGCGCCTGCTCCTTGACACCCATCTCTCTCTCGCCGAAATCGCCGAGCGCTGCGGCTTCCGCCATCAAGAATACATGGGCGTCGTCTTCAAAGCGGAAACTAAACAAACCCCTGCGCAGTTCCGGAATCAAGCGCTCGCTGGTTCATGACCAGAGTGGCTGCGGCCCGCCACCCGAGCAGGGCCAGCACCGACCTCAAACATCGGAATTGGATTTGCAGGCTTTGGCACCCTGTTAGTAGTACCATGCTTGGGTCGCGAAAATAGTGCAAGTACCGCGTCCTTCCAACGCCACCCCATCCGTTAATCCACATTGAAAAATCACGCGCCAAATTTCTTTCCAGATTTGCGTTGCTCGGAATGCTGCCGATGCTGACCGTAATACTTCCCCTCCTCCTTTTTGCCTTCGCGCTTGGCGCGCGCGTGCAGGCCCAAGAACCAGCGAACGCTCACGAGATTCGGGAACGGACGCGCGCGCTCTGTGAACTGCTGCTCCCACAAAGCGAGCAACCCACGCTCACATTGGAAATCGCAACCCCAAAACTAATCACCCAACAACCCGGCCAACCGTGGCCCACAGGCCTGGGGCCGATCTGGTATGTAGCCGTTCAACTTGGCAGGCTTGGGCGCGGGCATTTCATGTTCGAACCCGATGCCAAAGCGCAATTGCACGAGTTCGCCCTCGACGCGCCCCTCCCAATCCCGCCCCGAAACGGCACGCAACTTCAGAAGGTTCCGAATCTTCAGCAGTTCCCCGTTACGGGTGAGCAGAACCCAAAAATAGCCTCCGGTTGCGTTCCAACCTCCGCTGCCTGCCTCATAGGGTACTGGGCAGAACACACATTCCCTCAATGGAATCATCCCGCGTCCAAACCAGCACCTGATGGATTCACCGACGCCCTCAAGAACGCGACGATGCGGCTTCGCGCCAGAATGCGCATGCTCGAAATCACCGACCGCTCCGGATATACAGAGGACAACACCGCCCTGAGCGGTGCGTTCCCGGAAGATCTGGCTCAGGCGCTCCGCGACGACGCTGAGGAGCACCGCGTGCGCGTGCACGTGGAGTTGGCAAAGTTCGAACCTGCAAGACTACGCGAAGAACTTCTGTCATTCAGGCCCTCACTTGTGTCGTGCGTGGTGAGGCTTCCTCACAAACCGCACCTGTCGTGGGGGCACGAAATCCTCGCCGTCGGCTGGCAAAAAATAGAGGACGTCGGCTATGTGGGCGTACGCGACAACTTCTTTCCAATCCAACACGAACCGACCGTGAGATGGATCCGAGACGATGTGTTCCACTCCATGATCCTAGTCGCGCCCGCAGAGTAGGAGCGGAGTAGCGGCAGAACAACGCGCGCTGTCACAACCCCGCCAAGAACCCTCCGCGAATCCCTGGGTCGGTGTTTGAGCGCCCGCTCTCAGTCGTCACTTCTTCCACCCGATATCAGGGGCAGAAGGTGGTAGATGAAGTACAGCAGCGACGTCACGAATGCTGCGACATACGTCCAAGCGGCCGCATCGAGCGTCCTGCGGACGCCATCCATCTCATCGTCGGAGCCGACATACCCCATGTCGGCGAGAATCAACTTCGCTCGGCTGGAGGCGTCGAATTCCACAGGAAGCGTGATCAAATTGAAGAGCATGATGACACCCCAAGCGCACGTCATGATCCACGCCGCCGTATACGGCCGAATCAACCCTGTGAAAAGACCGATGAGCGGCAGCCACATCAGGATCTGGTTGGCGAAGTTCGTCACGGTGACCGAGGCCATCCGCCACTCGAGGGGTGCATACGCGATCTTGTGCTGAATCGCGTGGCCGCACTCGTGCGCCGCCACTCCCAAGGCCGCAAGCGAGCGTCCTGAGTAATTCTGCGAAGAAAGCACCAGCCGTTTGTGGGTGGGATCGTAGTGATCACCCAGCATCTCATCGTGCTCGAGAATCTCCACGTCATGAATCCCAGCGCGATCTAAGATGGCGGCAGCCACCTCCGCCCCGGTCGCGCCCGAGCGCGCCCCGACTTGGCTGAAGCGCTTGTAGACGGATT
>JBILKY010000385.1:0-3244 GCA_044376395.1 Chthoniobacteraceae bacterium | reverse complement strand
ACGACATTGTGTTCACCGAAGCCATGAAGTGGATGGATCAGCGGAGTAAAGGCGGCGAGCCGTTCTTCTGCTATCTGCCGTTACCCCTGGTCCATACTCCGCTGATTGTGCCGGAAAAATATTGCGAGCCCTACAAGGACCAGAAACCGAACCATCGGCAAATCCTCGGCATGCTGGCCAATGTGGATGAGAACATGGGGCGGCTGGACGCCTTCCTCCGCCAGTCAGGTCTGCGCGAGAACACGATCCTGATGTTTCTCCATGATAACGGCACCGCCAACATGTCGGACCTCTACAACGCCGGGATGCGCGGCAGCAAGGCGACGCCTTGGGAGGGCGGCCATCGCTCACCGTTGTTTGTCCGTTGGCCATCCGGCGGAATGCGGCCGCCGGGCGAGGTGTCCGGTCTAACACAGGTGCAGGATCTGGTGCCGACGCTGATCGGGCTGTGCGGCCTGAAGCAAACGCTTGAGGCCAAATTTGACGGCATCAACCTCGCGCCAGTGCTCCAAAAAGCCGGGCAGGAGCCGCCTGACCGGATATTGGTTGTTCAACACGGCTATCCCCGGAAAGCCGCCCCAGGCATTGATCCCGCGCAAAAACCTTTGGCCGTCATGTGGGGCCGCTGGCGTCTGGTGGAAAGCGAATTATATGACCTTGCCACCGACCCGGGCCAGCAGAGGGATGTGAGCGCCAAACAACCAGAGATCGTCGCGAAGCTGCGCGCAGCCTATGCGCAATGGTGGAAAGACGTGGAGCCCTGGACGACAAAGCGCAGCGCCATCATCGTGGGCAACGACCATGAAAATCCGTCCACGCTGGTGCCGTCGACGCAATACGAGCAGAAAGGTCTCTCTCCAGAAATGGTGCGCAGAGGCACCTACACGATGGATCAATGGTTCATCCAAGTGGCGCGCGACGGTCACTACGAAATCGCTCTCCGCCGATGGCCGGAGGAGGCGAATACCGCCATCTGCGGCACGGTGCCCGCCTGGGACTCCGTGCTCGGGAACCACCGGCTTCCCGCGGGCAAGGCCTTTCCCATTGTGAAGGCACGGCTGAGCGTAGGTGAGTTCAATGGCGGAAAAGAAGTGGCCCAGACCGATACGGCTGCCGTGTTCAACGTCTCCCTCAAGCAGGGGCAGACCATGCTCCGCGGCACCTTCCTCGACGATCAGGGCAAGGAAATCTGCGGCGCCTATTACGTCAGCGTCCGCCGGCTTGATCAAATTCCATAAAAGGAAAGTAATCATGAAATACAATTTCACACTCCTCACGATCCTGCTGCTGACGCCCTTGGCAGTGCTGCACGCTGCTGATGCAACGAGGCCTGCAGGAAAACCCAACATCATCGTCATTTTGACGGATGATCAAGGCTATGCCGACTTGTCTTGCCAACACCAGGTTCCCGACATCAAAACGCCAAACCTTGATTTCCTCGCCGGGCAGGGCGTGCGCCTGACGGCCGGTTACGTCACCGCACCGCAGTGCAGCCCCTCGCGGGCCGGTTTGATCACTGGTCGCTATCAACAGAAGTTCGGTCTCGACAACATCGCCGATGATCCGATGCCGCTGGAGGAGCAGACGATTCCAGAACGACTGAAAAAAGCGGGTTATGTCAGTGGGCAGGTTGGTAAATGGCATCTCGAACCCAACGCATTCTCTGTCAAGTGGGCGCGCAAAAATCTGCCCGGACTCACGCCCATCAAAAACGGCCGAGTGGAGATTCCCGGACAATATTATAAAATGTATTCCGCTCTGGCGCAGGGTTTTGATGAATGCTTTCAGGGCGAGGAGCACAGCTACCTCGCCACGTTCGATTGCGACGGCAACACGCTCGATCCGAAAGGCACAATCGTTAAACAGTCCGGGTATCGGCTGGAAACGCAAACTGCCGCCGCGCTCGCATTCCTCAAGCGCCACCACGACCAGCCATTCTTCCTCTATCTGGCGTATTACGGTCCGCATGTGCCGCTGGAGGCCCCCGAGAAATATCTCTCCCGATTCCCCGGAGAGATGCCCGAACGCCGCCGCCACGCCCTAGCAATGCTTTCCGCGATTGATGACGGTGTCGGTCAAATTACTGACGCGCTCAAACAATATAATATCGATAACAATACGCTCCTCTTTTTCACGTCTGACAACGGTGCGCCGCTCGCGGCTGCTCGTGGGAAGCCCAAGGCGGATTTACTACCGGTGAACAAGTCTAGCGCTGATTGGGATGGTTCACTGAACGATCCGTGGATCGGCGAGAAAGGGATGCTGACAGAAGGTGGCATCCGCGTGCCATTCATCATGTGCTGGCCTGGAAGGTTGCCGGCCGGTAAAATTTACGATCAGCCGGTCAGCACTCTCGATATCGCCGCCACCGCCGTGGCGCTGGCGGGTTTGCCAGCCGATGAACGGTTGGATGGGGTTAACCTCATCCCGCACCTGACCGGCGAAGTCTCCCAACCGCCGCACGCCGCGCTCTATTGGCGATTCTGGGACCAGGCAGCCGTGCGCAACGGGAAATGGAAATATATCCGCGCCGGCAACGAAGCGAATTACCTCTTCGATGTGACCAGCGATGAGCATGAAAAACACAATCTCATCATCGGGCATCCTGAGATCGCGCGCGACTTGGCTGCGAAACTTTCCGACTGGACCAGCCGACTTGCCCCGCCAGGCGATCCCGATCACCTGCTCAATGATGAGGAAAAACGATGGTATCGACATTACCTTGGCCTGACCGACTAAAACCCCTCTGGTGGATGGTGAGGAGACGCAGGGGACAGACACTTTTAGCAAGACGCAGGGGACAGACACTTTTGGCCCTTTTGGCCCCACAACGATACGGTTGCCGTGTGCAAGGTCTCCCTCAAGCAGGGGCAGACCATGCTCCGCGGTACCTTCCTCGACGATCAGGGCAAGGAGATCTGCGGCGCCTATTACGTGAGTGCCCGCTATCTTACTAACGGTCCATAAAAGAGAAATAATCATGAAATACAAATTCACACTCCTCACGACCCTGCTGCTGGCGCCGCTTGCCACAGTGAACGGTGCCGATGAGCCGAAGCCCGCGCCCAAACCGAACATTCTCGTCATCCTCACCGATGACCTAGGCTACGACGACGTCGGGTGCTACTGGACGCCGGACAACCGCCCGGGCTTCGAGAAGATCCAGACACCGAACATCGACCGGCTCGCCGCCGAGGGCGCCCGGTTCACCGACTACTACGCACCGTCCTCCGTCTGCAGCCCG
>JBILKY010000384.1:0-3247 GCA_044376395.1 Chthoniobacteraceae bacterium | reverse complement strand
GAATGCGCAGGCGAGCGCCGTTGCGGCGAATCGGGGGTGGTGTCTCATCGGATCGGATGGGCTGGGCGGGGTTGCGTCGAAGTTAAGTCGCCGCGGCCCGATAACTTAGGGGCAAAAGGGAGGGTGGCCGAGGGGTCGGCGGATAGCTAAGCGAATGCGCTTTTCATCCTGTTTTCGCAGTCCGCGGGCAGCGCTGAAGAGCGTGCTTTTAAGAGCCTAAAGCTTGGGGTGGATGGAGTTGCAAAAGAGCGATCTGTACACGGGCTGTTTCCCGCCAGTGCCGTCGTTTATCCGGCATTCTTTCCCAAGAAGGGATTCACGACACGGACACCCCCGTAGTCTTGCCCGTGGGTTAGATCTTCCGAGTAGAGTTCGCGGGCACCGCTGCTCTGAGCGGCCGCGACGATCATGGCATCCCAGAGCGAGAGCTGCCAACGGGATTGCAGGGAGATTCCCAGACGAAAAAGGGCGAGGGAGTTGTCAATGACTGGCCAAAGCGAAAAGTCGCCGATAAGCGCTGAAGCCTCAGCAGGGCGATGCCCGTGCCGGATAAAATTCACGTAAAACTCCTGCAGCACCTGCACGCTGATGGCAGTGTGGCCGGGTTGTGTCCAAGCTTGTTCGATAAGAGACTGAGCCACCACACGCTTTGCAGGAGCGTCCAAATCGTACCCGTAGAGTAGGATGTTGGTATCAAGGAATCGTTCAGTCGGCATGGGCTTGGTCGCGCGTTAGGGGCTGGCCTCCAAGATGGTAGCCGAGGCGTAGGCGTGCCAGTGCATCTGGAGGAGGGGGGGCGGGTACATCCTCTCGGAGAACAGCCTCAAGCCCTTCGATTAGCAGACTCTTGATGGAAGTACGGCGACGGGCAGCCGCGATCTTCGTGCGTTCCAGAAGGGAATCGGGCAAATCAATCGTCGTCTTCATGCATGGCCATAAATACGGCTTTATGGTGAAAAAGGCAAGGCTGAGCCCCCAGGCTGTCTGAACGAACGTGTGGCAAGCGGCGGGGAGGCGCACATCAGCTCCACCCTTGCGGATCCGGCGGATGGCATGTGCAGAAAAAATAAATGGGGACGGGCAAAAGATTTTACAGGCCCGTGGCCTGAGTTTTGCTTGTAAGGTGCGGGGTGTTGGATACCATAGCAGGCCATGGCTGGCCTCAATCAAACGCAGAGTCTGTCGCAGCAGCAGGTTCTTGCGCCGCAACTGCAGCAGAGTCTGATGATTCTTCAGGCACCCGTGCTGGAGTTGAGGAACATCATCCAGCAGGAGATTCAGACTAACCCCACCCTGGAGGAGGAGTCGACGGAGCCCACTATCGAGGACCGCCAGAAGGAGCACGACGAGTTCAAGGAGGAGTTTGAGCGGTTGGCAAAGCTGGACGAGGAGTGGCGGGATTACATGGCGCAAAGCACCAGCTACGCAGGGCGCTCGAACGAGGACGACGAGCGCAGGCAGTTTTTCTTTGATTCACTTGTGCGGGAGGAGACCCTGCAGCAGCATCTTTTGGAGCAGGTGGCCGCCAACGACATTGAGGGGGATGAGGCGCGCGTTGCGGAGTTGATCATCGGGAACATAGACGACGCCGGTTTTTTTCAGGCGTCGTTTGAGGAGATCGCGGAAACCAGTGGGTGTTCCGAGTCGGTGGTTCAGGAAACGCTGGAGAAAATCCAGACGTTTCATCCGATTGGGGTTGGCGCGCGGGATTTGCGGGATTGCCTGCTGATCCAGCTCAAGCGGCTCGGCAAGGATAATTCGCTGGAGTGGAGGATTGTGGATCGGTTTTTGGACGACCTTGGCAAGCGCAGGTTTCCGGAGATTGCGCGGCGCCTTTCCTCGACGGTGGAGCACGTGCAGCGGGCGGCGAATTTCATCGCGACGCTCGACCCGAAGCCCGGGCAGATTTTTACACCCGACCCGAACAACTACGTGCTGCCCGATGTGGCCGTGGAGAAGATCGGCGGCGAATGGCAGGTCGCACTCAATGGGGATCAAATCCCGCACCTGAGGATTTCCAATGTGTACAAGGATCTGATGTCGCAGGATGGGAGCGGCAACGAGGTGAAGGACTACATCAGGGACAAGATCCGTAGTGGGAAGTTTTTAATTAAAAGCATTCATCAGCGGCAGCAGACGATTGCGAACATTGCGAACGAGATTGTCGCCCGGCAGAGGGAGTTTATGGAGGTGGGGCCTAGCGCGCTTCGGCCAATGACGATGGTGATGGTAGCGGACGCGGTGGGAGTGCATGAAACGACTGTGAGCCGGGCGATTTCGGGAAAGTACATGGCGACGCCGCACGGAGTGTTCGACATGAAGTATTTTTTCACTCCAGGCTATCAGATTGCGGACGGAGACTCGCTTTCGAACACGAGTGTGAAGGGCGAGATCGCCGAGTTAGTTAAGGACGAAAATCATCGCGCGCCGATGAGCGACAAGGAGATTGTGGAGAAGCTTGCGCAGCGCGGCATCCCGATTGCACGGCGTACTGTTGCGAAGTACCGGGCGGAGCTGAACATCCTGCCCAGCAACATGCGGAAGCTCTATTAAGCTGCGCGGAAGTGTTTTAAGCTGTGTGCGCGTGTTTTCGGATGGGGCGCGTTTTCTGGGATCCGTGCAAGCAGGGGTTTGCAACCGTTTGAATCCCCGAGTAGAGTCCAGGCTCACTTCCCCATGAACTCAGCTGGATTTTCATATGCAGGTGCCCCCAAGTGCGCGGGCTCCGACCGGGAGGCTTCCGATGTGGCGGGGCGTCTGGCGGGGCGCGGGGGAGTGCGCGCTGCGGCGTTCACGCTGGTGGAGTTGATGGTCGTGATCAGCATCATGATGCTGTTGATGAGTTTTGCGGCTCCAACGATGTCCGGGATTTTGAAGGGCAAGAAGACGGATCAGGCGATCGGTGCGTTGACTGCGGTTTTTGAAAATGCCCGCATGGAGGCGGTCGTTCAGAACACCTACCTCTGGGTGGGTTTGATGAACAAAAAGTCCAGTGGGACGCCTTCGACGCCCAGTGGACAGGATGAGGTTTGGGTGATGACTTTCAAAGGCAAGACGGGTGAAAAGCGTCCCACCGGGGACAATCGCGTGATTCCCGCAGCGTCTCTGCGCCGATTGGAAGGGGTGAGCATCTTGGACTTGGGCTCGCTGCCTCAGTTGGTTTCCGAGAAGGTAAGCACCCAGACCAACGAAACCGCATCTTTTGGTGACTTCATCAAGTCGCCGCCGAGCTCCGTCTCAGTCGCGT
>JBILKY010000383.1:0-3250 GCA_044376395.1 Chthoniobacteraceae bacterium | reverse complement strand
GTCCTTCAGTGCGCTGAAGCAGAGTTCGATTTCCAAGAAAGGAATCAAGACTTCCCGGCATCTGAAAGGCATCTTGCGCGCCATCGGCATCGATCGAAGTATGGCCCAGATGGCCACCCCGCCCGATGTGGCCGCGGATGAGTTTGCCAGCGCTGAGGATCGCTCCACCGACCGCGGTTCCGAGAGTCAGCATGATGACATCCTGACAACCCCGACCGCTGCCAACCCACACTTCACCGAGCAAAGCGGCATGGGCGTCGTTCATCACGCGGACTTCACGTGCCAAAAAAGCGGACCAGTCGAACTTTTCGAGACCATGCATGCGCCCGGGCATCCAGTCGATATACCGGCCGCTAGCGTGTGCAAGTCCGGGCGCACACAGGCCAACGGACAAGAGTCCGCAGCCCGCGGTCGCCTCCAGGCCATGCACCAGATCGCGGACGCGGTGAGCGAACAAAGGCTCCGAGCCGCTCCATTCGCCATCACAAGTCGGTGACGTGCGCGTCTGAATCAGAGCGCCAGTATCACGCTCCAAGAGGGCTGCTTTGATGTGGGTGCCACCGAGATCGATGCCGATAACGGGCTGTGAAGCTGTGGTCATGGGTCAAATCAAGGCCGGGGCTGCAGCCGGTGCGCGTGGCGTGATCGGGTCGCGAACGAGCACCACGTAGAGCAACGCGGCGACAATACCGATGGCTGCGCCGGTGTGCAGGGCGGGCGCGAAGCTGGTGGTCTTCTGGACGATGAACCCCGTGAGCGCAGGGGCGAGCGTGCCGCCGCAGTAGCCACCGAAATTTTGTACCGCACCGAGCGAGGCCGTGCTGTTACCCGGTGCTGCGACAGGGGCCATGGCCCATGCGGCGCTGCTGGCGATATAAAGCAGAAACATGGCAACGGCGATAAAAGTGATCGCCAGCACATTGCCCCGGGTGATCGCGGCTAGCGCGGTGAAGACCGAACCGCCAAGCAGCGCGATGACCATCGGCCCTTTGCGACTCAACATCGGCGACACACCGCGTCTCACCAGGTAGTCGCAGATGTGGCCTCCGCTCAGGCTGCCGAAGATGCCAAAAACAAAAGGGATCGCGGCCACCCAACCCGTCTTCGCGATGGTAAAATGGCGCTCCATTTGCAGGTAACTCGGCAACCACGCGTTGTAAATCCACAGCAGATACACCGTGCCGGAGAACCCGAAGATCATGCCCCAAGTTGTGCGGAATCGGAAGAGATGCGCCCATTCGGGCAAGGTGATGGGCTTGCGCAGCGTTGGCGTCTCGCCATCTGCGAGGTAACGCTTCTCGTCCTCCGTGAGGTCGGACTGCGCGGGATTGCGATACACGGCGTAAAACGTCGCAGCGACCACGAGTCCAACCACGCCCATGATGATGAACATGGTCCGCCAGCCAAAGCTCAGCATCAGAAAGGTCAGCAGTGGCGCGGAGATGGCCGTGCCCAGCGTGGAAGAGGAGTTCCACACGCCGGTGGCGAAGCCGCGCTCGCCTTTGCCAAACCAGTCGCACACCACCCGCACGTTCGCGGGGAACTGCGGCGCCTCGCCGATGCCGAGCGCCGCACGCGTGCCGAAGAATTGCCCAAACCCCCGCACGAACCCACCCACCATCTGCGCCAGCGACCAGATCGCCAGGCTGAGGGCAAGCACCAGACGCGGACCAAACCGATCCACGAGCAAACCCGCGGGCAGCTGCGCCAGCGCATACGCCCCAAGGAAGGCGGACAGCAGCAGGCCCATGTCGGCCACGGAGAGACCGAGTTCCTCGCGGATGAGCGGATTGGCAATCGCGAGCGTGGCGCGATCTATGTAGTTGATTGCGCCAATGAGCACGAGCAGCACCAGCGAGGTGATCTGCACCCGGCGAAGACGCGCCGACTTTAGCGGCGTCGAAGATTTGTCATCAGACGGCATTGGGTTCACTCAGGTTGCAGCAGGACTTTGGTTTCGGTTTTGTTGATGACGCCTTGGAAAGCCTCTTCCCAACAAATGAGCGGCAGACGATTCGAAATGAGCGGCCGCAGGTCAAAGACGCCGTCTCCGAGCAGGCGCAGCGTGGTGTCCCAAGTCTGCCAGGAGTGGCAAATGGAGCCCTGAAAGTGCAGTTGTTTGAGGATGACCTTGTTTAAATCGAACTCAAAAGGTGCACCGAAAAGACCCACCTGCGTGTAGCGGCCCATCTTGCGCACAAGGTCCAGACACATCGCTGCGGAGGCGGGTGCGCCCGCGCACTCCAGAACCACATCCGCGCCGTATCCGTGCGTCAAGTCCTTCACCGTCTCGAGCGCGTGACCCTCCTCCACATTCACCGTGACGTCGGTACCAAGCGTTTTGCTGAGCTCCATGCGCGACGCGTCCTTCGCCGTGCCGAGCAGCACCACCCGTGCTCCGTAAGCCTTCGCAAGCATCGCACACATCAGGCCGATGGGGCCCGGGCCTGATACTGCAACCACCTCCCCCGGACGGATGATCGTCAACTCCAACACGGCCTGCACCGCGCAGGCAAAAGGTTCGCACAGCGCGCCCGTTTCAAAATCGAGGCTCTCCGGCAGCGGCAGCACGATCTCCTGGCGCACACTGAGATACTTCGCGAACCCCCCATGCATGCCGCTACCCACCGCCGCGCGGTCAATGCACATGAAAGGCGCACCGACCTGGCAATAGCGGCATTTTCCGCAGAGTTGGCCCGCGGAAGGATTCACCGTCACGCGGTCGCCCACTTTCCAGCGCGTGACTCCGGCGCCGGTCTCCACGATGGTCCCGCACACCTCATGGCCAAGGATCACAGGCGGCTTGATGACATACTCGCTTTTAAAAATATGGATATCCGTGCCGCACACGCCTGCATTGCGAATCTCGATGACCACATGCCCTGAGGCGGCCTGCGGCTCGGGCATCTCAATGTATTCAACGTTGCCTGGTTCCGGGCGGGTTTTAACGACAGCTTTCATGGAGCTTTGATTGGGGTTGTATGGATTTTGGCAGAATCGGCGACGCCGAACCGGTCATCAAGCGAGCGGAAATGATCGAGGCGCACCAGCTCCGAAAATTCAGCGTAAGTTGCCATGCGGCCCGCCTCTACGAGCGTGGTGCCATTGCCCTGCAGGCTCTGCAAAACCTCGCTCATCGCGCGGGTAGCCGCAAAGAGCGCCGAAAGCGGATAGAGCGCAATCGCGTAGCCGAGACTTTTCAAATCCTGCGGCAGCAGGCGTGTCGTCTCGTGGCCCTCCACAATGCTCA
>JBILKY010000382.1:0-3260 GCA_044376395.1 Chthoniobacteraceae bacterium | reverse complement strand
CAGTAGCCTGCCCGGGCTGTTCCGTGCGAACATGGGCTGGGCACAGCTCCGCTTATGCAACGCTGTTTGAGTAACGAGCTTCTTACTCGAAGCGTACGGCGGTCCGGGGTCCTCAGGCGGACGGGAGCGCCATCTCGGGCGTGACATCCGAGTCGTAGTCAACGCCGGGAAGACCGAAGCCGAAGAGACGCAGGAACTCCTCCCTGTACCCCTGAATATCAGATATTTGGGCAAGGTTTTCGGTTGTCACGGAGGGCCAGAGTCCGGCGACGGCGGCTTGGATGTCGGGGAGCATCTCCACGTCATCGATGCGGATGCGGCCTGAATCGTCCAGTTGGACTGAAGCGCCGTTGCAGAGACGCTCGGCGAACAACCGCTGAATTTGCTCGATGCAACCCTCGTGCATGCCCTTCTGCTTCATTACTTTGTAAAGTAGCGATATGTAAAGCGGCACCACTGGGATCGCGCTGCTGGCCTGCGTTACAAGCGCTTTATTAACAGACACATAGGCGCATCCGCCGGCGGCGGAAAGCTTTTGGTGGATTCTCTGCGCAGTGGCCTCCAAGTCCTCTTTGGCGCGGCCGATGGTGCCGTTCCGGTAGATGGCCCATGTCAGGTCGGGGCCGATGTAGGAATACGCCACGGTTTTCGCGCCTTTCGAGAGCGCGCCGCCTTTTTCCAGAGCGTCAATCCACATTTCCCAGTCCTCTCCGCCCATGACTTGCACGGTGTCAGTGATTTCCTGTTCGCTTGCGGGCTCGATTGTGATGTCCGTCACGAGCCCCTTGTCGGTATCGACGGTTTTTGCTGTGAATGCGTTTCCTAGCGGTTTGAGCACCGATTTGTAGGTCTCGCCAGTCCTCGGATGCGTGCGCCGCGGCGAAGCGAGACTGTAGATGATTAAATCGACTGTTCCGAGGTCCTTTTTAATCAGCTCCACAGTCTTTGCTTTGATCTCATCGGAGAATGCGTCTCCGTTGATGCTCTTTGCATAGAGTCCAGCCGTCTTTGCTGCGTTTTCAAAAGCGCAACTGTTGTACCAACCGGCGCTCGCCGGCTTGCCGTTTTCCGAGGGCCGTTCGAAGAAAACGCCGATGGTGGCAGCGCCGCCCGCGAAGGCTGGGACAATGCGGGAAGCAAGGCCGTAACCTGTGGAGGAGCCGATCACCAGAACGCGTTTCGGCATGTCGCTCAAGCTGCCTTTGCTTCTTACATAGTCAATCTGCTGCTGCACGTGTGCGGAGCAACCCACCGGATGGGCGGTGACG
Source organism: Chthoniobacteraceae bacterium (assembly GCA_044376395.1). Lineage (GTDB taxonomy): Bacteria > Verrucomicrobiota > Verrucomicrobiia > Chthoniobacterales > Chthoniobacteraceae > Chth-196. Next base: position 1,992 of record JBILKY010000382.1, on the reverse strand, counting down.
CAAATAAATCCACGGATTTTGGGTTGGATGATCATTGTAAGAATGCTGCTCGTTTCAATTTGAAATGGCGGACCAACTGAATCATGCGCCGCACCGAATCCTCATTTGAAGGCTTTCGATGCAGATGCTTAAGCTGTGTGATTAGTTTGTCTTGGTGAGATCGTAGCAGCGCAACCCCTGACGATGTCGAACAAAGAGTTTTCCATCTGCGATGCTCGGGGATGGAACCCAGAGGGATCGGATAGTTGCCTTGCCAAGCTCGATGCGGTCTTCCGGGGTGGCTTTCAGCATCGAAAGGGTGTTTCCGTTGTTCATGACGACAAAGATTTTTCCGTCGGCAACCAGAGGGGAGGTGATCGAGGAGGGGATTTTCTGGCTCCAGGAAACCTTCCCCGAGGCGAGATTCACGCAGCGATGTTCTCCGTCTTCAAAAAGATATGCGTGCCCCTGATAAATCACGGGACTCGATTGCGAGCGTCGAGCGTCGGTTGGGTGGTTCCAGAGCTGCTGCGCGCCTTGAGCGGAGATTTTATAGCATGCGAATCCGAGGCTATCCTTCGAGGAGAGTACGGCGGCGAGGTCGCCTTCGATGGCAGGTGTGGAGTCACCGCCTGCGGCGATGGTCCACGCCACTGCGCCGGTTGTTGGATCCAATCCGATGAGTTCATTTCGACTGTTGCACACAATGAGTTTCGAGGGGCCGTTTTGCCAGACGGCGGGGGATGCGTTGCTCCCAGTGACAGCCGGCTGTTCCCAGAGCTGTTTGCCCGTTCCTCCATCGTAGGCTGCAAGTTTGCCTGCCTGCACATACACGATTCCATCGAGCACCAGCGGCGAGGAACCGGGCGCCTTGGTTCCGAGCGGCTGCGACCACTGTAGTTTTCCCGTCTCGGCGTTCACCGCATACAGGTGAGTGCTTCCTAAGGCGAACACAAAGCCTCCTGAGACGCATGGAGTGCTCGAGCAGTTGCGCCCCTTCGGTTCGCCGGGAGCGCGTGTCATCCAAAGCGTTTTACCGGATTGTGCCTCCAGGCAAATGATGGTGTCCTCCGCGACACGCTTCGAGGCGGGCACGGCGTCGAGTACAGCTTGTTTCACGTGGTCGGCGAACCCCTGTGCATTCACCCAAGATTCAAACTCGGTCTGAGATGCAAACGGCTTTTCAATGCGCGATTTTAGCTTCTCGTAATCACCCAGTGGGATGGCTAATTTGCCCTTCTTAAAGCGTCCGCTCACCCATCCGCCAAGCAGTTCACGTTTTTTGCGATCGAGATTTTCCTGCAAAAACTTCTCAACAAATTCGTCGAGCTTCGCGCCTCTTAAAGAGGGTGACAGAGACTCGCGGGTCGCCTCCACTTTATCGATAAGCTCCTTTCCGAGTGCGCTGGGGTTTTGGTGGTTCAAGCGGACTCGCATGATGAGCTCGGTGATCGTTCGAGTTTCGCTTGGCTCATCTCTATGCCACACAACCGAGAGGTACACGCGCCCCTGTGAGAAAACCGCGCTGCCGTGGCCGCCGTCGTCGTCGCTCGGAATGGGTTCGCTTTCCCAGAGGGTTCGGGGGCCATCCGCGGCCCACGCATCCGCAAGTGACGGCCCGGTTGCAAGGACCCCGTTGCGCGCAGGGCCCCGCCATTGCGGCCAGTCCGAGGGGGCCGCGGGAGCTGCGACTGCGAGGCATAGCATGAGGGAGGCGACGGGAATTCGCGGATTTGACATGGGAGGGGAGCGGGATGAGAACAAGCAGATGTTGAGCTGGTTCTGACCTCCCGTGGAAGAACGAACAGCACATTTTATCCGTGATGGCCTCTTGCCGGGCCGCCCATGCGCCAGCGGAAGCCCCCAATGGGTGCTGTCCAGTTTGGGCTACGCAACTTTTCATAATGATGACTCTAAGGTTTTGAATCCGAGTAAGTCATCGAGGGAAGCCAAGTCTAACTCGACCCAATGAAACTCCACATTCTCCCGTTCACGCTCGCCGTCTTTTCTTCC
>JBILKY010000381.1:0-3264 GCA_044376395.1 Chthoniobacteraceae bacterium | reverse complement strand
ATCTCGGCAGTGTACCGACTCGTGCTCCAGCGGTTGCCCACTCCGGCGGAACGCAAGCGCGCGATCGATTTCCTCGTGCTGGAGAATAAAATGCAGGCAGCCATCAAGGCAGATGCCGCGCAGATGAACAAAGACGCCTCAAAAATGGCCGAGAAGAAACTACAGAGCGCCCAGAACGCTAAAACCGCGAGCGCCGCTCTCGTCAACGAGGGAGAGTTGGTCCAGCGTGTCGCATTCTCGCCTTGGGAAGCGTTAGTTCAGGCGTTGCTGTTTTCGAATGAGGCTGCGTACGTAAACTGAGCCGCGACACACCGCCTAAACCGCGGCGGAGCCCCCGCCGCGTCATGCTCTCGTTTACGTGGGCCTGCCGTCAGGGCTTCCAGCGAACGGCTCAAACCCGATTCCATACGCGTTCGCCGCGGCAGCGAACATCGTAGGCATCGATCCCACAAAACTCTCCCAGTCCTGGTTGTTTTTGTACTGCGTATCCACGCCGATATAAACCCCGTTCGAAACCACGTTGCTGTCCTCGATCTGGACACGCACCTCGAACTCCCAGTCAGGGATTCGTAAGTACCCCAAGCCACAAGGCCGCACTATCGATGTAGATCGCCCGGGCGCAAGGCTCCTCAAAAATCGTTCACGTTCAGCAATCGAAGGAAACTGCAACTGTGCCTGCATCGTGAGATTCGAAACGGAGTTCGGATCGAGTGCCAACAGGTTGTGCACCCGCAGCATGGTTTGGTGCACCAATTGCCAGTCCGCCCAATTACGCGCGTTCCGCACTGAGAACCTCAACCTCTCGGCAGTTCTGACCAAAGTGCCGTTTCCTTCAAAGAACGAAGCAGTGAGCTCGTACTGATACAACCAGTCTCTATTGATGAGTTGAACCTGCGATGGCCGCAGACCAATGCCCGTAAGGGGATCACACAGTGATTGGACAAAAGCCTCAATTGCAGGATCGCGCACGCTCACCGGAGCCGGCAAGGGCAGGTCAGTGCTCACTCCATAAATCTGGATCGGGACAATATCCATAACCGCCGACATAATTTCGCCGGCCTTTTGAACGGCTGTATCATTCATCACGCCCGCACACCCTCAAGCATTAAAAACTGACGCACCAGGCTACACATTTCAGCACGCGTATCGGCCGCAAAGCACTGAAAAATCGGGCGTACCACCGGTGTACGCATAAGATTTTCAGGATTGATGAGTACTATGGCCAGCTCAGCTGAATCTCGAACGCCTCCCAATCACGCGCCAAAGAAATCGGGCAAATAATAGTGTTCGAACCGAAAAACGGCATAGCATTCCAGGCCTCCCACCCGCGAGGGGGTACCTTTATGTGGAAACGAATGCTCATCATGTTGCTCTGCGCCGCCGCCGCCGTCGCAGGCATCGCTTTTTTTAAATACCGCCAGATTCAAGCTGCCATCGCCATGGGTAAATCCTTTGCCCCGCCACCATCTGCGGTGACTACCCTCGTGGTTGAGCCACAGCAATGGACGCCCGTTCTCCGCGTTGTGGGTTCCCTGAAGTCCGTGCAAGGCGTTGCAGTCTCCGGCGACCTCGCAGGGATCGTATCAGAAATCGCGTTTGAATCGGGGCGCACGGTCAAAAAGGGTGATTTGCTGGTGCAGCTCAACGCTGATCAGGAGACTGCACAGGTAGCGGCTGCAGAAGCGCGCTGCGAACTCGCAAAGCTCGAGATCCGTCGTAAGCGCGAACTGCAGGCGAAAAGCGCCTTATCATCCTCAGAAGTTGACATTGCTGAGAACGAACTGCGCCAGGCCACCGCCGCGCGGGAACTTGCTGTAGCAATGCTCGCCAGAAAACGCATCACCGCCCCCTTCGACGGAGTGCTCGGAATCCGGCAAGTGAACCTGGGCCAGTACCTCAACCCGGGCACGCCAGTCGTGACCATGCACTCCACCAATCCAATTCTTGTCACCTTCTCCCTTCCTCAACAGCAGATCGATCGCGCGAAAGTGGGAAGCCCTTTGAAAATCTCAATTGGAAGCGACTCGGACAAGGAGGAATATCGGGATGGCGCAATCACCGCACTCGACTCGCGGGTGGATGAAGCTTCACGTTCGGTAACAGTAGAGGGCTCCATTCCCAACGCAGACCAACGCCTGCGCTCGGGGATGTTTGTGAACGTTGAAATCCCCCTGCCACTAGAGGAGGACGTTCTTGTCGTGCCTGCGTCTGCCATCAACTACGCGCCTTACGGCGATTCAATCTTCGTGGTAAAAACTCCTGTTGCCGGAGCTGGAGATGCACCTAGAACCGTTGAACAACAATTCGTGAAACTCGGCGCAGCACGCGGAGATCAGATCAGGGTACTAGGAGGCCTCAAGCCGGGAGATGAAATCGTTACAGCAGGGGCTTTCAAGCTACGTCCAGGTGGGGCGGTTTTCATCAACAACAGCGTGCAGCCCCCAAATTCAGCCACTCCAAGGCCGCCCAACAATTAGCCTGGGCAATCGAGGCCGAGTTCTTGCAGTCCACTGATTTGCTCCTGCCGCCCTTTCAACCTCTGTGAATTTTACCGACACATTCATTCGACGGCCCGTATTCGCAACCGTCTTAAGTCTGCTGCTTTTGCTCGCAGGCGTGCAGGCGTACTTCAGCTTAAACGTCCGGCAGTACCCGAGAAGCGACATCGCGGTCATTAACGTCAAAACCCGCTACACTGGGGCAAGCCCGGACCTTGTGCGCGGTTTTGTGACCACGCCTCTGGAGCGGGCCATCGCAAGCACCGATGGGATCGACTACATTGAAAGTCAAAGTGCGCAGTCCTTGAGTATCATTACTGCGCATCTAAAGCTGAACTTCGACACCAACGCAGCGTTGACGCAGGCGCAAGCCAAAATTGCCCAGATCAAGAACGAGCTGCCCCCCGAAGCAGAATCGCCTTCGATTGAGCTGACGACATCCGACAGCCAGTTTGCGCTGATGTACATTTCGTTTTACTCAGACGAAATCGAGTCCAACCAGATTACGGACTACATCACCCGGGCTGTGCAGCCCAGGCTCACAGCGATCAACGGCGTGCAGAAGGCAGACATTCTCGGGGCGCGCACGTTCGCGATGCGGATTTGGCTCAAACCAGACCGGATGGCCGCGCTTCAAATCAGCCCTGCAGATGTCTCAAACGCGCTCGCCACTAACAACTATCTCTCAGCTCTAGGAAGCACCAAAGGAACGCTAATCACAGTGAACCTTGTGGCTAACACCAACCTCAAATCCGCTCAAGAGTTC
>JBILKY010000380.1:0-3270 GCA_044376395.1 Chthoniobacteraceae bacterium | reverse complement strand
ACGGCCAACTCCTCGGACCAGACGGTGAAGGTGCCTGGCACGATGAAACCGCACAGCGTTGCGATGCATCCTTCGCCGAAACTCTCGGTGGGCACGGGCTGGAGGAGCCCGGTCGCTGGGAAACTGCGGATTACAGGCAGCGTCCAGGACGTGCACACGGCTTGCGGAAATGGGGTGACATGGTCTCTCCAGCAGAGGCACGGGAATGCACGCCACACGCTCGCCTCCGGCACCACTAAGGCGGACCGCGTCAGTGATCTCGGAACGCACTGGGACATCCGCGTAGAGCCCGGCGACATCATCGCGGTCATGGTTTCCCCAGGCAACGGCGACCATGCGTGCGATCTTACGGCGGTTGAACTGGTGCTCAATGACGGGACGCATGAGTGGAATCTGGCGAAGGAGCTGTCGCCAGACATTCTCGCAGGCAACCCGCACACCGACGCGCATGGAAACAAGGACGTCTGGAGCTTCTTCAGCGAACCAGCGGAGACCGTCGATGTTGTGGGCATCCCAAAAGACTCGCTCTTGGCGCGCTGGCGTGCGGCCAAGGACGCGGCCGAACGGCAGCGGATCGCAGTGCAGATTCAGGACCTGCTGCGCAACGATGTCCAAACGGCTGCAAAAGGGTCGCCGGATGACTTGCTGCGCGCGCAGATCATGGCACCGGGAGGTCCCCTGCTCGGCTCAGCGCTGCGTGCGCCGCGGCTTGGCGTCGAACCGCTGGAGTCACCTTACGGACTTGCGGCTTCGCTGTTCGGCGTGCACCCCGGCGGTGCCAAAACGGAGCCCAACCAAATCTGCGTAAAGGCGCCGTCGCTCATCGAAGTGCGGCTTCCCGCTGCCCTTGTGGACGGCGCGGAACTGGTGGCGTCTGCGCGCCTGCATCCGTCGAGTGGCGCCGATGCCAGCGTCCAAATACGGATGACTACTTCGAAGCCGGAGCCGCAGGCGGGGCTGCAGGCCACCGATACGACACAGGCTGCTGCGAAGGGCGGCGCATGGACCGCCAGCCAGACGAGTGTGTCCTTTAGCGCACCCGTGCTGGTGCAAGACGGCTCAGGTGCGCGTGCGAGATTCGAAACCGCGTTTCGCGAATTCCGGGACCTGTTTCCGATGGCACTTTGCTACAACAAAATCGTGCCTGTGGATGAAGTCGTGACGCTCACGCTTTTCCACCGCGAAGACGAACCCCTTTCCCGGTTGATGCTGGAAGATGCTGAGAAAGCCGAACTCGAGCGTCTTTGGGCCGAGTTGCATTTCGTCAGCGAAGACGCGCTGACGCTCGTCGATGCGTTTGAGCAGATCTGGCAGTTTTCGACGCAGGACGGACCAGACAAGCCGAATGGCGACAAGCGCCTCGAACCGCTGCGCGAGCCCATCATGCGCGGAGCCGAGCAGTTCAAAAAGACATTGGTCGCGGCAGAGCCGGTGCATGTGGATGCCGTGCTAAAATTTGCCGCACGCGCGTGGAGGCGTCCGCTTTCAGATGCGGAGCAGCAGCAGTTTCGCGGGTTGTATCAAAGGCTCCGCGCGGAGGAACTGCCGCATCCGGAGGCCGTCCGAAAACTGCTCGCCCGCGTCCTTGTCGCACCCGCGTTCCTATATCGTGGTGAGCGGCCGCCTTCGGGGCCGGTGGCCGCGCAGGTCAACGGCTGGGAACTAGCCACGCGTTTGAGTTATTTCCTCTGGTCCGCCCCGTCGGATGAAGCGCTGGCGGCCGTTGCGCGCGATGGCTCTCTCGGCAAACCGGAAGTGCTGGTCGCTCAGTTGCGGCGGATGCTCAAGGATCCGCGCGTCCGCCGCTTGGCGACCGAGTTCGGCTGCCAATGGCTGCAGGTGCGCGACCTCGAAACACTTGATGAAAAGAGCGAGCGCCATTTCCCGAGCTTCGCTTCTGTGCGCGGCGCGATGCAGGAGGAGTCCGTGCGTTTTTTCATGGAGTTGTTTCAGGAGAACCGATCCGTGCTTTCGCTCATCACCGCAGACCACACGTTTGTGAATGCGGATCTTGCCGCGCACTACGGCTTGGAACTTCCGGGGAACGCTTCGAGCGACGAATGGCGGCGCACCGAGGGTATGCAGGCGAAGGGGCGCGGCGGAATTCTCGGGTTTGCAAGTACCCTCGCGAAACAGAGCGGCGCTTCGCGCACGAGTCCGATCCTGCGCGGAAACTGGCTGAACGAAGTGGTGCTCGGGGAAAAGCTGCCCCGCCCTCCCAAGGGCGTTCCGGTGCTTCCCGAAGAGGCGCCGCAGGGTTTGACCGAACGACAGTTAATCGAGAAGCACAGCAGCGATGAGGTGTGTGCGAATTGTCACCGGCGGATTGATCCGTTTGGATTCGCGCTCGAAGGATTCGATGCGATTGGGCGCTCGCGCTTGAAGGACGCGGCCGGGCTTCCGATTGACGCGAGAACGCGGCTTGCGAATGGCGACGCCCTCGACGGGCTGCCGGGGTTGCGGAACTATATTTTAAATCAGAAGCGGGACGAGTTTCTCCGGCAGTTCTGCCGGAAGCTGCTCGGATACGCGCTTGGGCGCAGCCTGCAGCTCTCGGACAAGCCCCTCGTGGACGCGATGGTCGCTCGTCTCAACGGCGGCGATCCGAGTGTGGGCGGCGCGATCGAGCTGATCGTGTGCAGCAGCCAGTTCCAGCAGGTGCGTGGACGCGACTACGTTGCGAGCAATTGAACCCTCAGCGCGACCACATGAAATCGATCCCCGCTTTTTACCGCCTTAACGCTTTTTCGAATCGCGTGGCGAAACTTGCCGCAGCAAGGCGTCGCTCAATCCTCCAAACAGTGAAGTGAATCCGCATAGAACCCTCCTACCTATGAAAACACATCGATTAGACCGTCGCGCTTTCCTGCGCGGAGCCGGCGTCCTCATGGCTTTGCCTTGGATGGAATCCGTAAACGTATGGGGCGATTCGCCCTCGGCGAACAAACCTGCCAGCCAGGCTCCCGTGCGCCTCGCCGTGTTGTTTTCTGGAAACGGCTTTCACTCGAAAGAATGGTGGGCCAAGGGCGAGGGCAAGGGAATGGAGCTCGGACGCGTGCTGCAGCCGCTCGCGCCGTTCCGTGAAAAAATGCTCTTCGTCCGCGGGCTTTACCACGAGGAGGCGCGGAAGGGAAACATCCACAGCTCGCAGACCGGCAACATGCTTTCCGGTGCGCCGATTGCGGCTGGGGGCGAAATCCGTTCCGGCACGAGTTTCGACCAGTTGCTCGCGCAGTCCTATGGGCGTTCCACAAAAGTGCCAAGCCTTGT
>JBILKY010000379.1:0-3277 GCA_044376395.1 Chthoniobacteraceae bacterium | reverse complement strand
ACCTCTTCCAGCGAGTTGGCCATCGGTTTTTCGAGAATGATGTGCTTCCCGGCCTGTGCCGCCGCGATGGCCTGCGCACTGTGCTGGCTGGGGTAACTGGTGATGTCCACAATGTGGATGTCCGGGTCCGCCAGCAGTGCTTCGACACTTTGATAAGCCTTGATGCTGCCGCCATGCTTCGCGCTGAGTTCCGCACTGTCCAGCGGACGCGAGGAGTAGATGGCGGTGACTTGCGCCTGCTTGCTGGCATTGATGGCGTCGATGTGGGCGGTGGCCGCCCAGCCGTAACCGATGATGCCGACGTTGTATTTTTTGGTGCTCATAGGGTGTGGAGTGTGGGGTGTGGAAAAGCTTCAGGCAGCTTGGCCAAAGGGGCCGAAGCCAAATCGCTCAGAGAGTCCAAGGCATTCGTGGACTGGCAGGATGGCTGCGGATGGCGTGGGGTCTGCGAGCGATGACGCGGCCAAGCTCACCGCGAGGCACTTGAGCACATTGTAGGGACCGCCGCCGTTCGATTGGGACTCGCTGACAATGCTGGCCAGCATGTCCTGCTGCGCGGCGTGGGGATGGGCGTGTGTTGCAAGCGGGGCGAGCAGCAGGGCGAAGAGGGGGGGCACTCGGGACCGCATGGGTTTGGATGCTAATGTTCTGCCGGACTCCCTCAATCAATAAGCATTGCATATTCGGACTATTTTCCTAAAGATCATTGCTAAGGGAGTAATGAATGCGAAGCCGCGGCCCGTCCGCGCAGAGGAGCGCCGGTATTTCAAGGAAGTGCGCTTCCGTCAGATACGGGCGCTATTCGAGATCTCCCGGCACGTCAGTTTTGCCGCCGCCGCACGGGCGCTCGGCATGGCCACCCCCTCTGTCTGGCGTCAGGTGCGGGCATTGGAAGACGATTATGGGGTGCGGTTCGTCGCGGCCAAGGAAATGATAGGAATTCGCTTTTGCCCCGTTTCCGCAGCTCGCGCGCGCGGTATCGTCGCGGGGCGCGCTAAAGTATTTAAGTGCCTGCATGGCATAGGTTAGGGTTCGTAATTACTCTGCAGGTGTGAATAAAAGTGTGAATAGATCCACCGAAATCCTCCTCCGTTCTGGGTGTCCAATTGCGTCCCAAAAGGCGGGCTACATGTCTCTCTGAAGCGGCTGCGCAGCGGCCTTCATACGGACCAGATTCCGAGCGCGCCCCCGCCATGCCTGCACAACATGGAACAGAAGGCCCGTATTACCCTGGCACTCGCGACAGAGGTATCTCTGACTCGACGGTTTCCGAAGCCGTGCATCCTCGGAGGTTAGCGGGTCAGGAGTTCAGCACGAATCCAGAACGGATCCTTGCGTAGATCCAATACCGCATACACCTCTACTGCTGTTTCGGTTAAATCGTAATAAATTCCGAAGGGGAACCGATTTGACAGCATCCTGTAAAATCCGAAATCCACTTTGTGAATGCCATGAAACAACCGTAGGCTTTCAATATCCGAAAGGAGCGAGTCTACAAAGTAGTACCCGACCCCGATTTCCTGAGACTCGTAGAAGGCTTTTCCAAGCTCTAGGTCCTCCGCTGCATCCGATAGGACGAAAACGGGCTTCATGGAGCCGACTGCTGAAGCCGGGTTCGCAGTTCGGAGATACTTAAAAAGACACCTTCTCCAGCCTCAACCTTGGCTCTTCTTGCACGAAGAATATCGCCATGCCACGCACAAGAATCAACAGAGTCATCTGAGCGCAATGAATCCCAGAGGATTTCAATGGTTTGCAGCCGCTCACTCACACTCATTTGCTTGATGTCTGAGATGGCAATCATGGGGGAGAACCTACCAAAACTTCAGAAACTTCACAAGAATAGAGGCCTAAAGGCCGGGCGCGTCATTCCTGAGGGTGGGGCCTGTCAGACGCGTCCCCCCTACGTCAGGTCAATGTGGATGTTCAGGCCGTTCTCCTGCGGCACCCTCGACTCCGGCGGCATTGTCTTGATCAACAGCGGCACGAACGTCTTGGGGTCCTCCTGCGCCAACCGCACCAGGTACTCCACGCCCCCAGCCTGCTCAAACGCCATCTGGATCGCCTCCCGGATGGACTGGTTCACTTTATTCGGCGTGCCCTTCGCCCGACCGCCCCAGCGGGTACCCTTTGGTGGCCTGGGCGGGATTGCTGGGCCGAAGGAAGTGGGGGCAGTGAGCGAACCGGACGGAGCGGTCACGCAGGGCAGGGATGAGACATCGGGTGTCATACCCCTATTTCGCCACTACTTTAGCGGAAACTCCAGCCTCAAACTCCGTTGATTCCCCACAAATCAAGATCACCGGGGCTACGCGCCCCCGCCCCCCCTCGGAGGCGCTGCATCCAAACTTCCACTACGCTGCGTCGCAGAGACTCGGAGTGGGGATTAAGCGCGCCCCGCGACGACACCGCGCGCGAGAGATCCGAAAACGGGGCCAAAAGCGATTTCTTACCAATTAACGTGACTCCCACGCCGCTTGTGAATCCACAAAACAAATGCGATCCTCGGATTGTATTGGCGCAGGCGCGTAAGTCTCACCCGTTTATCTACCTCCCTATGAAATCCGCTCTTGTTCTGTTCACTTCGCTTTTTCTCGGCATTTTCGTCGGATTTACCACAGGCAAAACCATGCACAGGGAGTCGCCTCAGAAAAACGGAGGGGAAGCTGCACTTCAGTCAAAAGACAACTCACCATCTCATGACGGCGGACAGGTCCGTTTACCCGGCGTCTCCGAAATAGCAGATTTCGAACACCTTTCCGCTACAAAGCAGAAGGAAGTCGTTACCCGTTTGGGTAAGCGTATCGAACAATTTTATTCACAGAGCGACCTGCTTTTACTTGCGAAAGCCGTCCGCAACCTGAGTTTCGAACAGGCGGCCGAGCTTCTGAGTTGTCTGCACGTTCCTGAACGGGATGAGCGCAACAGGGATCCGGATGCCTTTACCATCATTTGCGAGCGCATGGCTGCGATCGATTCAGAGAAAGCATTGAAGTTGGGAGTGGATTCAGAAAATGGCGCTCTCATTTCAGTGACTTTGAATAGTCTCAGTCATCGAAGCCCGATTCGCGCACTCGAAGCACTGGCCGGATTGCCCGCTGCAATCAGAGTAAACTTCGGTTTCAACTGTGACCCTAGCCACTTCGCCCCTAATGATAGGAATTCGCTTTTGCCCCGTTTCCGCAGCTCGCGCGCGCGGTATCGTCGCGGGGCGCGCTAAAACCCGACGCGTGTTTCGGGAGCTTGTCTGAAAAAGGGCCATGATCGTTGGTTTGGC
>JBILKY010000119.1:0-10357 GCA_044376395.1 Chthoniobacteraceae bacterium | reverse complement strand
CTTCGGTACTTCCTATGTAGAACGTGTCCACAGGCAGTGCGCCTAGCGGAGAAGACGCAGGCAGCGTGCCGCCAGTGACAAGAACCCCTTCAGAGCCTGAACTCATGGCCACGCGGAAGCCAATGTAACCAAAGTTTCGGTCCTCCGGAATGAAATGGCCTCTCCAGGCAACCGAGCACCCGTCTGCGGCAAGGTTCCAAGCGCCACCTCGAATCACTCGGTTCAAGCCTACCTCTCCGGGACTCCAGCTCCCGCACCATTCCAACACATTCCCGCTCATATCGAATATCCCCAACTCATTCGCCTGCCTATTCCCAACTTCGTGCGGGTGCCCGCCGGAATTGCTCAAGTACCAGCCAACGGCGTCCATGGTATTACTCCCACTGTACTGATACCCTTGGCTCTGTGTCCCGCCTCTGGCCGCAAACTCCCACTCGCTGTCACTCGGCAACCGATACCCATTAGCCCATGAAACCACCACTGGTTCGGATACAACCCCAGTGCGGTAAACGGCTGCGCCACTCTTGTACACAGGTGTCTTTCCTTCCTTTTCACTCCGCGCATTGCACCACTTCACCACGTCGTACCAACTGATACTTCTTACCGGAAAATTCTCCCCCGCTCCTTCGCCCACACCATCAAGATCCGGGTATCCATTCGCCACAGCCCATGTGCGCACACTCTTCCACTCACCCCACGTCACTTCGGTCTTCCCCATGTAAAACGTGTCCACGAGAACTGCGCCTAGCGGAGAAGACGCAGGCAGCGTGCCGCCAGTGACGAGCGCAAGAGTGCCCACCGGATACTGGACACCCGCGCTGGTAACGCTCGCGAATGCGTTACTCACCACCACCGTGTACGTGCCGCTCTGCAGACCTACTTGTGGCAGCTGCGCGCTGCTTCCTCCGGCGATTGCGACACCATTGCGCATCCACTGATAACTCAGCGTGCCTAACCCCTCCGCTTCCACACGCAGGCTATCCGTGACAGCAGAAGCGGCTGGTTGGACGGTGATGGCTGGGGAAAAATACGAGCGCACAGACGTCGGCAGTTGCTCAAAAGCCATCTGCCCGCCGCCACCGGTTCCCGAAGGCCCCTGCGGGCCCACGAGCGAGGTCCCGGAGCCCCATCCTCCATTTGTCTTTGGGCCGTACAAAACGGAGATGCTTGTGTTGATGTAAAAATCCCCGTTGCTCCCGATCGAATCCGTTGGCGCGACCGTGCCGTTGAGAATGGTTTTTCCATCGACACCCGGCGCCCCTTGCGACCCTTGAACCCCTGCGGCACCCACGTCGCCCTTCGGGCCCGCAGGTCCTGCAGGTCCTGCAGGGCCCGCAGATCCTGCCACGCCTTGTATCCCCTGTGGGCCCGTCGCTCCCGGCTCTCCCCTGGGCCCCACCAGAGAAACTCCGGATCCCCAACCCGAAGCCGTCTTCGGGCCGTACAGAAGGGAGAAAGTTGTGTGAATGTAAAAGTCTCCAGCGTTCCCAATGCTGTCCGAGGGGGCGCTTGTCCCGCTCAAAACACTCTTGCTGTCGATTCCCGAGGATCCTTGTCCTGAAAACTCAATATCCAGCTCCGCTGGCAACCCAAATACGGGGCCCTCCTTGGAGGCGAGGACAACGGATGCAATGGGATTTCCCGCCTTAACAATCGACTGCACCGCAAACCCCTCGTTCAGCGCGCCCCCATTGATCCACTGCTGCACCGTGCCTGTCACATCGACCGTGACAAAGCGCCGTGCTGCGATTTTATCCGGTGCAATCGTGCCGATACTCCCGCTGATGCTGGGAACATCTGAACTCCAATAAGACTCGTTCCATATCCCGGTGACTGGGTGCACACTCAGCCCGGCTCCCCCGGTTTTAACCGTGGGAAAAAACAACCTGAGCTTCGCCCAACGCACCACTGCATCCTGGGGAACCTCGCTCAAATCAAAATACAGATACGCCTTCCGGTTCGTATCGACGACGAGGCTGTTCGCCTTGTTCGTTGCGATGCTCAGCTTGTTGCCCGGTGCGGTGTAACTGTCCTCGCTGGCGGGGATCGTGAGTGCGTTCAATGCGTTTGCCGCAAGGAAGAACGCGGACAGGCAGAAAAGATGCGTGAAAAAGGAATGACGTTTCATGGGGTGTGATTTCCGCAAAAGACTCAGACGCAATCAAAACACCCGTCGAAAAGTGTGTCAACTTTAACTCCCGAAAAGCATGTTACGTGCCGTAAATTTTACGCGCAAGTCTCGCCCTGGAACCAGACGAGGGGCACCTGGGCCCAAAAAGCGTCCATGCAGGAAAGACAGAAGGCTCTTCCAGTCGATTATTTTTGAAGGCTCAACATCTTATCGGCAAACCTCACCCCCAGCATCCGGGCAGACGCCGAGTCGTAATGCACCTGGTCCCCCTTGTGATTCAGCCCCTCTGATCCCACCCATGCGTATTGCTTTACTTTGCCCTCAAGAGAGTGGATCGCCGCGTTGAGTTTCATTGTCGAATCCTCGGTTTGGGACTGAAAGCTTGAAATCTCGCCCGCAACGAAGGGCACATCCGCACCGCAATCCTTCCGCATTCTCTCGATCAACTCGGACAAAAGTCCGGCATACGCATCGGCGGCATTCCGGTCCGCCTCGCCTTGATGCCAGATGATCCCCTTCAACACGCCCTCCCTTTGCGCTACTTTCACACGCTCCAGCATGTCCGCATACGGACGCGTCTTGCTGAACTTGTCAAAACCCTCGGGCACCCAAAGCTTGATCGAAGTCCCGCCCACGGCGCATGGAATCAGTCCGATGCGGATCCCGGGCGTTTTTTCGGCAATGTGTTTTGCGAAAGCCAAGCCGGGTCCGACGCCTGCGATGGGCTTGTCAAAATGCAGCGGATCGGCCGCAGGCTGCCACTGCAGCCCTTTTGTGAGCATGAAAATGCGCGGATCCGTCTTTTTGCTTTCCTGGTCGAGCGTTCCGCGTCCCGCCATGTTGGATTGACCAACGAGCAGATACAGGTGCAGCGAGGCGTCGGGCTCCGCCCAACCGCGCGGCGAAACAACGCAAACGAGCCATAGCGAGACCAGGGCTTGAACCAAGCGTGGAACCTTCATCCGGACAGGATCCTTTCCGGGCTGTGAGAATTCAAGCGCGGGATAAAAAGCGACATAAAGCGCGCGCCCGCGCCCGCGCCAGCAGCTTCTGCATGCTTCTGCATGCTTCTGCATGCTTCTGCATCAGACGGAACCACGACACCGCTTGGAGGCGGCTTCACGGCAGTGAGCGCGCCGTTGGCCGCCGTTACGCTGATTGCGGTAGAACGCCTCCTACGAGCCGCCCTTGACCTCGATCACATCATGCGGAGCGCTCTCACGCAAACCGGCGGCGGTCACCTGCACGTAGAGCGCCTTCTGCCGCAACTCGCGAAGCGTGCGCGCCCCGAGATACCCCATGCCGCTTTGGATTCCACCGGACATTTGCAGCACGACTTGATCGACTTTCGGCGACAATTCCTTGAGCGCTTCGACGCCTTCGGCAGCGAGCTTGCGCGAGGAATCCTTCGAAATATGACCGTAACGCGCGGCACTTCCGGCGGACATTGCCGCAAGCGAACCCATGCCGCGGTACTGCTTATAAAGCTTGCCGTTGATTTCCATGACACTTCCCGGCGCCTCGGGACAGCCCGCGAGCATGCCGCCGCAAACAACGGCATCCGCCAGCGTGAGCGCCTTCACCGAGTCGCCGGACTTTGCGATGCCGCCGTCGGCGAGAAGCGTGACCCCGCAGCGATCCGCTGCCTGGCGCGCAACGTACAGCGCTGTGAGCTGCGGGATACCGACCCCGGCAACCACGCGGGTTGTACAAATCGAGCCCGGCCCCTGCCCGACCTTCACCACATTGGCGCCGCATTCGGCGAGATATTCGACGCCTGCAGCACTCGTCACATTGCCCGCGATGAGCGGAAGATTCCGAAACTCGCCGCGGATAAGACGCACCACATCGCCGACCCCCTTGGAGTGCCCATGGGCGGTGGAGATCGCAACAGTATCGACCCCGCGTTCCACCAACCCCGACACATGCGCGAGAATGCGGTCCCGATCCAGCTCGCCGTTCACGGTGCGCGTGGCGGAGACGCTCGCGCCGCACAACAGACGGAACCGCGAGTCGCGCGCGGGCTTCATCTGCGAATTGTGTTCCTGTCGGATGCGCTCGATATCGGAGAGTGTGAAGAGGCCCTTCAACCGGTTGCTTGAATCCACGACGAGCAGCTTGTGAATGCCGATGTGCTCGTTGAAAAAACGGTCAGCACTATCGATGGGATCACTTCCGAGCTCGCTTTCAAAAATGCAAGGCGCCTGATCTCTGGGGATCATCACGTCGGAGACTTTTTTCGCCGCATGCCGCTGGCGGACGACCTGGCCCGGCAGCAGTCCCAGCAGAAGCCCGCCTTGGTCCACGACCGGGAAAGTGCGGAACGTGTACTCCTTGTCCTCCAGGTACTCGAGGAGCTCGCCGATGCTCTGGTTGGGAGAAGCTTTGATCGGGTCGCCGATCAATCCGTGGACGTTGTTTTTAACGCGGCTCACCTCGGAGAGTTGGTCGCGCTCGGACATGTTGCAATGGATGAGGCCCATACCGCCGCAGCGGGCGAGTGCGATCGCCATCTCGGCTTCGGTGACGGTGTCCATGTCTGCAGAGACGATGGGGATGCGCAACTGGAGACCGTCGGCGAGGCGTGTTTCGAGTTGGGCGTCACGCGGGAGGACATCGGAATAAAGCGTCGCGAGCGAAATATCGTCGTACGTGAGGGCCAGGCCCGCGGTTTGGGTGAAGAACGCGTCCGCAGGCTTGTAGAAGAGAGCGTCGGGAGACGGACCAGAGGTGGACTTGACTGCCATGGCCTACCCTGAGCCAAACAAGTCCTGACTGCAAAGCCCGAAAAATCCGGAGGGCGAATTTTCACCTCAGTAACCATGGAGCTCCACCGCGCGGCCCACATGAAAACTCAGGTCCGCGTAGATGGCGGAAGGGGCGGGATTCGAACCCGCGGTGAGTTTAACCCCACGCTCGATTTCGAGTCGAGTGCCTTAAACCGGACTCAGCCACCCTTCCTTGCCTACAGTTTCGAGCATGAGGCAATCCCCTGGAACCCTCAACCTTAAAATGCAGAAGGGTAATTGGACGCGAAAAACGCGTTTCCTGCCTGCTCACGAGTGGGCTATCTGGCCTGAACCCACAGGATCCGAGATCAGACGTGACGTTCGCTCGTTCCCCAGACGGACAAGAGCGCGCCGGTTAAGCGGGACATTCCAGTGCGGATATTTTTCCCATCACCTCGTCGCTTACGCGCTTGTAGGCGGCTTTTGAGTCTCCTGAGAAATCGGCCGCGTTGAACTGCAAAACATCACCCACAACGATGGTGATCCGGTTGAAGCGCACGCGGGATGTGCCGCGGGGAAACGCTTCAAACGCACCGAAAATACGCATCGGCACGACCGGCACCAATGTCTTCGCGACGATCATTCCCAACCCCGCCTGGGCGGGCTGAAGGCGCCCGTCTCGCGAACGAGTGCCTTCCGGGAAAATGACCGTGGCCTTGTCATCTTTCACCACGCGGATGACGGCTTTGATGGCGCTCATATCCGCCCCCGTTTGATCGTAGGGAATGACGTTGAGCTTCGGGAACAACCCTCCGAGCACCGGCCATTCGAGCAGCGACTTGCGGGCGAGATAGAAAATCTCGCGATCACATGCGATGCCGGCGAGCGGCGGGTCCAGAAAACTCTGGTGATTCATCGCGAGCAAAAGGCCGCCCGAAGACGGGATTTTTTCGCGGCCGACCACCCGGAAGTCAAAGCAGGTGTTCGCGACGGCGCGGCTTAGAAAATAGCAGACTTGATAAGCCAGACCCATTGGAACGCAGTGCCATCCTTCCGGTTGCGGGCGCTAAAAATCCGACTGCAGGTACCCCTTCATTTTGAGGCGTCCGATGATCTCCCCGGTGACACCGTCAATGGTGAGATGGGAACTATCGATCACGTGCGCGTCCTCGGCGATCACCAGTGGAGAGTTCCGCCGCGTGCTGTCCTGCTTGTCGCGCTGGCCGATGGAATCCTTCAACCCCTGCTTCGCCCTCCGTGCTGCGCGGACTTCCTCGGATGCGTCGATGTAAAACTTGTAGGGTGTGTCCGGAAAGACAATCGATCCGATGTCCCGGCCCTCCATGACGGAATCACAGCGCGAGGCGTATTCTCGTTGCAGATCCACCAAGCGCTGGCGCACCTCGGGGACCTTCGCGATGAACGACACGGCGGCATTCACCGCCTCGCCAACGAGCGCGTCGCCGGGGTTGGCACCGTTGACGGAAATCGTCGAGTGCCGCTCTTCGACGCCGCATTGAATGTCCATGGACGCCGCGCAGTCGCGGACCGCGTCCATGAGTTTCGGATCGACGCCGGACTGCAGCACCTGCCAGGTCACCGCCCGGTACATCTCGCCCGTGTTGACGTAAACAAACCCCAGTCTCCGCGCGAGCGCCTTCGCCACGCTGCTTTTCCCAGAGGCCGCCGGCCCGTCGATCGCTATGACCGTGAATGAATCGCTCATCGTTAAAAAGCCGCTACTCTATGGTCTCGGCGCTTGCCTCATCCAGCTTCAAAACCAGATGCTCGCCGGGCGCCCGCTCAGCGGTGACGCGTTGCAGCGTTTCATAAAAACCGGGATACGACGTGCTGACGCAATCCGTGCCGGTGATGACGGTTTCGCCCTCGGCAAAAAGGCCGGCGATCGCGAAGGCCATGGCAATGCGATGGTCACCGAGGCTGTCGAGCTTTGCGCCTTTGAGCATTGCGCCTCCGGTGATTTCGAGACCGTCGGGATGTTCAACAACTGGCACGCCCATTGCGCGCAGATGATGTGCGATCGCGGCCAGGCGGTCCGTTTCTTTCACGCGCAATTCCGCGGCATCGGCGATCACCGTGACCCCGTTGGCGAGCGCTGCGGCAACGGCGAGGATCGGGAGTTCGTCGATGACATTCGGAATTTCCTTCCCCTCAATGCGCGTGGCTTTAAGCGGAGCGCCTTCGATGTCGATGGTGCCGATCGGCTCGCCCTCGTTTTCAAACTCGAACTCGCGCACCCGCGCACCCATGCGCGTGAGCACCGCTAAAATGCCCGTGCGGCTACGATTCATTCCAACATGGTTCACCCGCAGATGCGCACCGGGTGCTGCAGCTGCGGCAACGAGCCAGAACGCCGCGCTTGAGACATCGCCCGGCACCCTGAAGTTGCGGGGTTCCGGGCGGGAACCGCCTTTGACGGACACCTTCAGTCCATTGCGTTCCACGCGTACGCCGAAATATTCCAGCATGCGCTCCGTGTGGTCGCGGCTGAGGGTGGGTTCTGTGACGGAGGTTGTTCCCTCGGCGAAAAGACCGGCCAAAAGCACGGCGCTCTTCACCTGGGCGCTCGCCACTGGCGACACATAATCGATGGCCTTTAGCGGGCCGCCGTGCACCCTCAGGGGCGGCCGGTCCGGGGGATTGTCGGCGGAGATGCGTGCGCCCATTTTCGAGAGCGGATCGATTACGCGCTTCATCGGGCGCTTGGAGAGGGACGCATCGCCAAAGAGGCACGACTCGAAGGGTTGCCCCGCAAGCAATCCGCTCAGCAGCCGCATGGTTGTTCCAGAGTTACCGCAGTCGATGTCCTTGTCAGGTTTTTTGAATTCGCCGCCGGTGCCGTAAATGATAAGGGTTGTCGCGTTGGGTTGCTCGAGCTCGATGCCGAGCGTGCGCATCGCTTCCATGGTGGAAAGACAGTCCTCGCCGGGAAGAAATCCCCGGATGACGCACGAGCCGCGGCTCAAGGCGGAGAGCATCACGGAGCGATGCGAGATGCTTTTATCTCCGGGCACCTCCAACTCGCAGTTCAACGGCAGGGCTTTGTTTATTTTCCAGTCCATTCTTAAAAAGGTGGTTATCTTGAAACGGGTGGTTATCCACCGCGCAGGTTATCGCGGTAAGATTTCGCCGCACTGAGAAAAGTGTTTAGTTCGTCGTGCCCTGACGAACCCGGCACGAACGCTTGTGAATCCGCAGGCGCGGTCCCTTCGAGGATCCGCGCGGCGTTCTCCAACTGCGCGGAGAGTGCGCGGAGTCCGTTCAGGACTTCAGCGCGGTTTTCGATGAGGATTTCCGTCCACATTTGCGGGAGTCCGCCCGCGACGCGCGTGGTGTCGCGAAAGCCCGGACCGAAAAAATGGAAAGCGAGCGGCAGTTGCGCGTTCACCGCGTTGACCAGCGCCGCCGCGGCGAGGTGCGGCACGTGGCTGATGAGCGCACAAACGGCGTCATGCTGACGAGGGGACAAAAGACGCACGCGTCCGCCAAGCGACTCCCAGAACTCGGTCGCCCTCGCAACCGCCTCGGGGTGGGTGGCGTCTTCCCGCGGCGTCACGATGCAGGTGGCGGCATTGAACAAATCCGCCCGTGCGTGGATCAACCCCGCTTTCTCGGAGCCCGCCATCGGATGACTTCCCACGAAAAGAGCTCGGTTTTCGAGAAGTGGTGAAAGCGCGTGTTCAACGGCGAGCTTGACGCTGCCGACATCGGTGACGAGCGCGTCTGGTTCCAAAAATGGCAGCATCTGCGAGACCACCGCGGGCATGGCTCCGATGGGCATGCAGAGAACAACCGTGTCCGCGTGCTGCACGACCTCCTCCAAATTGTCAGAGACCAGCGCGGCGACCTCCATTTCTCTCGCTTCGCGCACAGCCTCTGGGCGCCGCGCCCAGAGCCTCACCTCCACGCCCTGCTTGGCGCGCAGCGCGAGGGCAATCGAGCCGCCCAACAATCCGGGGCCGAGTATGGCGATGCGTTTCATGATTGGGCAGTTCCTCTGATCGCCTCAGGGATTTAGCAGTAACGACTGCAACGACTGCAGCGGGCCCACGCGCACCCTGCAGGGGGGATTGATATGCGGCACACTCGCTGGTCCGCCGCGCCTCCAATCTCCCCACTTGGCAGGGATGCTCCTCCGCGACTCCAGTCAGGGCCGGAGACAAAACCGGCGGTTGACTGCGCTGGTGCGTTAAATGCGGGGTGAAGCAAAAACGGGAGCCTCCGGATTAGGGGACCAGCATGATGCGGCCCGTTTCGGGATCTTTCACGGGCGTTCCGGGCGTGATGCCGGTGGCGTCGAGGACTTTTCCGTCATAAGGGCTGCGGATCCAACCATTCTTCCCTGCAATCTTGGTCGCGTACTGCGGTTCCTCGGCCTTGGGCGCCGGGGGCTGTGGCGGAGGTGGTGGTGGCGGGGCGGGAGCGGGGGCTGGCTGCGGTTCCGTGGGCGAGCTTGGATTCACCGCGGAATAACCAGTCTGCCCTCCGCCATCAATAGAGCTGTATCCGGGAGGCGCGTTCAAAGGGTCCACTGGGAACTGCTGTTCCTGCGAAACGGGCACGGATGGCGCCCGGAATCCAGGGCGGCGACGAGGCGCATAATCCTCGTCCATGGGGGTGCACCCAAGGAAGCCGAATCCGACGAGCGACATGGCGGCGAAGACACCAGATTTCTTGTTCATGACGGCATATAGATTAGACCAATCTCATCAAGCAACAACTGCAAAGACGCACTTAACAAATGGACCCTCCTTGGGTCAGCGCCGGGCCACTGAGCAGTTTCCAAACCGGACCCCGGAGTCCCAACCCTCACAGCGGCCGCTGATTTCCACCAAGGCTCCGCGGGTGAGTCTGGCAGGGTTCGCATCGTTCCCTCCCTTGCTGATGGAGTAGCTTGCCGTGCTGCCCTGCCGAACTTCGTTGAGCCGCTGGTCTCCGGAAAACGCGCAGTCGATGAACATCCCCTCCCCGCCGCCAAAAATCACGAGAACGGAGGAGCCTGGGTCGCGCGGATCGGGGCGCATCCCGGCGAGTTTGCCCCGCACCACGAGGTTGCGTCCCTTGTACATCTTGTCCGCCCTGAGGCGGGACGACTGGAAGTTTTGGAACAGGTCCTCGGCCGAAACGACGGTACCGTTCTCGACTTTCTCGGCCGGGCTGACGATATCCTGGAGGTCGGCGATACTCCGCCGGACTTCGAGCGCTTCATCCAGCCGGCCGCTCACGGTGAGGGCTTTTTTCAATTCGAGAAGCTTCGGCAGGGATTCTTGGACGATCTGGGAAAGCATCTCCTTCTGCTTACCGATGAGCTCCACCTGAGCATCCCGCAGCAGGCGCGGCTCCTGCACCAGGTTCTGCACATCCAAGGCGACATCAGACCCGACCAAACGACGTTCCTCGTCGCGTATCACCACCGAGTTCTCAAGATCGCCCAGCTTTTGAAAAGTGGTCCGCAATTCGCCGAGCTTCTTTTCGT
>JBILKY010000010.1:0-29255 GCA_044376395.1 Chthoniobacteraceae bacterium | reverse complement strand
TGGGGTACTGGACAGGCGCGGCGGGAGTTCATGCATGTCGACGATGCGGCGGAGTTGGCAGTTGAGCTTATGGGTAGAGCGGATGCTCCTCGAATGATCAACATCGGCCCCGGGACGGATGTTAGCATCAGTGAACTCGCCCAACTGATTTCGCAGGCGGTTGGATTTTCGGGGGAGGTCGTGTTTGATGTGAGCAAGCCGGATGGGATGCCGAGGAAGTGCATGGACGTTTCGCGCATGCGCGAGTTAGCCATTCGGCCTAAGATTTCATTGGAAGAAGGGATTAGACGCACCGTTGCTGAGTATTCGGAACTTAAAAAAGTAATCGTATGATACCTTTAATGAAAAATGCCTTCCTGAACGAAGGTGAAACAAAAGCGGCACTTGCGGAGTTCGTCATGCGGACCAGCAAATTTAGTATGGATGTTGAGTGCCGGGCATTTGAGCGGAAGTTCGCTGAGTTTCAAAAACGGACTGATGCTGTTTTGTTTAACAGCGGGGGTAGTGCCAACTTAGCCATGCTGCAATCGCTAAAAAATCTTGGCCGCCTTAAGACAGGTGACAAGGTGGGCTTTTCAGCTTTGACATGGTCGACAAATACCATGCCGATTATTCAGTTGGGTTTGGTACCGGTGGCGGTCGACATTAATCGGAACACCTTGAATGTAATGTCGGAAAACCTCGGCGCCACCTTGTCCTCTCACGAACTGAAAGCATTCTTTGTCACCAACGTATTGGGGTTTGCAGGCGATTTAATGTCGGTCCAAAAGCTTTGCAACGAGCGCGGGGTGATCATGATCGAGGATAATTGCGAGTCTCTGGGAACGAGAGTGAATGGAGATCTGACTGGGAATTTTGGAGAGATGGCGAGTTTCTCTTTTTTCGTGGCGCACCATATGTCGACCATCGAGGGGGGAATGGTGGTCACCGATGACGAGCCCTTGTCGGAGATGTTGCGAATCACTAGAGCAAATGGATGGGACCGGAACCTAACAACGGACCAGCAGGTGAAATGGCGCTCTGCGCACGCTGTGGCGAGTGAAATGGAGGCTAAGTACTGCTTCTATGATTTGGGTTTTAATTTCAGGCCGACCGAGATCACGGGGTTTCTCGGAAACCTGCAAATTCAATATTTGGCACAGAACATAGCCACCAGGAGCACGAATTATCATCGACTGGCGGAAATCACCCGCATGAATGAAGACTTGCAGTCGGTGGATACAAGTCATTTGGAGTTCGTATCTAATTTTGCTTACCCTGTGGTGTGTCGCTCACGCGAGCTTCGGGAGCGGTATGCGTCACGCTGTCACGCGGCAGGAGTTGAGATCCGACCAATGATTGCCGGTAACATACAGAACCAGCCGTTTTATAAAAAGTATGTCCGAGGCGATGAAACGCTTCCTGATACCGATTTCGTGGATCAAAATGGATTTTACTTTGGAAATTACCCTGAATTGACAGAAGCAGATCTGCAGACTTTGGAGGGATGTCTTCGCAAGGGTTAAATTATGATCGTCGTTCGGTTGATTGGAGGATTAGGCAATCAGTTGTTTCAGTTCGCGACAGCAAGAGCGCTTGCAACTCTGAAGAATTGCGAAATGGCTCTGGATGTTTCAGGGTTTCAGAGATATCTATTACACCGTTACAGCCTTCATCATTTTAATATTTCCGCCCAAGTAGTTGATGAACAAGTTTTAGCAAAATTAAATGGTGGTTATCACTATCGGGAAGTGTCCCTCGCATTTGATAAGCAGGTTTTTAGCTTGCCAATCCCTCTCTACCTTGAGGGATATTTTCAGTCCGAGGACTATTTCAAGGACTGCAGGAATCAGATTCTTAGTGAACTGAAAGTCGTTTCTCCCTTGGGCCCTAAGAATCTCACGCTAGTAAATTTTTTAGAGCGCGTATCAGAAACAGTCTCTTTGCACGTCAGAAGGGGAGATTATGTCTCGAATCCTTCGGCGAATGCTGTGCACGGGACTTGTGGGGCGGATTACTACCGCAAGGCCTGCGAGTACATGCTCAGTAAAACCAGGAATCCTACATTTGTTGTTTTTTCGGATGATATTGCATGGGCGAAAGAGAATCTTGAAGTGCCTGGAAATAAGGTTTTTGTAGACTGGAATGATGCATCGGCAAATTTTGCGGATTTGAAACTGCAGCAGTTGTGTCATCACAATATTATCGCCAATAGCTCGTTTAGTTGGTGGGGGGCGTGGTTGGGGTGTTCGTCATCCAAGGAGGTTGTGGCCCCGAAGAACTGGTTCCAGAAAGGGATGCACGTTGGACACAGCGTCTTGCCAGAGAGATGGGTTAGTTTCTAGGCGCGATGCATCACGGCACCTTGCTGGATTTGTGAGGCGGAAAAATATGTTCAAGGCTTTCTGTATTAATCTCGATGCTAGGCGGGATCGTTGGGATCAATGCCTAATTAACCACTCGCGAGCGGGCGTGCCTGCGGGATTTATTCAGCGGATGCCTGCTGTCTGCGAGCCTGAATTCGGTTCTTTGGGTCAGCTCAAGTCGCACGTGAAGTTGCTCTCGCAGTTCTTGTCGGAACACCCGTCATCTTTTTGTATGGTTTTAGAGGATGACTTTGATTTCTGCCTGCATTTTCACGATTTCATTTCGCGGTTAGGCAAGATTCTCAGCTCAAAGGTCGACTGGGATGTCATGCTTCTTGCGGGAACGAAGGTCATTGCTTTTCCTTCCAATGATGTTGTCGCTAGGGTGGTTGAGGCGCAGGCGACTTCTGGGTACCTGGTAAATCGACGGTATGTGCCAACTTTGCTTCACTGTTTTGCGAGCTCGATTCCAGTGATGGAGGAGCTAAAGGCCCCAAATCTGCGAGAATACGTTGCGGCCAGGTTTGCAGCAGACCAGGTTTGGAAACGCCTTCAGGCTCGGGATAAGTGGTTTATTTTCTCACCAGCAATCGGTTCTCAGAGGCCTTCCTGTTCAGATATTCGCGGGCTCTCTGTCGAGTCCAGAAACGATCAGCTTGATGTACCTTCGACCGGATTGGGGAACACTACGCCTGGGATCAAACAAGAGCCGAACTATCC
Source organism: Chthoniobacteraceae bacterium (assembly GCA_044376395.1). Taxonomy (GTDB): domain Bacteria; phylum Verrucomicrobiota; class Verrucomicrobiia; order Chthoniobacterales; family Chthoniobacteraceae; genus Chth-196. The sequence continues at coordinate 26,190 of JBILKY010000010.1, read as the reverse complement.
GTCCAAAAATAAAATCCGGATTTATGATACACAGTTTGCTCATGCAACTTCCCTTGGGTGTGGGGATTTAAGAATTGAGCCAAACAACTTTGTATGGACGCGGCAAGACGACTCGGATTCGCCACATCTGGCGGTAGTTTCGGGCAGCTGTTTTGGACTGGTCGATCAAATCTTAGCGCAGAGGAAAGTAGGTTTGATTATCGAGCCTCCATCAATTGATTTGCGCCCTTACCTCATGGCGAAGGACCCTCATTTCAGGCGGAAATTCGAGTTCATTTTTACGTATTCTCGTAAAATGCTCGAAATGGATCCGGAACGTTTCAGATTTTACCCATTCATGGGTTGTTGGATTCGGCCTCGCGAGCGCTCGGTGTATCCAAAGTCTAGGCAGGTATCGATTGTTGTATCAGAAAAAAAATCACTGAAGCGCATCGAATGAGGCATGCAATCGTCGAGAGGTTTCGGGGGCAGATCGACGTTTTTGGAAGAGGTTATAAGCCGATTGAGAATAAGTTGGAGGCTCTCAAGGATTATCAGTTCCAAATAGTCGTGGAGAACGAGGTGAGTGACTATTGGTTTACAGAAAAAATATGCGACTGTTTCGCGACCGGCACGATTCCTGTCTACTTTGGATGCCGGAGCATTGGCGACTTTTTCAATCCAAGCGGCATCATTCACTTTGAGACGCTCGATGATCTCAAAGAAATTCTTGATCAATGTAATTCAGCACTTTACGAAAAAAAGTTAGACGCTGTTCAAGATAACTTCAACCGCGGCCGTGAACATGGCTTTCTGCCGGATAATGTGATGTATACCGAGTTGCGGGGGTTGATTGGTGAAAAATGAGCAACAATGCCCCAAAACGACTTCAGCCTTGCCTAAGCGACTTATCCCCCCCAGAAATTCGCGCGGGCTGCGCGAGTTGGGCCTAATGTGAAATTTCGTCCGAGAAGCTTTCTACGGACTGAAAAGCGTCTCTTGCATTTGATACCTTGCGAATTTGTTGGCAGGTGTGCTTGACTTTCCTCCGTAAGTTACTTGCCCCTCATGCATTCTGTAATAAAGCAAAACGTCCGGCATGTTTCGTAAACAGCCATATTTTTTTAGGACTTTTAATTGCAAATCATAGTCCTCGGAATAGCGGAGGTCGGGGCTGTAGTTGCCAACCGATAGGACTGCGGACTTCCGGTAGATGAGGGTAGGGTGGTTCATGAACCACTCAGAGCGGGTCGCGCGTAACCAATCGATGGTGATTTCCTGCGGATGATTCGTCTGCTGTATGAGTTCCAGCTGCGTGGACTTACCATCGGGAGCCAAGGCTGTCCGGAACATGAGAAGATTGGTTCCGGACATGACACAGTCTGGATTTTTCCGCATGAATTCAACCTGCATTTGAATGCGATTCGGTGCCATAATATCGTCTGAGTCCATTCGGAGAATTAGCTCACAATTGCATAAAGATACTCCAAGATTGAGCGTGGCTCCTAAGCCAATGTTAAGCGGATTTTGGTGGTAGACGAGACGAGTAGAACGCGCGGATTGGGTGAAGTCTCGGAGTTGGGATTCGAGGAGAAGTGTGGAATTTTGGTCGGATCCATCATTAATCCATACTAATTCAATGCCTAAGCCTCCTGTCTGGCGCCCGATGGAATCCAGGCACTCCCTGATGTAGATCCCGTTTGTGTTGTAGCTGCTGATCAAGAGAGACACCCACGTGTCTGGCTCTTGATGATGTGTGGTGGCTTGCGGGTGGTTCATGAATTTAGTGCCCAGCGTGCAAGCTTTCTCTGGGGGAGCGGCAAGCAGGCTGACAGGAAACGTTCCTCTTCAAATCGGGTTCAACGCTCAGATCTATCTCAATACATCGTCCAGAAAATATGTTTTCGGCCTTCCTCTGGTATCGGGACGCGGTATTCTCGCGCTCCTCTGGCAATGGTATTCTTGAAAGTGTAACACACCGTGACAACAGCCAAAGCAAGACGGATGGAAATATTGGCTTCGATAACTGATTGCGTGCTACACAGTATCACCATCGCTGACCCCCTGGGGTTCGAGTCCTCAATGCACACAAGATCGCCGACAAAATAAAATTAAGAGAACTCTAAATAGGAAATACTTAGATACAGACTAGCATGATAAAATATGGATAAATCAACGCAAACTATTTTTCAATTAATAAACCACTCATTAAGGATGCATCCCGAGTTGGCGTCTTTGGTCGAAAATATTTGTCGCGAAGTCCAAGGGAAAAAGAGTGAGTTTCAAGAAAATATCAACCGCTGGTTTTCGAGCAAGGGTGACGAAACGCTCCGGCTTGATTACCCTTTGGGCGCTGATAGTTTCGTTTTTGACTTGGGAGGGTATCTTGGTGATTTCACAGCGGAGATTGCTGGAAGGTACGACTGTTATGTTTTTTTGTTTGAACCCTCCCCCCAATTTTTTGATCAATGTGTACAGCGATTTAAGTCAAATCCAAAAATCAAATGTTTTAACTATGGGTTGGCGGATGAAGAAGGGACTTTTAGGTTATCCAAAGAGGACAATGCTTCAAGTATTTCTAAGGCCGGTGGCGGAGTAACCTGTGAAGAGATCGTTGTTAAAAATATTTCAAGAGTCATCGCTAATCTTGATGTGCGGGAGATTAATTTAATGAAAATAAATATTGAAGGTGCTGAATTCGCGGTTTTGTCAGATTTAATTTCGTCAGGCCTGATTTCAAAAATTGAAAATATACAGGTCCAGTTCCATGAATTTTTTCAGAATTCTTGGAAATTGCGCGATCAAATCCGGCTCGAGCTCGGCAAGACGCACCAGGAGTCCTGGAACTATCCATTTGTGTGGGAATCGTGGGCGAGGAAAGCGTAGACGCACGAGGTATTTCCGAGGTTCATTTTTTGAACGCTGCACTTTGCGCTCCTTGCGACAGGTGACTACTGTTCGGATGTCGTAAACTCAAATCAAATTGAATTATAAAAGTTTGGATTCACAGATTCCTCGATAGTGCTACCCCAGAGTTGCCTGCAGTAAACCGGTCCTGGGCCCGTGTACTTCTGGCCTGAGTAGTGTTCCGGAATAAAAATATGGGAGGGGTAAATAGTAATTTTCGGTTGCTGCTCGATAATAGTTTGCGTGAAAAACAGGGGGCCGGTATTTTGCCAAGCTCTATTTTTTGTATCTGCGTAAGTCACTGAAGCAGTGCTCGAGAGTTTACTTACGAGTCTTCGGATCAGCGCATTGTTTTCTGATGCGCCAATATACCCGTTGGCAATAAGGTTTGGTCTTGCAATTTCATTTTCGAAGCATGCGAAAGTTTCATTTTCAAATAGGAAGTCATCTAGTTTCCTGATGCAAATCGAGTCTGCATCAACAAAAAAGCCTCCATGCCGCTGTAGGATTTCATACCGCCAGATATCCGCTTTTCCAGCCCACTCTTCGATTGCATTAAAATGATGGAGATTCTGGATTTTAAATTTCGCAATATCCTCGTTACCCCAAAGAAAATGTGTCCAGCCATCGTCTGGCGAATGTCTCTCTCTCCATGTGTTGATGAGCTTCAGAGGGCATTTTTTCGGTCCAATCCAGATTTGGTGTATGATTTTCGGTATTTTCATCACAGGCTTGTCTGGATCCCCGATGGAGCAACGACGCGTTCGTCATTTGCCATCGGGCCTTTCGCTAGATTCTTTACCGGATTCTTACAGCCACTCCAGAGGCGCAGTGAAGCCTATATTTGTAAGGAACTGCTGGCGCTCCAGCCGTAATGCTTCGTTGGGTGCGGGCCAGCGTTTGTAAATGTGCATATAGTCCGAGAGCCCTCTGATGCCCAGGGCGTCGGCTGAGTTGCCGCGGCGCGTTCCGGGGTTCACAAAATCCTTGAACGTTACCGGGCCCCGCAGGTCCTTGTATTTGAACTCGGCCTCGCTCGCCACGTTTAGCAGAAAATCCCAGTCCTCTAAACTTGACAGGCAAGGCTCCTGCAGTTTTCCGCGCAAAGTCGAATGCGGGAAAATCGCGGTGTGATTCTGGATGAAATTCTTGACGTAAATGGATTGAAAATCGATCTCCGCCATGGACTGGTCCGTGATCCTGATCGGCGGATCCTGCGGCTTGGTTCGGTCCTCTTCGACAACCCGTGGGTTCGTGTACAACACGCAACCGGGATCTTGCCGAGTGGCGCTGTAGGCGTCGGCGAGGTAATTCGGCAGGAATGCGTCATCGTCATCCAAGAAGAGAACATACTGGCCGCGCGCGGATTGCATCCCCAGGTTTCGGCTTAGCGCTGGGCCGGAGCGGCCAACTCTCTTAAGGAAGGTGTCGTTGTCATTGAGCATCTCCCCCGCCACCTGCAGTGTGGCCGCATCAAAAACGTCGGATACTACAATCAACTCGTAGTCTGTAAACGTACTGGCCCTCAGCGAACTCAGGCAACGCCGAAGGAAAAATGCCCTGAGATGCGTTGTGATGATGATGCTGAGATACGGGGACTTCACGATTGGGGTGGCAAAGACGATTGGGCGCGCTGGATTTTTCCTGCGCGGCCTTCACTTTGAATATGACGGCATACAACAGTTGCCGCAAATAGTTTCAGAGCCGTATCAGGGCGCCACCGCCCGATTCGCCTGCGGGTTGGCAGTGGGATTTGTGCTGCCATTTTCGAGCTGGTTTGGAGGGGCTGGTGGCTGCGGGGGCGGCAGCAGCGTTGATGGAATCGGCATGCCTAGCATTTTTAAGTAAATCGCTCTCTCTTGCGGAGGCAGGTTTTGTTGGCTTTCAAGCCAAGCCCGGCCAACCTCCGGAGAACGTTGCGCGACCTTTGACATGACCATCGACAGAGTCTTCTGGCGGGTCGCATTTTCATCAATGTGCGAGGCAACGTGCAGGGCGCCGCTCGGGTTGACTTCGGCGAGTCGGCCGGTGGCGTAGGGGAAGATTTGATGGCGCATTTCCTCGCTGCTTGAGTCCGCGGCTTGAACAACCAGTTTTTCGAGCTGGGTTTCATCCAGCAGGCGGCCGGTTAAAAGAGGGCGGAGCGCATCCGCTTGATGGGCCGGATCCTGCCGCAATGCCCATTGAAGGGGTGCCTCGGGGTCCATCCGGGACCAGGATTCCAACACCGGCCAGATCAAGTGCACTTGCTTGGATTCGATGGCTTTTGCAGCCGCAGCTTTCGGGTCGATCTCCGCCCAGCGCCTTGCGATCGCTCGGGTGGTCACGTAGTCGCCGTCGCTCAAATCCTTGAGCGCCGCCTCGAGGGCGGCCTCGATCTGGCCCGCCTCCATCTGGCTGGCGAGCCTGTAGGCGAGGGAGTATTTGCGTGAATCACTCTTGAGGTTTGAGAGGCGCTCAAAGATCGCGACGAGTTTTTCGGGCGGGAGCTTTGAGAGGCTCTCGTAGTTCCGCGATCCGGGAAACAGTTCTCCGGAGCGCGTCGCTCTGCCGGAGCGATTCTGAGCGGTTGAGTGCGAATCGGCATCGACGTCCCGCGCCTCAGGGGAGGTGTGAACCGCTTTGCTTTCGCTCGCAGGGGCGTCTTTGCTGGTCGGAAGAAGCACCCCGAGGGCGGTGCCGCCCAGAAGGCCCAGAGGTAGTATCAGCCATCGGCGGTGCGGGGGCAGGGATTTCACACCGATAGCTTTAGCGTGTTCAGATTGCCCCGCAAGAGAGAAGGCTCTCGGAGCCGGGTGAGGTTTCGTTGGCGATTGAGAATCAGCTCGGAGAGGGTGGGATTTCTGGTGGATTCTGGATTTTTCCCCTCGGCAGAGGCCGCCTAGGATTCTGCAACTTCAGGGTTCCTATGGGTGTGTCCTGAGTGGCGCTGCGGGTGATTTTTGAGTGCATTTGAAAATTTGCGTGCCTCGCGTCGGGTCCCCAGCCGATTGTGGGGTATGAACAAGGCCATTATTCTCGCGGGGGGATCCGGTACCCGCCTTTACCCGCTCTCGCGAATTGTCTGCAAACAGTTGCTGCCTGTTTACGACAAGCCGATGATCTATCATCCGCTGTCCACCCTCATGCTTGCAGGGATTCAGGATGTGCTCATCATTTCCACCCCGCATGATGTTCCGCGCTTCCGCGATCTTTTGGGGGACGGGCAGCGCATCGGGATGCGGATCTCTTACGCGGAGCAGCCTAAACCTGAGGGGATCGCCCAGGCATTCCTAATCGGGGCGGATTTTCTCAAAGGGGCCGACCATTCAGTGTTGATCCTTGGGGACAATATCTTTTACGGCAACCTAGACTTCCTGCGCGACGCGTTGCGGATCGAGTCTGGTGCGTGCGTTTTTGCGTATCCGGTGGGTGATCCGGAGAGGTACGGGGTGGTGGAGTTCAATGAGGAAGGCCGCGCGATCAGTCTGGAGGAAAAGCCGGCGAAGCCTCGAAGTAATTTTGCAGTTCCGGGATTGTATGTTTATGATTATGAGGTGCTTGAAATTTGCCGGGAATTGAAGCCGTCTGCTCGAGGGGAGCTGGAAATCACGGATGTCAATTTGACGTATTTGCGGGCGGGAAAATTACAGGTGCGCCAGCTGAACCGCGGGATGGCCTGGCTCGACACGGGTACGCCTGTCAGCTTGATGGAGGCGAGCAACTACATCGCGGCGATTGAACATCGGCAGGGGCTGAAGATCGCATGTTTGGAGGAAATTGCTTATGCTAAGGGATTTATCACCCGTGAGCAGTTTGAGGCGCTCATCGTGGCTTTGCCTCGGAGCGACTACCGGACGTATCTGGAGCGCGCGCTCGTTTCTCGCTGGGATGGAGAAGTTTAGGGGGTGTAAAGTCCCCAAAGACAGCCTGGTGTCGAGCTGAGGGAATAAAGGTTCCGTGGCCGTGCCGTCGCTGTCGGCCTTTGTCTGGGGGCCAGTTCGTGTTTTTTGGCTGTCGTTCTGATTTGCTGGCCCAGTGGGGGCTTTTGATTGCGGACTCTGATTTGTCAGGGCAAAATTGGTAGACTGCCAAGTTTCCTCCGCTGTTTTTAGCTGAGCTAGACGCCGTGAGTTGCTGGGTGGGCGGAAGGGTCGGTTGGCCTTTAGATTTGGATGGGCAATTCACGCCCGGCCATTTATGTAGCGCTTGCTTCAAACAGACTCGAGCGGATCACCTGTCAGATAGTTAAACGTGTTCTGTTTATCAACCAATGGATATCAGATTAACAGTCGGAGTGCTTTTGTGGCTCGGCCTTTTTGTTGGCGCTGTTTTCCCGGCCCTCACCAAGGCTGAATTCAATTCCCAAAAGTGGTGGAGGTATCTGGTAGTTTTTTTTGTCGTCTTTGCAGTTGCTCTAGTGACGTGGCGACTTCGGCCCCTGCTTTACGATGGAGAAATTAACGTAGACGAGAGCCAGGTGCTCTCTCAAGCGCTGCGCTACGAGCTTGACCCAATTCCGTGGCGGTCTGTCGATGGAGGCTCGGGCGGGCCATTATATACTTGGGCGGTTTGCTGGGCGCCGATCCTCGGCCTGAAGTTTAATTATTTTGCGGCCCGAATCACAAGTCTTCTGTGCGTGTTTGCGATGATGGCTGGAATCACTGCCACGCTGGGTGAACTGGTCACTCGCCGCATGGCGCTGCTTCTTTCTTTCCCAACGATAACCTTGCTGCTGGTCAGTCTTAACTTGGATTATCTTTTCTACTCCAGCGAACAATTGCCGAGCGCAATCATGGCTTGGGCGGTGTTTTTGATCGCGGTTGAGACGAGGAAAAGCTCCTCGCTGAATGCGTATCTCATCGGGGTGCTGACAGGATCCCTGCCTTTCTGCAAAATCCAAGCTGGGCCTGCTGCCGTATATTTGTGGGCGGTGGCGGCCGCTGTGGAAGTTGCCAATGCGGGAGGCGTGCTGGCAGCGCGGCGGGTTTTGGTTTGGCTCGTGATCGGTGGGATCACCGTGCCGGCTCTGATCTTGGCTCCAGTGGCAGTGTCGGGCTCGTGGAGCGAATTCACGGATTTGTACCTCCGCGCGGCTCTCAGTTACAAGAGCAGCACCTCCCAGACAGAGGGACCGAATGTCGGAAATTTCATGATGCTTTTAAAAAGCATTCCCGAATTCGTCTCGCACTTCATTGTTGTTTCCGGAGTTTTTATTGCGCTGCTTTTTTACGCTGCGCCAAAATTTTTGGCCGGATCTTTGCGGTCTAAAGCGTTGGCTGTTTCTGTGTTTGGATTTGGATGGATCCTTGCTTACAGCATTTATCGGACTGGATTCCTATTTCCCCATTACACACAGTTTTTGATTCTTCCATGTGTGATTGCGGGATTTGCTTCTGCGATCTTCATCCGAGGGTTTACCACGACCCAATCGAGGACGTTAGCTGGGGTCGTTGTTGTCTTGGTAACCCTCGTTCAGGTGCCGGCTGCGATCCGAGAGTTTAAATCGCAAAAGCGCTTCATCGCAGACTGGGGGTCAGGGGTACAGCCCATTGGCGAAGCACTCCGCAAGCTCATCGCCCCGGGGCAGAGCATGCAGGTGTGGGGCTACGCGCCGAAATTCCATGTATTTTCCGGGATCCCTCAGGCGACCCGATTTGCAAACACCGTTCCGCTTCTTTTTTCAGACGAGGCTTTTTTGCCTTATAAAACGCGGATGCTCGAACTTTTCCTGCGAGATTTTGAAAAATCTAAGCCCGCTTTGTTTGTGGATGCGCCGGATGAGTTTTGGTTTCCGGATCCATCGACCCCGCGTGGGATCACCGCGCGGCACTCCATGCAGAAAGAAATCTCAGAGATTGTTGCGAGGGATTATCAACTGATTGGACATATCAATTCCACCCCAGAGAGGGTTCCGATCATGGTTTACAAGCGCAGAGAAGGCCTCTAGTTGGTGCGGATAGCAACTGATTCAACGAGTCTTTTTGAATTGCTGATTTATGCTGATTTCTCTGCTCATTCCCGTTTTGAACGAAGAGGAAAATATCCCATCGCTTTGTTCAAGCCTTCAGAAAATTATTGGTGAAATTTCCGGTGAGTTGTTCGAGGTGGTTTTCATCAATGACGGAAGCACGGATGGGACAGTAAAGGTGATTCAAAGTGTTAAATGGGGGGCGAATACGCGTGTTAAGATTATTTCTCTGTCGCGTAATTTTGGACATCAGAATGCGTTGACCGCGGGCTACCAGCATGCTTCCGGCGAGGTGTTGATTTGTTTGGACGCCGATTTGCAAGACCCTCCAGAAATGATCGCGGATTTTCTGCAAAAATACCGTGAGGGTTATGATGTGGTTTACGGGGTGAGACAGAATCGGAAGGAGGTCTGGTGGATGCGTCTCTGCTTTAAAGCATTTTACAGGATCTTTAATGCAATTGCGGAGCGTCCAATGCCGCAGGATGCCGGAGACTTTGGTCTAGTGAGCCGACGAGTCGCCAAAGCCATTTCTTCCATGGAGGAGAATGACCGGATGATTCGCGGGCTCCGAAGTTGGGTCGGATATCGGCAGGTCGGTATTCCTTATAGTCGACCCGAGCGTTTCGCCGGTGAGACTCGGTATCGGCTCAATAAGCGGATTGAGGGCGCTTTGGATGGATTGTTTGGCTTTTCAAAGCTTCCGATCCGCATGATCCTGCTGATTGGGATTGTTGTCTTTGTGGTGAGCTTCCTTTACCTGAGCGTCTCCTACATCGCGTGGTGGCTCGGGGGCGGGGTTCAAGACACTCCAGGTTGGCGCTCGATCATGACTCTGGCTTTCATGATGGGAAGCGCGAATTTAATCGCTACATCTATTGTGGGGGAATACGTCTGCAGGACGTATTTTCAATCGAAAGAGCGCCCGCTGTTTATTGTGGCGGATATTTTTGAATCGAAGCCGGAAGATGCCAGCCATCAGAGGTCAGGTGAGGGAAACGAAGAGCGAATGTTGGGCTAGAGGCTTAAAAGGTTTTCTTCGTATCAATTAGGCTTAGTATCATTATGTCCGATCTGATGCGTTTTGAGTTTTTTGTTTATTGGGCGAGAGTCTGAGGCCTGAAATCACTCATTTTCCGAGCAGGTCAGCATTATTTTTCTTTCAAGTGGGGTATTAATCCGTACTCTGTCGTCTGAGCATGTTATTTTTATGAATTACCAACAACTTGCAGAGAAAAGAAGAAAAGAGGCTCAGGAAGTTCTCCAAAAACTGGAGGCAGCTGAGTTAGATAAAAAGCTTCAGCGGCACGGGGAACTTTTGAAGGAAATCAAGGGTTTGGAAGCGGAGTTGGCAGTGCTTTTGGGGGTCGACTTCGCCGCCGAGCGCTCTGGAGCAGGAAAGGCGGGCAAACCGCAGCGCAGACGCTCGCTCACTGACTCCCAAAAGAGCGAAAGCATCGGCGCGCTGCTGCAGAAGCATCCCGAAGGACTCAGTGCCAAGCGGATCGCAGAGGAACTCGGGGACACCTACGTGTCCGTCCAAGGCTACCTCAAGAAGCATGCAAGCCAGTTTTCGAAGACCGGTGAGAAGCGGAGCACGGTTTATCGGTTGGCAAAGTAGCAAATATTCGACGCGGTCGCCACAAGAGGGCAGCTCGGGGGTTCTTGATGCGACCGCGCCAGCCTTCAAGGGCAGGCGAGGGGTGTCTTGCCTCGGTGCCTCGGTCTCATAGACTGAGGGCGGGGCTCCTTGCCGCACCCAACCGTTTCGGTGTCGGTTCGACGGGTGCTGCGATGGAATGTTCCACGGGCTTTTGTTCCCTAGCCCTGGACCCCGATGCGGCCTACCCCTGCGCGTTCTGCAGGGCTTGAGCCGCTTTGTGGCGGGCGGCTATCCGGCGGGTGATTTCGTCGGCGATCACCCCGAGCAGAATCACGGCGCCGATGATCGCGAACTCCACGTTGTTGCGCGTAGTCACCAGCGTGATCATGTTTCGAAGGACCTGCATCAGCGTCGCCCCCACCAGAACCCCCGCAATCGACCCCTCTCCCCCCCTCAGGCTGCATCCGCCCAAAACTGCTGCCGCGATGGCGTATAATTCGTAAAAATTCCCGAAATCAACCGGTTGCGCCGAATTCACGTCCAGCACGAACAGCACGCCGCCCACACCCGCCAACCCAGAGCTCACCACATAGGCTAGCAGCGTCATGCGTTCGGTGGGGATGCCACTGTACGTCGCCGCCTGCGGGTTGCGTCCAAGCGCCAGCAGATAGCGCCCGAAAATCGTCCTGTTCAAGAAAATTGCCGCCACAACCGCCACGACCCCTAGGAACAACAGGGGAGCGGGCAGGTCGAATCCCGGAAGGAACGGCAGCTTCCACGTGGCGAGAAGCCGCAGGGTCTTGAACTCACTCCCAAACCCGACCGTTTGATCCGCAGTGAACCCGCGCGCGATCCCTCGGTACAAAAGCAGCCCGCACAAGGTCACGATAAACGGCTGGATGCGCAGTTTGGTGATGAGCAGTCCGTGGAAGAGACCGATGGCCAGAGCGATCGCGAGTACCGTAGGCAGAGCGACGAAAAGCGGCCATTGGTGCACTGTTAGCAGCCACGGCAGAGCACAGCCTACGAGGCACACCACCGATCCCAGCGAAAGATCAATCCCGCCCGTAATGATCACAAAGGCCACGCCGATGCTCAAAATCCCAAACAGCGCCGAGCGTCGCAGAACGTTCTCGACATTATAGGCGCTTAAAAAACTGTCTGACAACGAAGCCGTCACCAGACACACCGCGACGAGCAGGCAGAGAATTCCGAGGATTTTTTTCATATCAACATGAGTTTTATGGAGGGCCACCGCCAGCACCGGTTGCCAACTGCATCACCGCTTCCTCGCTGAGTTCGGCGCGCGACAACTGGCCGCTCAACCGTCCCTCGTGCAGAACGAGCGTGCGGTCCGACATGCCGAGAATCTCCTCCAAATCGCTCGACACAAACAGCACCGCTACCCCGCGCGAGGCGAGTTCCTCCATTAAGCGGTAAATTTCCTGTTTAGCTCCGATGTCCACACCGCGCGTGGGTTCGTCAAGGAGCAGCACTTTCGGTCGGGTCGCGAGCCATTTGCCAATCACCACCTTCTGCTGGTTGCCTCCCGAGAGGAACTGCACGGGTTGTTCGGTATTGGGTGTCTTGATCCGCATCGCGGGAATCATCTCCTCGCAAAGCGCGCGTTCCTTGGTTCTGTTGAGAAAACCCGATTGCTGGTCGCGGTGCAGCGTAGCGAGGCTTAAGTTTTCGCGGACTCCCATCTCCAGTACGAGTCCGTCGTGCTTCCGGTCCTCAGGCACGAGCGCAAGCCCCGCCTGCATCGCGCTGCGCGGTGAATCGCTCTGCACTGCCTCGCCCGCAACTAAGACCTCGCCCGCAAGCGGGGGCGTGATGCCGAAAAGCGACTCGAGCACCTCCGTGCGCCCCGCACCTACCAAACCCGCCATGCCGACCACTTCCCCGGCGCGGATGCTGAAGCTAACCGTCTGCTGGGGGTGCGCCTGGGTTCGCAGTCCTCGGACTTCCAACGCTACCTCTGCAACGGGATGCGCTTGGTGCGGGTAGAACTGCGACAGTTCCCGGCCCACCATGAGCTTCACCATCGCGCCGTGTGAAATTTCCGTGCGCGAGAGGTGCCCCGCATTTTCGCCGTCACGCAACACCTCCACGCGGTCGGCAAGTCCGTGCACTTCACCAAGACGATGGGAGATGTAGACGATTCCCACGCCACGCCCGCGCAATTCTCGTATAAGCTTCAGCAGGTTCTGAGCTTCATGTCCGGAGAGACTCGAAGTGGGTTCGTCCATGATCAGCACCCGTGCATTGATGGAAAGCGCCTTTGCGATTTCCACCAACTGCTGTTGTCCGATAGTGAGGCTGCTCACAGGCGTGTCGGGACTGACCGCAAGTCCGACCTGTTGGAGGACGCGCGCCGCCTCGCGCGTGATCTGCGCTGAATCGATCAGACCGAAACGGCGCGGTTCACGGCCTAGAAAAATATTCGCGCCCACATCCAGCGTTTCCGCGAGGTTGAGCTCCTGATGAATCAGGGCGATCCCAAGCGAAAGGGCCTCCTGAACCGATCCAATCCGGCGCGCATCGCCGTCTACGATTAGTTCGCCTGAACTCGGGGCCTGCACCCCTGCGAGAATTTTCATCAGGGTGCTCTTGCCCGCACCGTTTTCACCAATCACCGCCAGCACCTCGCCCGGATTGACCGATAAGCTCACGCCCTTCAACGCATGGACGCCCCCGAAGGATTTCCGAACATTTCGTGCTTCCAGCAGTGGCGCGGGCATCTCGGTGGGGTAAGGTCGCTGGGTTTGTCTTCTTGCCCGTGGTCCGTGTATTTAAAAACCGCGGCCGCCCGGAGCCGCCGGAAGAGGCGGAACGGTGCGAACGCATCAGCGTTCGTTATTTTGCTGCTCCGAGCCTCGCCTTCAATTCAACTTGAAACTCGTTCACGTTGTCTTTGCGGATTTTCTTTGCGGGGATGTCGATGAACTTTTGGCCCGGCAGCGGATTCCCCGCGAGGAGGCCAGCGAGCATTTCAACCGACTTGTAGCCGTACATGTAGGGGTCTTGTACGACGGTGCCCTGCACGGTTCCCTTGCCAATGCCGTCGAGAGTGGCGTCATCCTCGTCAAATGCGACCAGCTTCACGGTGCCCAGTTTGTTGGCCTGTTGAAGAGCTTCCAGAATCAAGGGAGGGTTGTAGGCAAACAAGCCTACCATGCAGCCAATGTCAGGAAACTTTGCAAGCGTATCCTCGGCGTTGGCTTTCCCTTTCGCACGGTCGAACTGGTCGGTCAGCGTCCCGAGGATTTTGTAGCCATTTCCTTCCAGCACTTCTGAGGGGTTGTCAAAGTGGTCGCTGTTGTCGGGGCGGCCGAGGATCGCGTCGATGACGCCCTGTCTGCGGCGCTTCGCATTGTCCTGTTCGAGGCGGCCGATGAAAAGCATGACCGAACCTCCGTTCGGCAGAGCCTCACGCACGATCTCTCCGCATAGCCGTCCCGCTTTGTAGTTGTCCATGCCGATGTAGAGCAATCGGTCGCTTTGAGGCGCATCCGAATCGTGAGTGATCACCTTGGCCCGCTTGGCGGCTTGGTTGATGAGATCTGTCTGGTTTGAGGGATCAATCGGTGAGATCGCGATCCCATCGACGCCGCGTGTGAGCAGATCTTCGATCATGCGTTTCTGGTCGCTGATTCCTTCCGCGGGCATCAGTGTTTCTGCGCTTACCTTCAGATCACGAGCGGCGGCTTTCACTCCAGCCGCCGCGATGGTCCAGAAAGAAGCCACGCCGTTTGTGACGAACGCGATCTTCTTTCCCTTGGATTCAGCGCCTGGTGCGCCCTCTGCGGCTCCGGTGGAGGGCGCGGGTTTGTTGCAACCGGTGAGGGCGATCGAGGCTACGGTAAGGATTCCGAGGATGGATCTGGGCAGGGGTGTCATGGGAAGGTGTGTTGGATCGGGTTTTGGGGTGGAACTTACTGAACTGTTCGCCGTTTGGCCATCGATCAGTGGACGGTCATACCCCCATTAATATGCAGGTTCTGTCCGGTGATGAAAGAGGATGCGTTGCTTGCGAGGAAAACGGTTGCCCCGGCCATGTCTTCGGGTACGCCCCAGCGGTCCATTGGAATGAGCCGCCTGTAACCCTCTTTGGCTTCCCCCGGGTCGTTTTCATGGCGCTCCACGGGAATCCAGCCGGGCGAGAGCATGTTCACCGTGATGCCCCACGGGGCCAGTTCCGAAGCGAGACTCCGATTAAAGCCATTCTGTCCGCCCTTGGCCGCCACATACGCTGTAAACGGCGAGACGCCGCGCGCCACCACTTCTGAACCGATGTTGATGATGCGGCCCCAGCGCTGCGATTTCATGTGGGGCAGGCATGCGCGGGTAAGCAGGAAAGGGCTTTTGATGAAAAAATCGAGCATCTGCTGGTAGAAAGCCCAGTCGTATTCCTCGATAGGTTTCTGCGGCTGTGCTGGGGTGGCGTTTAGAACCAGAATGTCCACCGGGCCCAAGGTGCTTGTGATCTCCGCGTTCATCCGCGAAATCTCCGCCTCGTCTGTCACGTCGCCGCGAACAAGCATCGAATCGATGTTCGCGGATTGAAACTCCGCAAAGGTGGCTGCGGCACGCGCCGCATTGTTTTGGTAATTGATTGCGACTTTCGCGCCCGCCTGTCCGAGGGCGCGTGCCATCGCTTTTCCAAGGCCAGTTGAACTGCCGGTGACAAGGGCAACGCGGTTTTGAAGTGAAAAAGAGGCTCCTGACATTGTTTTAAAATGATGAGTGAAGGGTTGGGAGAGTGAGGGGAATCCGCAGACGTTGACGCCCCCATTTGACGCCTCAGCGCGCCGCTGGAATCACATCAACGGCGATCGTGGAATTGCCCATCCGCTCAAAATCCGAGTATGTCCATACGACGCGCTTTGAGGGATCCACTTCGATGCTGAGTGGCATGCCGGGGCCCGCGTGACAGTTCCCAAAGCGTGTGTTCCCATTGGCGAGTCGCTCGACCCGAGTGACCCACGCCAGCGTGATTCCTGGCAGATCGTTTTGCTCGATCTTCCACACGATTTCACCCTTCGGATTCACTTCCAGAACGCTGTGTCCGTTTCCCGTGCCGATCAGCGTGTTGCCATTCGCCAAGCGCGATACCGAATACAGCTGGTTGCCGAACGCCTCCGGTCCGTGCCCGCCCTTTGTAGGCTTCCCAAACAGTGGCACTGCGTATTCCCAGATGACCTTGCCCTCGGCGTTGTATTCACGAACTTTGCCGTCCTTTTCATGCGCGACGAGGTAGGTTCCCGCCGCAGTCTTCCGGGCAAGGCGCGTGTCGCTGTGCTTGCTTGGAGTATCGACGGTGAGTTTGACCTCCTTTTGCAGCTTGCCGTCCTTGTCGACTTCGATGATCCGGCAAACACCCGACTCCGAGATCATCGTTGCACCGTTTTCGAGCCGTTGTATTGCGTGGACCTCGAGCAACTTTCCGGCGTTCCCATTGGAGGTGGCGGAATCGTACTCCCAAACGATCTTGCCGCTTGGATCGACCTCCACGGTTTTTGTCCAGTTGGCTTGGTAGAGTATGTTGCCGTTAGGAAGGTAGGATACGTCGTGCGTGCCGCCGGTCTTGATTTCGCGTTCGACGTTCCCATCCGGAGTAATCACAGCGACTTTTCCGGTATTCGCCACAAGCAGTCTGTGGGAGCTTCCGGATTGCTCAGCGTGGGCGTTGATGGGGAGCATCCAAAGGGTGCTGCAGACAGTTGAAATGACGCTCAGTTGAGGAAGGGAAAAGCGGGGGTGCATAATGTGATGGGGTTTTCTGGATTTGTTGAAAAGCTGCGGGCGCGCGCGACCGCATCGCACCTAGACGAGAATCTTGTGGATGGGATCAGCGCCTTCGACGCCGACGAGTTTTTGGTCGAGGCCGTTGTAGAAGAACGAAAGTTCGTTGGGGTCAACCCCAAGCAAGTGGAGGATCGTCGCATGCAGTTCTTTCACCTCGCTGCGATTGCTTACCGCGCGGTTGCCTAGTTCATCTGTGCTGCCGTAGCTCACTCCACCTTTCACGCCGCCGCCCGCCATCCACATGGTGAATCCAGCGGAATTATGGTCGCGTCCCGTGCCTTGCGCGTACTCAGCTGTGGGTTGGCGTCCGAACTCCCCGCCCCAGACTACGAGTGTCTCGTCCAGGAGTCCTCGTTGCTTGAGGTCTTTCAAGAGTCCTGCGATCGGCTTGTCCGTATTGCCTGCGTGGAAGTTGTGGTTCTTCTGCAAGTCGCCGTGAGCATCCCAGTTCTGGTCGTTGTGAGCGCCCCCCGAGTATAGTTGGATGAAGCGCACGCCCCGCTCCACGAGTCTGCGCGCCATCAGGCATTTCCGCCCGAAATCTTCCGTGTTCGGCTGGTCCATCCCATAAAGTTCGCGGGTCGCGTCGGTTTCTTTGGAAAGATCGATTGCCTCCGGCGCAGCGGCCTGCATTCGGAACGCAAGCTCGTAGCTGTCGATACGTGCGGAGAGGTTTGTGTTGTCGCGCCGAGCACCAAGATGGGTTTGGTTCAAGTCATTCAGCGAGTTCAGCAGAAAACGCTGCTCGGCTTCGCTGACCCCCTCGGGACGGTTGAGGTCGAGGATGGGTGAGCCCGTGGGGCGAAATACGGTGCCTTGATAGGTGGCGGGCATGAACCCCGAAGACCAATTTTTCGATCCGGAGATGGGCCCGCCCGTCTTGTCGAGCATCACCACATAGCCCGGCAGGTTTTGGTTCACGCTTCCGAGACCGTAGTTGATCCACGAACCGAGCGACGGTTTGCCGCTGAGAATCGAGCCGCAGTTCATCTTCAACATTGCGGAGCCGTGGATGGGCGACTCGGCCGTCATGCTATGGATGAACGCAATGTCGTCCACACACTGGCTCAGGTGCGGAAACAAATCAGAAACCCATTTGCCGCATTGCCCGTATTGGTTGAATTTCCATTTGGGTTCAACGATGCGTCCTTCGTTTTTGGATCCGCCGCGGCCCTTGGTTTGGATTTGAATGGTCTTTCCGTCCATTCCAAGCATGGCGGGTTTGTAGTCGAAGGTATCGATGTGACTCGGGCCTCCGTACATGAATAAAAAAATCACGCTTTTTGCCTTCGCGATGCGTTGCGGTAGGTCCGGCGCGGAAGCGGCGGCGTGCGCTGCGCCTCCGAAAAAGCCGTCCTTCGCGAGCATGCCGCACAGGGCCAAGTGCGTGAAGCCACCTCCAACGGTGGTTAGGAACTCTCGGCGCCGTACGTTTCCGCAGAAATTCGATGGAGTGTTCATGGGATTAGTCCAGGTAAACAAATTCGTTTAGGTTGAGTGCCAGCAGTGCGAAGCGTTGCAGCGCGGTTTCCTCGCTTAAGCGGTGCTCGGTTTTGAGCATCTCGATTGTTTTGCGGCAAATCGCGACCTCGCCTTGCGAGGGTTCGCGCTGAAGAACCAATTTCAAGCCGTGCCGGATTTGCGCGTCTGCGGAGTCTCCTGCCTCGCGCCGGATGCGCTCTGCAAAGCGTCGTGACTGGTCTGCCATGAACTCCGAGTTCAGCATCCCCAGCGCCTGCGTTGGAACCGTGCTCGCAAAGCGCACCGCACAAGGGGTGTCCGTCGCCGCCTGGTCGTGGTCGGAAAGTAGCGGCACTGACAGCGTTCTTTTCACGTGAACGTACACGCTGCGGCGTGCTGTTTCCTCGACACCTTGCCGCGGCCAGCCGCGCCCCGGCACAGACTGTGTTGCTAGCACCGCCTCGGGAAGCGGCGGATACACCGGTTCCCCGTGGACATTCAGCTTTAGGAGTCCGGAGGCCCACAGGATGGAATCCCGCAGTTCCTCCGCCGTCAGTCTGCGCATCGGATAGCGCCACAAAAGCGCGTTCTCTGGATCCTTTGCGAGTCCATCCTGCGCCGCAACTGAGCTCATCCGGTACGCCTCTGAATTCATCAGAAGCCTGTGCATCGACTTAAAACTCCACTTGTTCTCAATGAACGTGCGGGCCAGATAGTCGAGAAGTTCCGGGTGGGTCGGCAGTTCGCCGAGGCGCCCGAAGTCATTTGAACTGGGTACGATTCCCCGACCGAAATGATGCTGCCAGATCCGGTTCACCGCCACGCGGCTCACGAGCGGATTTTCAGGCCGCGTCAACCAGTTGGCGAGTGCCGTCCGTCGTCCCGAGGATGCGTTGCGAACAGGGTTGGCCTGCGCCCGCGCAGCCTCGGCGCTCAAGGAAAGAACAACGGGGAACGCGGCCTCAACAGGCTCGCCCAAGCTCTGCGGATTGCCCCGGCGATGGACGGCAAGCGGCGGCGGAGTCGCGCCCGCCTCCGAAGCGGCGCTGAGCTCAATTCCCAGCGGTCTCTTCACCTCGCCGAACCAACGCTCGGTGTTTTGCTTGAGGGTCTTCACAAAGTCGCCTCCTGCCTTCTCATTGATGCGCGCGATCTCCTCTTTACCTTTCTGTTTGAGCATGTCCTCCAGCTGGGAAGCGTCGCTCTTTTTATCCCACACGACCGCCTCGGGGATCGCCGCCGCCTTGAGTGCATTCGTGGAAATGCAGATGTAATTGACTCCAGTGTGCAGTAGGTTTTTGGGCAGAATGGGCGCGGCGAACATGAGCGTCCTGCGGCCTCTTGGGAGATTTCCGTTTTTGAAAACCTGCGAGCCGTTGATGAAAAGTTCTGTCGGGCCCTCGTATTCAAATTCAAGTGCGATGAACTTAGGGATTTCCTTCAGCGCAAAAGTGCGGCGCACCCAAATCTGCTGTCCGGCCTGCGCTGACGCGTTCCCCTGATCCGACTCCCATTTGGAGGAGTCGAAACCTTCATCCTTCCAATGGGAGTCAGGCTGTTTGAGGGTGTGTTTCACGGTTTGCTCGATGCCGTATGCATCCGAGGGTTGGGCGGACTTGCGTTTCTTTTCACCCGTCGCGGCGTACTGAGGTGCATCCGGGCTGGACTCGAGAGCGTCATCGGGTTCAACGAGTTTCTTAAGACGCTGTTCTTCTTTTTCAATGCGCTGCAGCGTTTCAAACTGGTCTTGTGCGAATTTGCGCGCGAGCTCGGGTTGGTCTTTTGGAAGCCAGTGAAACATCTGCTGGCGCGTGGCTGAATATTCCTTCAGCCCGTGGAAAAAGGACATGAAGCTGTAGTAGTCCCGCTGCGTGATGGGATCTTTCTTGTGATCGTGGCAGCGCGCGCAACCCATGGTCATGCCCAGAAATGCTTCCGAGGTGACTTGAACCGTGTCAGCAAGCGAATCGTATTTTGCTAGAAGCCGGTCGGCAGGCTCGTCGTCGTATTGTCCGAGGCGTAGAAAGCCGGTTGCAGTCAAACTGGCTTGAGTCGGTGCTTCGAACTCATCGCCCGCGAGTTGTTCGGTGATGAAACGGTCGTAAGGCAGGTCGCCATTAAAAGCATCGATCAGGTAGTCGCGATAGCGCCAGATGTTCGGCTTCCCACTGTCCCTCTCGAATCCCTCGGTCTCCGCGTAACGGACAATATCCATCCAATGCCGGGCCCACTTCTCGCCGTACTGCGGTTTCGCGAGCAATTCCTCGATGAGCCGCTGCCACGCGTCAGCAGACCGGTCGGCAACGAATTTTTCAACCTCGGCCGGGGCAGGGGGCAGGCCAATGAGGTCGTAGTACGCTCGGCGTATCAGTTGCTCTTTGGTTGCGGGCGCGTTTGGGCGGAGTCCCGCGGATTCAAGGCGCGATGCGAGGAAAGCGTCCACCGGGTTGGCGCTCCATGCGGTGTTTTTTACAACCGGTGGCACGACTTTTTTCACGGGTTGATACGCCCACCAAGATTGAGGCGCGGCCGCGGTTTTTTCCGTAGGATGCGGAGACTGTTTTTTCGCGCCAGCCGTTTCAAGGGACGGATCGTAGGGCGCGCCCATGGCGACCCATTTCTCGATGATCGCGATCTCCTCGGGCGGACGTTTGCCGGCGGGCGGCATCTCGTGGTCCTTGTCCTTGTAGCTGATCATTTCGAGCAGCAGGCTTTTTTCGGGGGCGTTCGCATCGATGGCGGCGCCGGTCTCGCCTCCCTTCAATAGTGAGACTTGGGAGGTCATCTCGAGACCGCCCTTGGTTTTCTCACCCCCGTGGCATTTGATGCAGTTTGCCTTGAGAATCGGGTAAACCTGTTCGCGGAAAAAAGTTTGGGCTTCGGGAGTCGGTGTTTGCGCGGAGCGTGCGCGGACTCCCGCTGACATCATCACGCTGATGGTGGCCAACGCAAGGGAGAGCGTTCTGTGGGTGGTGAAATTCATGGGGGGTTAGTGACGAAAGTAGCCCAGTTTCGCCGAAATTTGCGCAGCCGCATCCTTGACTCGTTTGCCGACTCTGGGGAAGTCCCGAATGGGAAGACGCGAGGAGGGGCCTGTGACCCACACCGCCGCCACTGGGACTCCAAGGCTGTTTAGGATTCCAGCTCCGATGCAGTGCGCGCCCTCGCGTTCCTCTCCCTCGTCGATGCCATATCCGGCCGCGCGCGTGCGCTGGAGTTCTTTCCGGAAGGCGTCCGCGTCGGTGATGGTGCGCGCGTTGAACCGGGTGAACGGCATCTGGGCGATGATCGCCTCGGCCTCGGCCGGCGGCAGGGCGGAAAGCATTGCTTTGCCGGGAGCCGCGGTGTGGAGCGCAAATCGGACCCCGACATCCACCACGAAGCGGAAAGGGTGTTTGCCCGAGATTTGTTCGATCACAATCCCTTCTGCGCCCGAGAGGGTTCCCAGAAGCACCGTCTCCAGCGTGTCTTCGCGCAGGGCGCGCATCGCCTCGAGGGAGCACTCTGTGACGCTCCTTTCGCCGCTGGAAGGCCGGCAGCTCAAGCGCAGCAGCTTCTGCGTGAGGCGCAAGCGTTTATTCACCTCATCCCTCTCCAAGTACCCCCTGTCCTCGAGCGTGCGGCTGATCCTGAACACGCTGTTGCTCGGGATCTCAAGGGCGGACGCGAGCTCCTTCTGGCTCATGCCCTCCGGGGCGCCACTCAAAAGCTCAAGCATGCTGAGGGCGCGGTCCAGGTTGGGAACGCTGTAGCGGGAGTCAGGTCGGCTGGGGGCGAGCATGTGTTTTGATAGGTAGAATTACACCTATTGGTCAAACTAAACGACCGCTGAGACCCTCGGATCTTTGAAGATTTCTGTGCCGGGCCCCGGATTTCTTCCGCCCGGGCCCTGCTAGGGTTGCGCTTGTTTCTGGGAGACGGTGTGGTTGGGTGGTCCTGCGCTCTCCGAACCCGGGCGCTCCCCCCGCATGATCAAAAAAAAGCTCCCCGTCCTCGCGCTCGCCTTGGTTGGCGTTCTCGCATCTTTTACCCACACTCTCTGCTCTGCAGAATTTCGCGCAGGCGCCGCGACCAGCAACATCACTCCGGATCTCGGGGGTGACATCGTCGGCGGTTTTGTTCCGGTGCCTGCAACGCACGTGCATGACGAATTGCATGCGCGTTGCCTGGTTTTGGATGATGGCGCCACGAAGCTTGCGCTGGTTGTGTGCGATCTTTTGGGCATGCACCGGAGTGTTTTTGAGGAAGCGAAAAAGCTCATCCAGGACGCGACGGGGATCCCGCCCAGCCACGTGTTGATTTCAGCCACTCACACGCATTCGGCAACAAACGCGCTGGGTGAGAAAGTGCGGCCGTTTGCATCGGACATCGAGCTCACCGAATACCAGCGGTTTGTTGCGCGCCGCGTGAGTGATGGCGTGCGTCGGGCGGTGCACGTGATGCGGCCTGCTGAAATTGGCTTCGTGAGCGTGGATGCTCCGGAGCACGTTTTTGTGAGGAGGTGGTTCATGCGCGAGGGAACCGTGCCTGTGAATCCTTTTGGAAAAATTGATCGGGTGAAGATGAATCCTCCGGCTGGCAGCGCTGATTTGCTTGAGCCTGCGGGGCAACCCGATCCGGGGGTTTCAGTGATGGCCGTGCGTGAGCCGGGCGGTAGGTTGATCTCGGTTTATTCGGCGTATTCGCTGCATTACGTGGGCGGGGTCGGGGCCGGCCACGTTTCAGCGGATTATTTCGGCATGTACTGCGAAGCTCTAAAAAAAATGCAGGGCGACGGCGCGCAGCAGCCGCCCTTTGTGGCAATGATGGCCAATGGGACGAGCGGGGATGTGAACAACATTAATTTCAAGGCCCCGCGTCCGAGGATGGAGCCTTACGAGCAAATGAAAAGGGTTGCAGAGGATTTGGCGACGAAGGTGAGCGCTGGCTTGTCCAAAGTGGAGTGGAAGAAAACAGCGAAGCTTGATGCGAGGCAGCAGGTTCTCCCCGTGCGGTGGCGCTCGGTGGATGCGGAGCTTTTGCAGTGGGCCGCGAAAACCGAGGCAGCGGCTACCGCTGAGACCCGCAATTCGTTGCCGGTGATTTACGCTGGCCGCATCCAGCGGCTCGCCAATGCGTCGCCGGAGGCGAAGGCGCCTGCCCAGGTTCTTCGCATCGGGGACATCTGTATCGGCACTTCACCTTGCGAGACTTTTTCGGAGACAGGTTTAGAGTTCAAGCGGCGCAGCCCATTCGCGCACTCGTTCATGGTGGAGCTTGCCGGGGGGTATTACGGGTACCTGCCAACGCCGCGCCACTTTGAGCTGGGCGGGTACGAAACCTGGTCTGGAACCAACTACTTGGAGGTGCAGGCTGCACCCAAGTTGATGGAGGCGCTACTGGGGATGGCCGCTGCTCTTCGGGATGCGGGTGGCAGGTAGCAATCATGGAGCTGCACGGAGTGTGGTCTGAGCGCCGCTGGGGGGCGGGGAGTTTAAAAAATTATAGATGAGCCTTTCCTGCGCCGGAGAACCCATTATCATCACGTCCTCCGCACTTTGTCGGACGCACGCGCGGCGTGAGCTGTGCGGTCTGGGTGCCGACAGGGTGGTTGATACGGGCTGTGGCTCAGCTTGGTAGAGCGCTTCGTTCGGGACGAAGAGGCCGCGGGTTCAAATCCCGCCAGCCCGACCACCTTAAGACCATATAAACAAGCGGCTTCCACAACCCGGATATTTTTCAATCGAGCGGTGTCACCCGACACCATCCCCCAATCGATCGAGGAGTAAATTCTCACACCAGTAAACTTGGCCTGCCTGACACCGAGAACGATTTCCAACTCATGACTCGGACGCCATCCCGGTCATAATTGTCCTCAACACCATGAATGAGTCGAGGCCTCGTCGGCCACGAACGGGGTGGCAGCCGGCCTGCGCAAGGTTGCCCGCTGTTCCAAAAAGGGCTCATCGGCGACACTGGGCGAAGAAATCCAGAGCGACTCGAACAGGCGCCCAAACGGTCCCCACCAACTGGGGCCGAGTTGCAGCAAGGCGCCCTCGGGTCGTTTGCGGATTGGCCTTGCCGTTTGCCGTTGCATGGCTCCCGCCCCGACCTTAGCTTCTCGACACGTCGCCGTCACCCCGTAGCTTCTTTCAAGGATCCTCTCGCCGGGGAAGGGGATCAGCTCGGGTGCTCGTGCCGCCCGCCGCAACATCCTAAAGTCAGTTGGCTAATTTGTTAAATTTTTCGCTTCTTGATTTAGCTAAGGAAATGTTTTGCACTATCAGACGAATTCTGCAAAGCAGTGCAGTAAAATTAATGTGCGCAATTTAATGCTTTGATAAAATTAGATTATGAGCGGCAAAATTGGATTGGCGATCATCACCCACAAGAGGCCTGAGTATTTTAAGCGTAGTTTCGCGACTGTGCCCATGCATGTGATCGATGATTTTATAGTGGTTAACGATGGCACGCCGTACGGCTTTGAGATTGTTAATCTCATTCAAAATGCAATTCCACTCGGGGTGGGTGCAAGTAAAAACATTGCATTCAGGCATTTGCTTGAAAATCGCAATGATCATATTTTTATTATGGAGGATGACATCCTCGTTGAGGACGCCTCCGTATTCAATCAGTATATTCATGTGAGTCAGACATCTGGAATCCAGCACTTGAATTTCAGCCAGCATGGCTTGATGAACAAGAAGACAATTGATGGCACTCCGAACCCCAGAGCGACTATTGACTGCGGGAATAGCGCGCGAGTGGCGCTCTACCCTCATTGCGTCGGAGCTTTTTCATATTACACACGAAGAGTGCTCGAGCAGGTTGGGCTGATCGATGAGCGGTTCTATAACGCATTTGATCACGTCGAACACACTTACCGAATCATCAAGGCGGGGTTGCACCCAGATTTTTGGTGGTTCGCAGATGTAGCCAACTCGCACGAGTTGTTGTCAGATATTTTGTGGACGAAGGAAACCAGTACCATCAGTTCCCGAAGTGATCATGCCTCGCTTGTTGGAAACGCATTTAAACACTTTCAGGCTATCCACAATCTTATACCCACTCAAATTCCTGACTCCCCTTTTGAAGCGGTTTATGAAAATTTGAAACGAATATTTACGTCAAAGCTAATAAATATTCCGGCACGTGAAGCATAATCTGCTCAACGCTGTATGAAATTTTTCCATCGCATTCTTTTGAAGCCTAGTTTGTATAAAAAGTTGATCATTGGCTGCGCTCAACAGCTATCTCTCACGAAAAAAATCGCTACGTTGCTGGTGTGTTGTTTTACACGGTTGATGTTCGGGGCGGAACCAGTGCGGCCCAATATCATTCTCATTATGTCCGATGATATGGGGTACTCGGACTTGGGTTGCTACGGCGGCGAGATTGAAACCCCAAACCTAGATGCGCTTGCGGCGGGGGGCTTACGGTTCAGTCAGTTCTACAACACTGCGCGATGCTGTCCAACACGAGCGTCGCTGATCACGGGGCTATACGCGCATCAGGCAAACGTAGGGCACATGGTTGACGGCGCTGGACCCAGATCCGGGCTGTCGTCGTATGCGGGTGAGCTGAGTGATCACGCGGTGACGATCGCCGAGGTGCTGCGGTCCGCCGGTTACTCAACCTACATGGCCGGCAAATGGCATGTGACAGGAGTTACGAAGCCACAGAGTGACGCGGACAAGCATAACTGGCCCTTGCAGCGTGGCTTTGAACGTTTCTACGGGACGATCCATGGCGCCGGTAGCTTCTTCGATCCCAACACGCTGACACGCGACAACGCATGTGTTTCACCTTACGCGGACCCGGAGTATCGGCCAGATCAGTACTACTACACGGATGCCATCAGTGATCACGCGGTGCGCTTTGTGTCAGAGCACGCAGGAAAAAGTGATTCGAAGCCATTTTTTCTCTATATCGCACACACCGCTGCTCACTGGCCGATGCATGCAAAGGATAGCGATATCGCCAAGTACAAAGGCCGGTATGACTCAGGGTACACGCCGATCCGTGCCGCCCGTTTGCAAAAGTTGAGGCAGCTCAAACTGCTCGATGAGCGTTGGCGCGTGACGCCGCAGGCGGGTGACTGGGGCAAGGTTGAAAACAAGGAGTGGGAAGCTCGGTGCATGGAAGTGTACGCCGCGATGGTTGATTGCATGGACCAAGGCATCGGGCGACTGGTTGAGACGCTTAAGAAAAACGGGCAGTATCACAACACGCTTATTCTTTTCTTACAGGACAACGGTGGCTGCGCCGAAGGAATGGGGCGCAGCGGCGCTTTCAAAGCGCGCGCAGAACAGCCAACGCTACCGGCGCTTGCAAAGGATTACCTCCAGCCAGACATGATTCCAAAACAGACGCGCGACGGGTATCCAATGCGGCAGGGTGCCGGTGTGATGCCCGGCGGCGCTGATACGTACATCGGGTATGGGCAGGATTGGGCGAATGTGAGCAACACGCCTTTTCGCGAATACAAACACTTTGAGCA
>JBILKY010000118.1:0-10415 GCA_044376395.1 Chthoniobacteraceae bacterium | reverse complement strand
AGTCCGCCTGCGAATACACAACCTTACGAGGATGTTGTCTGGGCGCTGTTAAATTCCACGGAGTTCATGTTCAATCATTGAACGCCTTCATGAATCTCACAGACCTTCCCTGGCCGCGCATCGCAGCACTCGCGCCTGACACGCCGATCGTTTTCCCGGTGGCGGCAATCGAGCAACACGGACACCACCTGCCCGTTGCCACCGACAGCATGCTTTTAGCCGAGGTTGTGCGGCGTGCGCAGACGCTTCTGCCTCAGGAGAGGGTGTTGTTCGCGCCGTTGCAGTGGCTTGGAAATTCCGACCACCACCTGCACTTCGCGGGTACCCTTTCGGCCGAACCCCGCGGCTACATCGAGATGCTTGGCCGAATGATCGACAATGCAATTCAACACGGGTTTCGGAGAATTGTTTTTTTGAACGGGCACGGTGGGAACGATGTGCCGGGGCGGCAGGCTGTGTTTGAGGCGAGGCAGCGCTACCGGGTGCGCAAAGATTTGTTGCTGTTGTTCACCACGTACTGGGATCACGCGGAGCCGTGGTTTACACGGGACGATTTTGTGCAGCGCTACATGGGCCATGCCTGTGAGTGGGAAACTTCCATGATTCAATCAATTCATCCCGACCTAGCGGGTGATGTTGGGGGACTGGCGGACGTGCCCGCTGGGTTTGGCTTCGAGCCGGCGTACCGTGGTTGGATCACGGACGACCGGACGGCGTCGGGCCACATCGGGTGTCCACAGCACGCGACGCCCGAAAAGGGCGAGCATTTGTTCACGGTTTACGCGGAGGGTGTCGCGGACTTTTTACGCCGCGTGTGTGCTTGGGATGGCGCTTCGTTTGCGGGATAGGCTGACGCATATCTCGGGGTCGGGGCATGTGGATCCCGGCTGCTGATTCATCCAAAACGGGACGCGAACATTCCTTGTCGGAAGTGGCCAAAATCGTTTTACCAGATCGAGGAACAGAGTCTTTACTCGGGCTCTGTGCGCGATTTTTTGACTGCCACCATGTGAGTCGAAATGGGCTAGCGCAAAAATCCTCGAGTCTGGGCATCTCCTGAAAGTTTGGCCAAAGAACTTTGGATCCGCTGGGTCTTCCTTCCGCTGAGGCGCTGGCAATGACCCCTGCGCGGCTGCCGGATACGCGGCAGAACGATGGGTTTTCTGATGGCGTTTTCGAATTCATAGCATCATGAGAGTCTCCCCATTGTTAACCCAGCTGATCTCGCTGGGCCTGCTTTCAGCAGCTCCGCTTGCAGCCGAGGAGACCGCGGTGTCGCTGGACGCAGCTAAGGAGCAGGGCCGTGGCCGCTCTCGTTTCTTGAAGCAGACGGCTCTGGACGAAAGAAAGCCTGATGTCGCCCTTGAGGCGAACGCCGAGGATTTCAAGAAAGTCGTGCAGCCGCTTTTGGAGAAGAGTTGTGCAGGCTGTCATGGACCCAAAAAAGCGGAGGGGAGGTTGAGTCTGGAAAAACTCGATTCCGACCTTGTGAAAGGCTCGGACGTTGAACGGTGGCGCGAGGTTTACAGTGTATTAATCAAAGCGGAAATGCCGCCGGACGATTCCAAGGAGGCGCCGCTCACTCAGGAGTCGAAGGGGGTGATTGTGCAATGGCTGGGGGAGGAACTGCACAAGGCGTCGGTGTTGCGGCGCGGAAGCAAGGAGCAGTCATCGTTCCGGCGTTTGACGAAGTACGAGTACAACTACGCGCTGCAGGACTTGCTGGGCTTGGAGTTCGAGTTTGCGGGCAAGTTGCCTCCGGACACTGCATCGGAAGATGGGTTCAAGAATCGGTCGGACCTGCTCCAGATGTCGGCAATGCAGTTCCAGAGCTATCGTGAGATTGGACTGAGTGCGCTCAAGCGCGCCGTCGTTTCCGGGGAACGTCCGAAACCGGTCACTTACATCATCCCGATGCGCGACCAGATGACGCTGGCGCTGGCGGGAAAGAATCCGAAGAGTTTTGATAAAGATGACGGGAACTCAAAAAAGTATGCGAACGCGCAGCATTTGCTCGATCGTGAAACTGGGAATGGCGTCCAGGCGGCGCAGGGTGAAGCACGACCATCCGAGTCTGTTTTCTTCGGACAAGATAGTCCGGTTTCGCCAGTGGTTTGGGTGCTTCCTGCGTCTGGCGAGATGAAGCTCAATCTTGACCGGTTTTTGCCGGATGAAGGATTGATGCGCGTGCGAGTCCGTGCGGGGCGCTCCAGCATGCATCCCGACGAGTATGCGGCGCTGCGGCTCATTTTCAGCGCGCACACCAGCAATAACGCAAACTTTTCGCAGACGATCAGCGCGCGGGATGTGCCTGTCACGGCCTCCGCTGACACGCCGGAGTTCGTGCATTTCGACATCCCGCTGGCCGACATCCAGCGGAACCCGTTTCGGAAGCTGACCACGACTTTTCCGCGTCGTGATGAGTTCCTGCACATTCGGAATGTATCAAACGCATTCCTGGGTGCTGAACGCATGAAGGTCTTGGTGGATCACGTGGAGATCACTGCGCCTTATTACGAACAATGGCCGCCGAAATCGCATACGAACATTTTCTTCGATAGTCCGAACAGATCGGATGAGCGGGCGTACGGGCGGGAAGTGTTGGGGCGTTTTTTACGACGTGTGTGGCGCAGAACAGTTGCGGGGGAGGAAGTGGATGCGTTCATGGGATTGTTTGCGAAATACCGGCCGGAGTTCGGAACGTTTGAAGAGGCAATGGTTGAGGTTCTGGCGACGGCGCTCGCCACCCCGGAGTTTCTTTACCTCACGCCGCGGCAGGCGTCAGGAGTTGCGGGCAACTCGGAAAGCCAGATCGGTCAAATCGGCCAGTTTGAACTGGCGAGCAGACTGGCGGTTTTTTTGTGGGCAAGTATACCGGACGAGGAGCTGATTGGGCTTGCTGAGTCTGGGAAACTGCGCGAGCCGCAGGTACTGGCAGCGCAGGTGAAGCGCATGCTGGCCGATCGGCGTGCCAGACGTTTTGCGCAAAACTTTGTTGATCAATGGCTCGGTCTTGAGCGGGTCAACGGTGTCACGCACATCAAGGACACGACTCTACTGGATGCGATGATCCAGGAGCCGCTCGCAGTGTTTGAAGAGGTCCTGCGGACCAACGGGAGTGTGATGGAATTCCTCGATTGCAACTATGCAATGGTGAATGAGCGACTGGCTGCGCATTACAAGATTTCGAAGGTGTTTGGCCCCCATTTCCGGAGAGTAGACATTGCTCCGCAAGCCGGACGGGGAGGAATACTCACCTGCGCCGCAACGCTTGCCATCAATTCGGATGGGAAGGACTCGCATCCTGTAAAGCGGGGCGTCTGGTTGTTGCAGCGGGTTCTGCATGACCCGCCGCCACCGCCTCCACCCAATGTCCCCGAGGTGGATCTGAGCGATCCAGAGATTCTCAAGATGACGCTCAAACAGCGGATTGAGAATCATCGCAACCAACCTGCGTGTGCTTCATGCCACTCTCGGATCGATCCGTGGGGCATTGCGTTTGAGAATTTCGATGCGACAGGGGCCTATCGGACGCAGGTCAACAACCAGCCCATTGATGCCAGTGCGGAGCTGTTCAACAGGCAGAAATTATCCGGGGTCGAGGGAGTGAAGCGGTATCTTTTGTTGGAGCGTCAGGATCAGTTTGCGCAGGCAATGGTCCACAAGCTCACTGCCTACGCGCTTGGCAGGCCGCTCGGAATCGGGGACGGGTCAGATCTCGAGCGGTTGACATGGCAGTTCAGGCAGCAAGGCGATCGTCTGGGCGACTTGATACAGCTGATCGTCAGCAGTGACATTTTTAACGCAAAACATTAAGAGGACGTATTGTATGAATGGAAAGACACTCGCAATGAACCGGCGCGCATTTCTACAGGGCGCCGGCGTGGCGCTTTCCCTGCCGTGGTTTGAGACGTTTTCGGCATTTGGTGCAAAGCAGGCGGCTGAGCCGAAACGGTTTCTGAGTGTGTATCATCCGGATGGGGTTGGGTTGCCGTTGAAATCCGATCCGGCTTGGGAGGATTGGAGTTGGTTTCCGCGCGGCGGCGAGAGGGATTTTGTCCTGACCAAGGTGCTCGATGTTTTGGAGCCGCTCAAAAGTGACATCACAATTTATTCCGGTCTGTCGCATCCCGCCGCGCGACAAGTCCACGGGCATTCCAACGCCGACCAGTATCTCACCGGAGCGAACATTGGAGGAAGTGGGCCGTACAAGAACACGATCTCTTTGGACCAGGTTTATGCGGAACAGATCGGAGATCAGACGCGTCATGCTTCGCTTGTGATGTCAACCAATGGGGGGATCGGTGGTCCGCGGGGAGCGCAAACGCAATCCTTCAATCGCGAGGGACGGCCGATCCCTGCAATGAATAAGCCGCGTCAGATTTTCGAAATGCTGTTTGTGACCAGTGGCAGGGACGCAGCGGAGCGCCTTGCGCGCAGCAAGAGCGCCTTGGACCTGCTGGTTGAAAGCACGCGTTCATTGCGGAGGCAGCTCTCGGGCAGAGATCAGGAGACGTTGGAGCATTATCTTGATGCGGTTCGCGACACGGAAGTAAAGCTGACGAAAGCCCAGAAGTGGATCGATGCGCCGGTTCCGAAGGTGGACACGACTCTCTTGCATTTGGACGCCGAACCCAAGGAAGCGCGGCTGTATTTCCAGACGATGTACGAGTTGATCTACCTTGCGTTCTTAAGTGATTCGACCCGCGTTGCGACTTTTCAGTTGGGGCGCGAGAACGGCGAGGGGCCGCACGATCTTCTTTCGCTCGCGGTGGGGCTTCCGGGTGCGCACGGGCTTACACATGCGGTAAAGCGGCCGGGTGGCTGGCAGAATCTCGGCACGTACAACCGTTATCAGGCGGAGGAGTTCGGCCGGTTCGTACAACGACTTAAGGAGACCCCGGAACCGGCAGGGCATGGCAACATGTTGGACAACACGTTTGCGATGCACGGCTCCGCCTCGAGCAGTTTCCATCTCTCCCGCAACTATCCAATCATTTCTGCGGGCGGAAAAAACTTGGGATTCAGGAACGGCCGCTATCTCAAGTTTGGAAAAGGCAACGAAGACAATCAGGCGGGAGCGGGAATTGATTCGGATGCGGGTTGGAACGGCAAAATCCAGGCGGAGGAGCTTCCGCTTTCGAACTTGTTTGTGACGGTGCTCCAGCGACTGGGTGTGGAGACGGACGTCTTCGGGGGGTACAGCGGAGCGCTTGACCGAGTGTGAGGCCGGGGGGAGACCAGCGTGGTAGTGGAGCGCCTTGAAAACCCGCTGACGGTTTTCAAGGCACTTGACTTCGAATGCCAAGTCATCTCCCGCTCCGCGTGCTGATGAAGCCATACGGCCGGCCACTTTTTGACGGAGACGAGCTGCGTAACTGAGTTTTGCCCCGCACCTGGGGAAGTGGTTTCGGGTTTTTTCTGGATCCGAATGACTTTGAGTATGCTGTTGATTCAAGTCCCTGCCATAGAGGAGTTGGAGCGGGTAGAGGGGATCGAACCCTCCTGGCCAGCTTGGACGGCTGATCGATTTCACGATTTATCAGGCATTTACGTTTTGACCTACCTCCCAACTAACATGTTTTTCGGCTCCGACACCTTCTGGCGTACTTAAAGCCCTGTCTATTATTCCGCTCACACAACCCCGCGCGGATTCACCACAGGGCCGACACGGAGAACGCGTGCAAATCAGGAGAGACCGTGGCGCCGGTGTGCATGCCCGCATTGAGTTGCACGCGTACCACTGAATAGACCGCCCCGAGTTAGCGCGCCCGACACGCCGCTTTCGATTGACCCCGATCTATGATGTTTTGACGGTCAGCTAGGACACTAAACAGACTCACAAAAAACAAATGCCGATGGCTTGTTTGTTGGCGACAAACGCCACAGGACAACCTTCGCTTGCAAACCGATCAACCCCGGCATTCACGGCCAAACTAAAGTCCACCCCGTTTCGCCCCAATCAACCATCAGGGGCACTGGATAATTTTACCAGATGGCCGATATGGGCAACGCATGTAGGTCAGGAGCTAGTGATACAACGCACTCCCCAGAATAAATCACATATCCATAGCGAAATTTCTTGCCCACCACTTCGCGGAGGTAGCGTAATCCCTCAAAATCTTCGCTCCGAATCGTCGATCCAAATTTCATTTCTACGGCGCACAAGGAGCCGTCTCTTGATTCGAGCACCAAGTCCACCTCCCTCCCGGCGTGAGATCGGAAGTGAGACAGGCTCAACATCAGGGGCGACCATGTGACCGCCTTCCGGATTTCAGACACCACAAAAGTCTCGAAAAGCTGGCCCAAAAAAATCGCCTGCGATTCGCGGGAACGGTCGTCGAAACCCGTCAAGACACACGCGATTCCGGTGTCGCTCAAATGCAGCTTGGGTTGCCGAACCAGCCGGGCCGAGGTGTTCCCTGCCCACGCAGGAATTTCAAACGCGAAAAAGACCGCCTGCGCCAGTGCAATATAACGACGCACCGTCGTGAGGGGCACCCCGAGGATCCGCGCGAAGTCCGCGTAATTGACCACGGTTCCGGTGCGGCTTCCCGCCAGCGCCAAAAGTCGTCGCATGTTGGAAACATCTCCAATCCGCGCAAGGTCGGTCATGTCGCGTTCGATGAGGGCGTCGCCGTAGGACCTAAGCCAGCGCTGGGCGCCCGCAACCGTTTTTCTGGTCACCGCCTCGGGAAAACCGCCCCGCAGCATCCGCTGAATCAGCAGGTCTTTCTCAGTGCCACCTTTACACGAAGTGACGATAGAGCCGCTCCAGAAAGTCTCGAGCCAATCGCCTCCGGTTCCTTCGATTTCACACTGGCTCAATGGCCAGAGGTCCAGCACGCGCATCCGTCCTGCGAGCGATTCTGCCACGGCACCGCCGACCCGTACCTCCGCCGATCCGGTGAGCAAAAAACGTCCGGGGGTGCGGTCTTCATCCACTCTCTGCTTGATGGCGAGCAGCAGCTCCGGAACGCGCTGGACTTCATCCATCGTGACTGGACCCTTGCTTGCGGAGACAAAAGCCACAGGATCACTTTTCGCTGCGGACAACGTCGCTAGGTCGTCTAAAGTCCGGTATTGCCTTACCTGCGGACCGGTTTGCAGCGCTTTGACGAGGGTCGTCTTTCCCGACTGTCTCGGCCCACGAAGGAATACTACGGGGTCTTCCGCGAGTGCCTCCTGAAGGGCGGGTTGGATATGGCGCTGAAACATGCGCGAAATTTGACCATAAATTGGTCGATTTTCAACCACGTTTCAAAAGGGGTAAACGTCGCGAGCAAACAATGCGCTTCCCTGCCGTGAACAGATGGGTTTCTTAAAATTGCGAAAAGACAAGGGTTTCTCGCCATCGCCAACGCTGAAATCCAATCCGATTGAAGGGGAGCGCGCAAATGTCATTGTCAGAGTCGCTGGTTCGTCCGGGGCGTAAACCCCTGGTTCTGCGCGGAGCGCGCCGGGTTGGGAAAACTTACTTGGTCCAAGACTCGGGCGCGGAATATTTCGAGTCGTTGATGACGCTGGATCTCGAACGGGAGCGCTCGGCTAGTGACCCGTGTTTGCCTTGCTCCTCTGCATCGTAAAAAGGTCGGTGATGTCGTCCACGGTCGTGCGTCTGCCGCGCAGAAAACGTTTCGCGCCGTTCAACTCCGAACCTTCAAGTTCCCAGTCGCACACAAAATGGTCCGCACTCCTCTCGGTTTTCAGCAACCGGTTCACCCGGCGGAAATCGCATCCGTAGTGCGCCGCATCCCAAATGTGCAGATCGCTGTCCGCCCAGCTTGAGCCGGTTTTGGTCAGGCTCGGAAAATCGCGGGATGCGATGTATCCGTCCAAAATATTCAAGGGTTTTACCTGCGCCCAATCGCATAAAATCAGGAACAGCGAAACCAAAACATCGTTGCGTCCCACCATCCATACGATCCGCTTTTCACCCACCACCGCACGATCCCACAGGAACATGCCCTGCAGGATGATTTCAAAGAAAGCCCCCGAACTCAGAATCGCACGGATCTCGGTTTCCGTTTTTCCAAGCTGAAATGCATTCCAGCGTGCCCCGGGCGGAAGTGGCCGCAGCTTGTATTCCATAAGCAACTGCATCAGATCCAATGCGCTCAAAACGGCCGAACGGATCGGCAGGAGGCACGCCTTCTGGTCGATGAGCGCTGTCACGGGCATCGCAATGGTTATTCCAAGACGGCGCTCAAGAGCCGCCGGGATCAATGAGCGTGCGTGTCAGTCCATCCGCAAGCACGCCGGGCAAAGCGCCGGCATCCTGCACCACCGAAGCCTCGGGAAACAGCGAACGGATGTCCTGTGTTTCCTGCCCGATTCCAATCGCGACGATTCGAATTCCATCGTCAGCAAAACGGGCTGCCTCTTTTTTGACTTCGAGGCCGACATCTTCCGGAACCATTCCGTCGGTCAGTAAAAACACGATGCGATCCTTCTCTTTTCGGGCCTCCATGGATCGCATTGCAAACCGCAGTGCGTTGAGCAGGTTGGTTCCGCCATCCGGCTTCAATACAAGCGAAAGCGCCGCTTCGGCATGCGCGTCGGATCTCTTCTCCCAACCATGAATGCAGACCGCATCATCGTTGAAGAGCACTATGGAAAACGGGATCCCGCAACGCGTGCACGCTTCCCGGATCATTACCGAAGAATCAAATGCCGCGGCGGATTTACCCTCCTGTTTCATCGATTCCGAACGATCCAGCAGGAATAAAAAAGCGGGGTCCGGCAGCGTGCGGCGCCGGCGCTGCATCCACAGCTTTTCGTAAAGCCTCGGATCAGCCTCGAATTGCGCCGCCGCCCGCAGGTCGAGCCTGTCACCGGACCGGAAACCGCGCGAATGCCGAAGTCCGCGGTGGTTCGGCAGGAGCTGCATCAGAATGTCCGACGCAGATCGGATCTGCTCCGCGTATTTGCAAACGGCGCTCCGGTAGGGATGGTTGGTTTTGCCTGCCAGCTCGGCGCGCAACGCTCTTTGGAGTTGTTCTTCGGAAAGCGGCGTGCGGTGTCCGGCGCCGGCGCGAACGACGCTCATACTCCTGGAGTGAGGCAGCTCCACGGCGCCGTGTTCTTTGATCAGGCGCAGGTAGGCCGGGAGCACGCC
The DNA here is from genome assembly GCA_044376395.1 of Chthoniobacteraceae bacterium. Classification (GTDB taxonomy): domain Bacteria; phylum Verrucomicrobiota; class Verrucomicrobiia; order Chthoniobacterales; family Chthoniobacteraceae; genus Chth-196. The sequence continues at coordinate 1,297 of JBILKY010000118.1, read as the reverse complement.
GTTGGCGACATGAATCCACATGGTGGCCTGCATGATCCGCACCCATTTTTCCATGCTCGACGGATCCGTGTACTGGTCCGCGTCGCTGTACGCGCCGGCAACCACATGATTCCTGTACAAGGCATCCACCGAGAGCGAGCCCACCGCGACGCTTGGAGGGAGGCAGGCGAAAGCTGCATCAAGCGAGGGACGCGCCTGCTCGAGCGCTGCACGGGCCTCGGGGTTCATGCCGCTCGGAATGCTCCCCGAGATCCCGCATTCGAGAATGCCGTTTAGAAACGAGCTCACCGGATGCGCGTCCGGAGTCGCCCATTCGGGTTCGCCCTTCTCATTCAACGGGCGCGCGTCGGTGCAGGCTTTCCATGCCCGCGATCCCGGAAAACGTTCCACCAACCACGCCTCGATCCGCACGTCTTCGATGCAGTTGAGCAGCGTGTGAATCTCCGGCCTCGCCCGCAGGTTGACCGGAAGAATGTCGTGGAGTCGCGTCAGAGCGGCGTGCGCGGCCTCGTGCAGGATGATCCACGAAATCTCCTCGCGAGTGCGGGTTGCGAGCTCTGCTTTCGGCAGGGAAATGACGTTGGTTTTCCAGTTGAATGTCCACCAGTCGCCGATCTCAACCGCGAGATCATTGCGCAGCGAGACCATGCCGGCCATCACCAGCGCCTCCTGCAATTGCGATGCGACTTCGCCGGGAGTCAGCGCGCGCTGCATGCCCGGCTGCGCCTCGTCTTCGATCGCTGCGATTCCGCTCACAGCAGTCCTCCGGCCCTGAGGATGTTGTTCACCGCCTTGCGGTCAGCGTCGTCCCGCACGCGCGCTAGATAGAGCGCCTGAATCGCCTCGGGAATGAGCACATCCTCAGCCGGCGCGCCGGCGCGGATTCGTTCCGCAACGTAGCGCAGCAGGTTCAGAAGAATCCTGCGGCTGAAACTGTAGCGTTCTTTGTTGAGCCGCCCGATCGAGGGCGTGGCTCCGCCGCCGCCCGCAGCTCGGAAGATGCCGTGATGAAACACCGCAAGCCTTTGCAGAAGAGGGCGCGCCTTTGGAAGCGACTGAAGTTCCGGAAACACCGGCGTGCCTTGCGCGGCCCTGTAGGCGCGCCCGCCGATCAGTACGCGCGGATGCTCGCCGAACACCAGAAACAGCAGCATCTGCTCGATCTCTTTTTCGCCCGGACCCGCCGCCTGATGCCAAACGCCCCACCGGTCGGCAAACGCCTGGCTGAGCACCGCGCGGCCCGCGTATTCGGAGGGGTTCATCGTGGCAAGCATGCGGAATGCGGTATGGATCTGCA
>JBILKY010000378.1:0-3336 GCA_044376395.1 Chthoniobacteraceae bacterium | reverse complement strand
TCGTTGAAAGGCGTGAGCGTGAGGGTGCACTTCGCTTCATCGACCTTGCATGCGTGCCAGCGAGCCTGAGAAGTGCCTCCCATCGGCGTGATGATCCCGACGGCTTTGGCCTGAGTGCCGGGAATGGGTGTCGCCTCCACGATGAGGTGATTCCATCGCTGCTTATCCGTGCTGAGGGGCGGAAGCACTTGAGCTTCGTGTTTGAACTCATCGACAAGCCATACGCCCTGCAGCGGTACTTTGAGGACACCGGTGAGTTTGGGCAGCCACATTTCTTTGGTATTGAAAATCATCATCACGGGGTAGAGCACGAGCACGGCAATCTTTGAAACCAGCACAGCCGTATTAGCCCCACGAGACTTGAACCGTGAAGCGAAGGCCTGTCCTGCAATGGGGCGATGCAGGATGAAAAAGTGGCACAAGCGGCGCACATCGGGCGCGAGCAAAAACAGACTCATCAGGAGCAGCCGTGATGAGAACAGCTTCACGGGAACGTCGTAGCAGAAATTCAGAGCCACGACGTTCGCCATAACCCCGGCACAGAGGAATGCGCCCAGCATGGCGGTACGCCGAAACAACAGCAGAGAGGCAGCCAAAACCTCGGCGAAGCCGGTGAACATCGTATAAGCCGGAGACGCGGCCATGAAGCGCCAGAGAAGACCCATGGGAGATTGCTCGCCGATCGGCTGCACCATTTCCGCTAATCGCAATGATCCGAACTGGAGGGGCACCAGCTTGTTCATTCCATAGCTGAGCATCGTCAGCGCCAGATAGCACCGGACTGTCATGCGCAGCAACTCGTTCATGTAAACGTAGGCGGGGCGCCTCCGATCCAGCAGACTCCAAAGCACCGTGACGCCAATAGCGAGTCCCACCAAGCAAGCGAGCTCGACGTAGTTGAATGTGGTGTCACCGCTGCCGTTCGGCAGCACCGTGATCTGCACCTGAAAGACCAGTTGCCCGATCCACTTTACCAAGCGCTCCCACGGCCCGCCAAGCCGGCTCAGGCCCGTCATTTTTCCGAACAAACCAAACGGCTCGATGATGGTGAGCAGCAGGAAAGAAAACAAAAACCGAAAGCCGATACGCTTCGGTAGAGACCACGAGGGGATGGCATCGTCGTTCATGCTCCAAACCCCTTACTTCTTTTCCGATCGCTGTTTATTGAGCACCAATGGCAACGGCCTATCAAACTGATGCCACTCGCCTTTTAGTTGGTCTTTCGTCTCATTCCATCGCCCTTTGAAATGAGCGGCCTTCTCGTCCATTTGCAAATGTACCGTGCCCTCGTTCTCGCCAACTCGTGAAAGATTCACCGTGGCAATCCCTTGATCCAAGCTGGTCATCGTTCCCTTCATACCTCCATCGTGAGTCTGGATGGAAAAGCGCACGCGAAGTTTCACCGCACCCACTTCGAGCGTTCCCAGCCAGTCGCCAATCAATGCGGCGTCCGGCTTAGTTAGCGCAAGCGGCGGTGGCTCAGTGGCGGCGCTTGTTTGCGAGGAGAGCTTCATGCCTTCGGAGCGCCCGCCTTCGCCGATGGCGATGAGCGAATGACGCGTGCGAAAGAGCAGCATTCCGTTGCTGATCGCGGGGGTAGCCATGCAGGTCTCGGGAAGTTGGTGAACACCAATGACGCGAAGTTTGGGCTCCGCTGCGACAACGAACACATTGCCCACCTCGCTGGTGAAGTAGAGATTCCGGCCATCAGAAACCGGCGATGCCGTGAAGCCCTGGCTGCGTTGCGAGAGACGCTCGCTGAACTGAACGCTGCCCGTTTTAGCATCGAAACAGGCAAGGATCCCGAAATCGTTGCAGGCGAAAAGTAGATCGCCCACGACAATGGGCGTCTGCATGTAGTTGCCCCGGCGTCCATGCGCCCAGGCAATCCAGTCATTGGTCTTTCCGGGATCCTCCGGAGTGATCACACCCGTGGCCGTGGGGCGGATGGCGCGCATGGGTCGCCAGTTGCCGTGTGCGCTGGTCAGGTAGATGAGGCCGTGGGCAAAGATGGGCGTCGGCACCGGAATGTCGCCGCCGCCATCAAGCGTCCAGAGCTTTGCGCCCGTGGCGAAGTCGTACCCAGCGGACTCATGCCAGCCGTTCACGACGAGCTGCGTCCGTTCCTGCGTACGCACCAAAGCAGGCGTTCCCCAGGTCGGCACATCTTTGCGCGGTGTGCGCCAAAGCTCGCGTCCATCCCTGATGTCGAAAGCCGCGATGAAGGAGTCTTTCTGCACATCGCAAAGGACAATCACTTTTTCTTCGTAGATGATGGGGGAGCTGCCAAAACCCCACTGAGCCGTAGGCGAGGCGAAATAGCCGGAGTCCATCGGGCCGAGGTCTTTTTTCCAAAGCAACTTTCCCTCCGTGTCGAAGCAAAACAGTCCCTCGCTGCCAAAGATGGCTGCGATGTGCCGTCCATCCGTCGCCGGCGTGGAATTGCAATGACTCGCCTTCGTGTGACGCTGCACTTTCGGGATCGCTCTCGATGCGAGCGTGTTCCAGATAATCTTCCCAGAGGTCTTGTCGAGCGCTAGCAGCCGCCACTCCTGAGTTTCCCGGTCATTCGCCGAGGCGATGTCGCCATACAGTCCTACCTTCAGCTCAGCTTCCTTCGGCGATACCGCGGTCCCGACATAGACACGATCTCCCGCCGCGATAGGACTCGAATGCGCGAGCCCGGGAATGGGCGTGTACCAGCGGACATTCTCTCCGCTTTCGACATTCCACGAGGTCGGCAGCACATTCGTTTCATCCATTCCGCTGGAGGAGGGCCCACGATACTGCGGCCAGTCAGCCACCGCGGGATGTGTAAGACTGAGAAGCGAAAGCAGAAAAACCGAGGCGGAGGTTTTCGTGTTCATTTTAATGCGGTAGTGGCCAGTGCGCCATCAGGGAGGAAACGAGGGCGAAGGTTGTCACCTCTGCTATCGGGGCGAGCATTAGCCGAGTGAGAGACAGCCATGCATCTGGGGTGGGCGCTGGACCATTGGGCACAGAGTAGATGGACCGGGGCATTTATCTTTGCATCCATGTTTTGTCGGGGTCGCCGCTGTCAGAGCCAGTTCCATAAACAAATGAGTAGAAACTTTTGGCCGTGACGTAAACATGGCTATCGAACTGGTGATCGACCGGCGCTATCTCGTCCAAAACCATCTGCCCTTTGGCAAGCTGACCATCCGAAGAGGCGTTTGGTAATTGGCGAACCTGATATCGGGCCAAGGCGGATCGATCGACCTCCGCCTTAAAATAGGGTTCCAAAGCAGCCGTGGAGGGGGGGAATTGATTGGAGTTTGCGGATTGGTAGGCCTTCAGAAACGCCCTGAGGGCGAG
>JBILKY010000377.1:0-3348 GCA_044376395.1 Chthoniobacteraceae bacterium | reverse complement strand
CCCGCAAGCCAGCCCTGCTGCGGCTCGCTGCATGCCCACAATGGCGAGCACGAACTCGCAGCGAGCCTTGCGAGGCGCATGATCGACTTGCTTCCCCCGGATAATTTCGATGCGATCATCACGAATGCGGGCGGCTGCGGCTCCCATTTGCGCCAGTACGCGGCGCTGCTCGCGGATGATCCGGCTTATGCGGACAGGGCGCGCTCGTGGGACAGGAAAGTCCGCGACATCCACGAGTGGCTTTTGGAAACAGGCTTCCGCGCGCCAAACGCAACCCCGTACGAAGCCACTGCAACCGTGACCTACCACGACTCGTGCCATTTGGCGCACGGGCAGAAGGTCGCCCGACAACCGCGCGAATTGCTCCGTGGCATTCCGGGGATCGACTTGGTGGAGCTTGCGGAGGCGTCCTGGTGCTGCGGCAGCGCGGGGGTTTACAACATCACTCAACCCGAACAATCGGCATCCCTGCTTGCCCGAAAGGTGTCGAATATACAGAAGGCGGCGCTCAAGAGCGGGGTGACGCTCCTCGCCCAGTCCAATCCGGGCTGTCATTTGCAAATCCAGCGTGGCCTGCGCGAGGCAGGGATTCCGGTGATGGTTACCCAACCGGTGTCCATCCTGGCGCGGGCTTACCGGCGCGAAACAACCACAGGCGCGGCCAGCCAGCATTCTTAAAACACACATGAAAACGGCAAACATTGGAATCATCGGAGGCGGCCTGATGGGCCGCGAAATCGCGAGTGCCTTTTTGCGCTGGTGCGCTCTCAGCGAAGCGACTGTCACTCCAAACCTGGTCGCGGTGGCGGACCTCAATCCAGCCGCTCTCGAATGGTTCGCGCGCATCTCCTCCTGTGCACAGCGCACCACAGATTACCGTGAACTGCTCAAAAACCCGGCAGTGGAAGTTGTGTACGTCGCGGTGCCGCACGATCAACACGAGGCGATTTACAGCGATGTTCTTGCCGCGGGCAAAGATCTGCTGGCCGAGAAACCCTTTGGCATTGACCTCGCATCGGCGCGCCGCATTCGGGACACGGCGAATTCAAGTGGCCGTTTCGTGCGGTGCAGCTCGGAGATGCCATTTTTCCCGGGCGCACAGCGCGCATTTGAAGCAGCGCGGGACGGCTCCATCGGGCGCGTGCTCGAGGTGGTGTCGGGCTTTCATCATTCCAGCGACCTCGACCCATCAAAGCCCGCGAATTGGAAACGCATCAGCGCCAAATGCGGCGAGGGCGGCGTGCTAAACGACCTTGGCATGCACGCATGCCACATCCCGCTGCGCCTCGGGTGGCGTCCCAGCCGCTTGTTTGCGCAGCTCCAGAAAGGTTATGCGACGCGCCCGGACGGCAGGGGCGGCTCGGCTGCGTGCGACACCTGGGACAACGCCACTGTGCACTCCTGGATCACGGTGAACGGACAGGAAGCGCCGATGCGCCTCGAAATGAAGCGGATGGCCCCGGGGGCGACCAACAGCTGGTACATTGAAATTCTCGGCACCGAAGGGGGCGTGAAATTCAGCACGGCCCACCCAAAAACATTCGAGGTTTTCGAACGAGCCAAGGAACAATGGTGGAAGCGGACAGACCTCGGATTCACGCCGCCGTTTAAAACGGTGACGGGAGGCATTTTCGAAGTGGGCTTCCCTGATGTGATTCAACAAATGTGGGCTGCATTTCTGGAGGAACGCGCCGGCAACTTGAACGGCCGTTTCGGATGCGCCACCCCCGACGAGGCGGTTGGCTCGCACGAGATCTTCGCAGCATCCCTGGCGTCCCATCGGGACAGCGCGGTCGTCGCGCTCTAGCCTCCTGGCGGACGGCGGGACTTATTTGCAACGCAACTTTTGCGAACCGCCGGAGTTAAATCCCCTGTGCGGTGCAACACGCACGGCAAATCCCGCACCACACTTTTCAGAACCATCTCAACCCCCATCCCAAAAATGAAAAACTTCATCCTGACCGCCAGCGTAGTCGCATTGCTTTCGAATTTTAGCCACGCCGAGGAAGGCGCTCTCCTTGGGATTCCCGGAAAAGTAATTTTTGAGAGCAAGTTTGACAGCGAACTCCCCAAGGACTGGCAGTCGGCTAAAGGCAAATGGGAGATCGTCGAAGGCGCAATGCGCGGCAGCGAAAAACCAGAAGACATGCACGGTGCAGTCAACCGCATGCCGGGAAAGCTCGGAGATTTCATCGCGGAATACGAATTCAAGTTCGAAGGTGCCAAGTCCACGAGTTTGTCCATCAACGGACCGAAAGACCATCAGGCTCGGATCGCGATCACCCCAAAGTCCGTGACCATCCAAAAGGATGACAGCGATCACGCGGGACCGGATAAGCCGGTGGTCTTCGCGCGCTTCGCGGCGGATTTGCAGCCGTCGCAGTGGCACAAAGTGAGGATCGAAATGGTGGGCGACGCGATGGTCGGCAAAGTGGACAACATGGTGGCCTGGGGCTCGAACGATCTTTTCAAGAACGACCACATGTCGCCGGGATTCACCGTTGGCGGACAATCCGTGGATTTCCGCAACCTCAAAATCACCGAGGCGACGCTGAATCCAGAGTGGAGCAAGGTTAAGGAAACACTCCCGAAACCCGGCGAACAAATGGCGCCACCTCCTGCCAATCCTGCTGCAAGACCCGCAAAGAAAACGGCGGACAAGTAAACCGCTTCGTCGAAAAAAAAACGACCACGGAGGCTCGTACTCCGCAGAGCGCACTTGGTGAAGCCAAACTGCCGGTTGCGGGGATTGTTCGGCAGTTGACAGGAGAAGCTCTGGGGTTGCGCAGCGCAACTCCCTCACAAGTGTTGCCCCACCCCGATCGGGGTTTGTTCTGGTCACGGTAGTTGCCGCAGCTTGCACGATCGGCTGACCCAATTCGTGCTGGGATTCAACCACGGCACAACCGGCATTTGAAAATGCGGATCGGCGTCCTTGCGTAAAAACGTGGACTGACAATTCCAGCCCTCTCGGGTAACCTCGCGTATCCGCGACGAATGATTTACCTAGACGCCAACGCAACGACACCCCTCGCTCCGGAGGTGCTCGAATCCATGCTGCCGTACATGTCAGAGGTGTACGGCAATCCCTCGTCGGGTCATCAAGCTGGGCGACTCTCACGGGCGGCAATCGACCATTCAAGGGACACACTCGCTGCGCTTCTAAAATGCCGACCGCATGAGATCATCTTCACTGGCAGCGGCACAGAGGCTGACAATCTTGCGATCCTCGGACTGGCGCGTGCCCACGTCAAAAAGGGCAAGCACATCATCACCTGCGCAACAGAACACCACGCGGTGCTTCACGCCTTCGACTACCTCGAGCAAAAAGAGGGCTTCTCGGTCACC
>JBILKY010000376.1:0-3368 GCA_044376395.1 Chthoniobacteraceae bacterium | reverse complement strand
TGTTTCTCTCCATACACCTCTGGAGCTCCTCCGGCTCGAGCATGTCCTGCAGCGCGTCGTACAGCGGCCTCAGGTAAGGCATGATTTTCTCCCGCAGATCACCCGGCAAAAAACCCAGAGCCTCCCCGGCCTCCACCGCGGGCCTGGTGAGCACGATGCGATTTACCTGATCCTGTTTCAACGCCGCGACCGCCATCGCCATCGCAAGGTACGTCTTGCCTGTGCCCGCAGGCCCCACCCCGAAGACGATGTCGTGCCTGTTGATCGCGTCCACATACGCGCGCTGGTTGGCCGTCTTGGGGATGACCGGAGCGCGGCGAGACGAAACATTCACCTTCGTCTGGCTGAGCTCGTCCAATCCGATGCTCTCGGACTCCTCAAGAGCGCGCATGGCGTACTGGAACTCCTGCCGCCGGATAGGCACGCCGTTCTGGCGCGCCTTCTCAAGCTGCTGGAAAAGCCTGCGGACCTGAGCTATCTTGGTTCCCTCCCCCTCCACACGCAGCCAGCCTTCGCGGGTTGTTAGGCGCACGTCGAGAGCCTGCTCCAGGATTTTCAGCAACCCCAGATCATTCCCGTAGAGAGCCTGCAAAATGCGACCGCTCTCAAACTGAAGCGTTTCAACTTCGCTCATAAGGGTGCAGACGGCCTAGGGGAACCGCCTGCAAAGCACCAGAGTATGCCCTACCTGAACCCGTATGCAAGGGCCCAAACAGTGCGCTCCTCGGGCGACTTCTCTATTTCCACCAGGAGATAGTACGTGCCGCTGCGCTTGGGCCTGATCCTGGCGCCCGCCTTCTGGCCTCCCTGGGTCTTTTTAAGCACCTCGTCCTCAGCGAGTTTTCCATCACTGTCGTAAATATGCACCGAGATTGAGGCCCCCTTCACAGAGGTGCCCATCCAAAACCAGTAGTCGTTCCCCTTGAACAACTGGTGGGGAATGGGCTTCGGTTGGCCGGTCGGCAGATCGCCGCCCCACCACTCCTCGCGGATGGTGAACCCCTCCTTCACCGCCGATGAGCTCGCCTCGAACGCGAAGGAAAGCGCGTCCTCAATCGCGCCGGCGTGCAATCGAAGTCCTGGCGAAAAAGTCAGGAACACTGCAACCAAGATGAGAAGTTTTTTCACGGGTGAATGTTATTTGAGCTTTAAGGTTTTGTTTTGCTTTGGGCGCTGGATGCAGGTTCGAGCTGCTTATCTAACTCTTTGGGTCGCGGCTTACCTCGCGCCTCCTCTGATTGCTCCGACGAGATCGGCGCAGACCGAGCCAATGCCGCGGACCGCTTTATCAGAAATACCCGCATTCCCTTCGTTCATGAGAGGCTGGATGTCGTGCAGACCCGAAAGAATTTTTGCGATGAGGGGGTCCGCCTGCGCCGCCGGCGGCATATCTTTGAGGCGCAAATCAAAGTGCTCCACCAACACGGGCTGATGCAGCAGCCCCGCCCCGTCCTTGGAAAAGTTCTTTCCAACCACCTGAGCCAGAGCCTCTGTCCCGCGGAGCCATCCACCGAGACTCACCAACTGCGCGAGGGGCTCGCTATTGAGCTCAATCATCGCCTGGCGCACGTCTGAGAGCGCAAGATCCAGCTCCCGCCGGACATCCGCCCAGCGCTTTTTGTCGGCGTACTCCACGATTGAAGTAGCCCTGCGGCTTACTGCTTTCTCGACGCCGATCGCCTTGGCAAGCAAACGCACGCTGTTGCCAATGTTCTTCACCTCCGGCGCGTTCTCCGCCTCCACCGCGATGAACCCCTCGGCAATCACCGTGCCGAGCAGCAGCGAAATCTGACGCTCACTGCCCACCGGCTCCGCCGCGCTCTTCTGGACTTTAAGCACCTCGGGCCAGTTGGGTTTTCCGAGCTTGTCCAGCACCGCAAACACCTCGCTCGGGACGGGAACCACCACCCGCTCCACCATCTGTGCTTCTTTGGGAAACTTGCTGAGGTCGATGCTTTTCGCCGGCTGCGCGGCCTGAGTCGAACCCACCGCTGCGGCGAGCGCCGCCACCACCGCCGGAGCGAACATTATCCTGAAGGATCGTTGTTTCATAAATGCGAATCTAAACAGTGTCCGATCTATCTAAAAACTCAACCGCAGCTTTTTCGAGACTTATTCAGCGGCTGGTATCAGCCACCATTTCGGTTGCCCTTTCCAGAGCCGGCATTGCGGGCAGCTGGCTCACGCGGTTTTCCCGTGCCGGAAAACCCGGGTGAACACCTCCGCCGCTAGAAGGGACGCTGATTCAACCGTCACATTGCTGGCGCCCTCTGCCTCAAGGCTGGTCATTTCCACACCCTCCAGTCCGCAGGGCGTGATGTGGTCAAAACCGCCCAGCGGGCCACACACATTCAATCCAAAGCCATGCATCGTGATCCATCGGCGTACCCCCACGCCGATGGACGCAAGCTTCCTACGCCCGACCCAAACACCCGTCAGCCCCTCACGGCTCGCGGCGTGCACCCCCAGCGCCTCGCAGCATTCGATGAGCCCCGCCTCAAGACTACGCAGGTGCCTGTGCAGGTCCTGGCCCCTGACACGCAAATCCACGAGCGCATAACCGACCAACTGCCCCGGCCCGTGATAAGTGGCCTTGCCTCCGCGGTTGGTTTCCACCACGGGATGCGGGAGGGCCTCGTGCTGCCCGCGCAGACTGGAGCGGTCCGCGCCACGCCCGATCGTGTAAACGGGTTCATGCTCCAAAAGCAGCAAATGGTCGGGTTCCTCCATGTTCTCGACTTTCGCTGCGAGAATTTCCTCCTGAATCCGCAGCCCCTCGGCGTACTGAACGCGCCCCAGCCATCGGGTCTTTAAAGTGTCGCTTGTCATCCGATTCGCGATCTCTGCCTAGATGCGCTCCAGTTCGCCGCCCCGAAGCCGGCTGCCTGTCGCAGCCTGGAAATGTGTCAGCCCCACCGCAATCGCATCGGCAGCGTCTGCAACTGGGGTTTCACACAAACCCAAAAGCGCACGCACCATGAAGGCCACCTGCGACTTATCAGCCGCCCCGCGCCCGACCACAGCCTGCTTGACCCGCTTCGGGGCGTATTCAAAAACAGGCAAGCCCGCGCCCGCCGCTGCAAGAAGCGCGGCGCCCCGCGCGCACCCGAGAATGATCGCGGTTTTGTAACTCTGCACGAAAATCACGGACTCAAACGCAGCAACGGTCGGGTGATATTCATTCACGATGTCGCGGATGGTTTGATTGATCGCAAGCAAGCAACCCGTCTGCAGCATGCTAGCCGGGTTTTTTACAACACCCCACGTCAGCGCCCGCGGTTTCCCCAGAGCGGACTCGCGTTCAAGCACCGCATAACCAGTCCCGCGAAGGGAGGGATCAATCGCCAGGACGCGTTCGTGTGAGCTTG
>JBILKY010000375.1:0-3379 GCA_044376395.1 Chthoniobacteraceae bacterium | reverse complement strand
GAGGATGTTGTGGAAATAGCCTGCCACGGGGGCGTTCTTCTGACGCGCCGCATTCTTGAGTTGCTCTTGCGCAGTGGTGCGAAATCGGCGGACCCCGGCGAGTTCACAAGGCGCGCGTTCTTGAACGGCAAGCTGGATCTCACGCAAGCGGAAGCGATCATGGATCTGATCGGAGCAAGCAGCGACCGCGCTCTGCGCGCGGCGAACGAACAGCTTGGCGGCACTCTGGGCGTGCAGATCCGCGGAATGCAGGCGCAGTTGCTTGGGCTGCTCGCACACGTGGAAGCATACATCGATTTTCCGGAGGAAGATATTTCCCCGGACACCGGCGGCGCGCTTCTTGGGAGAATGCAAACAATCCAAGAAACCATCCAGTCGCTATTGGCAAGCGCCTCGCAAGGGCGGTTGATCCGTGAGGGCGCGCGCACCGTGATTTCAGGGCCGCCCAATGCGGGGAAAAGCAGTCTTCTAAACCGGTTGCTGGGCTTTGAGCGCGCGATTGTGAGTCCGACTCCCGGCACAACGCGCGACACTCTCGAGGAATCAATCCTGTTAAAGGGCTGGTCGCTCAGGCTGGTTGATACTGCGGGAATCCGCGAGTCGCTGGATCCTATCGAGCAGGAGGGAATCACTCGAGCAATCCAACAGCGGGCCAATGCGGATTTGATTCTGCACGTGCACGACGGCTCACTGCCTAGATTGGAAATTGAGCAAGTCGGGAATGGCAGCGAAGGCGCAATTCCGAAGGAAATTCTCATCCTGAACAAGAGTGACGTGGGTGAACACCCTTCTTGGGCAGAGACTCCCGGCGTACGCATCAGCTGCCTTTCTGGGGGCGGGTTGCGTGAACTGGAAAACGCAATCGACGCTAGTCTCGCCGCGGCATTCGGCGACGGAATGCCCGTGGATTCGGCAGGTTTCGTGGCAATCAACGCGCGGCATCAGGACTGCTTGCGCAGGGGACTTGCACAAGCTCAGGCCGCAAAAGCAGGACTATCGGAGGGAATATCGCCCGAGTTTGTCGCGGAAGAACTCCGAGGTGCGCTGCACGCCATCGGCGAAATCGTGGGCCAAACCGACACGGAAGATTTGCTTGGACAGATTTTCAGCACGTTTTGCATCGGCAAATGACCCCCCTGCCCTGTTGCCCGCCGAGGGTGAAAGCGTTAGGCTTTGCGCCATGAAAAGTTCCCTCGCTTTATTCGCCGCATCGTTTGGCATCTTAACTTCCGCAACACCCTTCCATGCATTTGCAGCTGATCCGGCCAAACCTGATGGCAAAGGCTTACTCGACGCGCTCAAACAAAAAATGACCCCGAAAGATCTCACCCCAGACGAAACCGAGCGCATGCTCAAGCTTCAGTCAGACATTATCATCATCGACGTGCGGACCTCGGAGGAGTTCGCACAAGGGCACTTGCCCGGCGCGGTGAATCTGGATTTTTTCGGCCCGGATTTCTCCGCAAAAATCAAGGGGTACGAGGGTAAATCAGTGCTCATTCACTGCGCATCGGGAGGACGCAGCGGCCAGACGGTCAACATGATCAAGGACAGTAAATTCTCGGCGATTTACCATCTGAAAACCGGATTCACAGGATGGCAGGCCGCCGGCAAGCAAGTGGTTCGCTAGCGGATTGAACCAGAGGAGCAGAACTTCCGGGGAGAATGTCCGGCGGCCTTAGCGATCCAGCGGCGATCCGGCGGCCTTAGCGAACAAGGCCCAAGGTTTTGAAGATGTTCATCGAAACAACCACCCGTCGTCCCGGGGTCTTCGGAACTTCATGGTTCAGAATCCCTGGAAAGAGCACGAGGAGATCATTTTGAGGCTGAACTTGTAGACCGCCGTCGAAGATGATGGGCGCGCAATTTTCGTCGGCCTCCAAGTAGAGGGCGCAGCTGAGGTCCGACGGATAGTGGTTGTGCCTCAGAGTGTAGTCAGACTCCTCGTAGATCATCCCCCAGCAATCCTTCACGAAATAGTCGACGTTCAAGGAATCAAAGTTTGCGATCAGAAAGCTTCTGGAGGCGGTGCGCGCAACTTGGAGGACGATGTCGCAAATCGGGCCGAACTTGGGGTTCTTCTGGTGGCTGTCCCAGGGACTGACGTAGATGGAGCGAACGTTCGACTCCATGGGCTTGGGATCGGCTGCGCGCAGCTCGTCGATTGCCTGCCGAGCAAGGAGAAGCGCCTCTTTCTGCGGCGTCAGGCTGCAAGTAAATACTGGCATTTGAGCCGGGACCAAGGTTTGCGCGACAAGGAGAGGGCCAGGATCTGACATAAGGTTTATAGGTACTGGGGCTAACCTAGCACAACCTCGTCCCGAAATGCAAATGACGGTATGTACAGAGGCCGTTGGAGAGATTCACACAGCCGCACCCCACGCAAAAACATATAAAATGTTGATATTCAGGTTATTTATTAATCCCGAACTTTTTCCAGCACGCGCAGTCTATCTAGCTTGGACCATCATAAACCGCTTTTAAGTCAAAACTGGCAATCTGCACCCCCTCATGACAACACTAGCGGATGGTCTCGAATAAAGCTCAGGGCGGCTCTGAAACAGAGAAGCTCACCTGGAGAAAGTCATTTGAAACCTACCGGCGTCTTTTCGGCTACGTGCGCCCCTACCGCAAAAGATTTGCAATGGCACTCGTCTGCTCGGTGCTGGCAGGGGCAAGCACCGCAGTGCTTTACGTGGGACTCAAAACCAGCACCGCTTTAGTGCTCAGGGGGCAGACAGGCCTGAAGAGAACCGTGCCCATCCTTGGCGAGATCGATTTGGATCGCTGGCTGTCCCAGTTCACGCAGGGCGCGGGCATTTCGGAGAGCCTGACTTTGGTCATTCTGGCGTGTCTGACAATCCCCTGCCTCATGCTGGTCCGAGGGCTTTTCGATTTTCTGTCGGTTTACCTGTTTGGTTGGATTCAAAACCGCATGACCCTCGACCTGCGGACGGAGGCGTTTTCCAAGACCCTCGCGCAATCCATCGTATTTTTCAACAAACAGCGGAGCGGGGATCTCATCCAGAGCGTGTCGAGCCTGACCTCCTCGACGGCGGGAGCCTCGATGACGCTCACGCAGAATGTGGTGCGACGCCCTGCAGCAGTGCTCTCAGTTGTGATCGCGCTTCTGGTGACGGACCCCGTGTTCATGGCTTTTACTTTCCTTGTGTTTCCCCTCTGCATGCTGCCCGTGATCGTGCTGAGCCGCAGGGTTCGCCGAGCCAGCCGCACCGAACAACAGGAAACGGCCAACCTGATGTCATTCATGCAGGAGGCATTTAATGGGATTCGGGTGGTCAAATCGCACGCGCGCGAGGCCTTTGAACTCGACCGGTTCGTGAGGACAGCGCAGATCATCAACAAAAACACGATGCGC
>JBILKY010000117.1:0-10632 GCA_044376395.1 Chthoniobacteraceae bacterium | reverse complement strand
ATTTTCCAGTCCTGCGCCGGCGACTGGTTCATGACACGGGTGTAGTCCACACCGAATGACGCCGCCCAATTTTCCGCGAACGAGTAGCGCGCGTTGGAGAAAATTGTGCTGACCTGAAAATTGTTTAAATTGAGGCCATTGTATCCAAGATCAGGGTTGATTGGAACCCGATCTCTGATGTCGTAAACCCAGAAAACCTGACGGTACCCCGTTCTCAGGGACAGTTTGCCGGACCCCACGTCCCATGCCTTCGGAGCAAACGCAAGCGAGAGGGTCTCCGCGACGATTCCCGTGTCCCTAGGGCCGTTAGTCGGATCGCTCCAACCGGCCGTAAGAGCGTTGCTCGTCCACATGAACATGGTGTCCGAGGAAAACTCGAAGAGCGGATCCCGCTTTTTCTTTTGCTTTAATAAAACCTGAGGCCCCAGATCCGCATTTTCGCCCGGATACGTTTCCGGAGCCACCTCGTCCGCCGGTTTCTCAGCCGGGACAGGTTTTTTGAGAGCGTTGGCAGCATTGAGCGCATCAGTCTGGCGAATCACCGCGTTCGTCCGATTGACGTCGGGGTTGGGTGCCTGAGCGAGCACTTCGGAATCGAGCATTTGAAGGAACGCAAGCGTTCCAACGGACAAACCGACTACACGAAGCCCGCAGATTTTCACCTTTGAGTGCAACAAAGCCATGAATCAAGAGTGAGTAGGAAGTTACTTCTCCGAGAGAACCCAGCGCCCGTCCCAGTCCGCCTCAGGCGGCTCACTCAGGAAATGGTCGCAACGTTTTTTGTACATCAAACAGAGATAGTCATCGCCGCCCATCTCCGTATTTACCTCTCCGAACTTCTCCTTCGCTTCAGCGAACTTCTGCTCATAAAACAAATCGAGAGCCTCGTGGTAACCGTTCAGCCATCCGGGAACTTCCATTCCAGCTTCTCCGAGCGGCGTGAATACATGAATCGGCTGGGTCTTTCCTTTGAACACAGCACGATCAACCCTGCGGAACACAAATTCATCCTTGGTGATAGCGTAGGCAGTCTCGCCGACCAGGATATCGCAACCGAATTGCTTGGTGGCACTCTCCAACCGAGCAGCAAGGTTCACCCCGTCTCCAAGCACCGTGAACTCCATTCGCTGCGGATGCCCCAACTCACCCACGACCACGGTGCCGTGGTTGATTCCAACCCCGATGCTCAATTCCAACCTGTCATCTCTACCCGCCCATCCCGCGTTCAGCTCCGCCAAAGCCGTCCTCATCTTCAAGGCCGCCTTCATCGCGTGCGAACAATCCTGCGTCAACCCGAGCGAATGCGTGTCACCCCACACCGCCATAATTGCGTCGCCAATGAACTTCTGGAGCGTTCCGCCCTCTAGAAGCACCTTGTCCACCATTTGCAGAAAATACTCGTTCAACTGCGAAACCAATGTCTCAGGCGAACGGGACTCGGAGAGAGTCGTAAACCCGCGGATGTCGGAGAACAGAACACTCACCGGTTTTGTCACCCCGCGCAGCGCCTGCTCGAACGAGTCCCCCTGATTCACCACCAAATTCGCCACATTACTGGAAACGTACTTATCAAGAACGCCCTTCACGTGCGCCCGCTCGAGCTGCTCCACCGCAAAGTCAAACAGGGTGATGAAGCCCCCAACCGACATGAATGAGAAAAGCGGCAGCACAATCGGAATTACCATCCGCAAATCTGCGAAACAATAGTATGCTCCGAACCAGTACCCGCCAACAGCAGCCACACCGAGGGTCACACGCAATAAAACGCGCTCCACAAAAATCGCGAGCAGAGCGGCGACGACGATCATGCCCGCCCATAAAAACATCTCCTTGTCCTCCGGAAACTCGTGGATGGAAAGCTTGTCCAGAAGCGAGTCCGCGTAGTGCTGGTGGATCTCCACACCCGGCTGCGTCCCCAGTGGCGTGGGATGCTCGTCATGGAAGGTCTCTGATATGGGCCCAATGAAGACAATCTTGTCCTTGAAAACCTGCCCGCCCTGATAGCGCGGGTCGTTCTGGATGAAACGATCTACGAAAAGTTCTTCAATTGGGAAAACCATGTGCGTTCCCGCGGCGCCCCGGTAGTTGATGAATTCATGATCCTGCACAACCGGTTCGCCCGTGAATTTGGCGACCGCAGCCGGTGAAAACCGGGTCCAGTCATCCGCTCCGGCGAGGTGTGCCCATCCGCTTTCTTTCATTCGGGAGGTCATGCGGTCCACGCGCCGGACGACGCCGTCGGAGTCCGGTTTGAAGAATGCATAACCGACCCCGTCTTCTCCAAGACCGCCGATCAACGTTTCATTGGGTTGCAGGATTTGAACCGTGCTATTGCCCTCGTCATCCATCTGGATGTTTTTGCTCGAGGCCAGCACCACTTTACCGGCGTGCTTTTTGAGAACCGCAGCGAAATCCTCGTCGCCCTCACGCGTCGCCACGAATAGCACGTCGATCGCAACGACTTTCGCCCCGAGTTCGAACAGGCGCTCAATCGCGTAAGGATACACTTTCCGGGGAAGCGGAAAAATCCCAGCGGTCATCATCTTCAGCGCTTCCGCGTAGGGCACCGCCTGAGTTTTCCCTGCCGTCTTTCGATCCTCCTCCTCCTTCTCCGCGGTCTCGATGAGCGAAGCGATCTGCCCCTGGTCTAACGACGAGGTGTTTATCCCGACCAGCGCCGTGTTCGGGTGCGCTTTCAGCGGATTTTCATTACGCTTCAAAAACCGTTTGTCGATGGAGCTGCCCTCCATCTTGCCGATCATTTCGGAGGGTGGGAAAATCCCGTTGTTTCCGATCACCAACCCGTTAGCTAACACGTAACTAATAGCGAGAGCGAGGAGGGCCATCCCGAGAATCACCCACTTGCGATACTTTCTAGCCTCGCGCAGATAGGAATTAGCCTTCCGAATAAACTTATTTAACGTCATAAAATTACGAGCCGCCAACTAAACGCAGCAATCTACGCGCCCTGCACGCTTTTTTTGAATACAAAACCGCCACAGGACAGCAGGGTGCCCTGGCAGTCGAGAACAACCCGATGAACCTCCCGTTCCCAATTCCCACCTTCATCCTCGCGAGCCAGTTCCTGGGATTTGAATTTAACCCACTGGAAATCAACGCATGGAAGGTCATTGGCCTCTCCGGAAGCGCGGTATTCGGGATCCGATTCATCCTCCAGGGCATCGCCTCTGAAAAGGCCAAAAAAAGCGTCATTCCGTTCGGCTTCTGGGAATGCAGCCTTTTGGGATGCCTTTTGAGCCTGAGCTATTTCGCGATCTATAGAAAAGACTCTGTTGGAATCATCCAAAACCTGCTGCCTCTCCCAATTTATATCCGCAACCTGTACTTTAGGTATCGTGATAGCGCGGGCTCCAGCGCCCAGCCCAAGTCTGAAGAAAACAGCTAGCGAGAATGCATCAAATGCCCGCTCGCACATTGTACAAGCCCGCATGGATTGATTAATATTTGGAGAGACTAGCCCGATTCCTGCTCCTGGAGAGAAAACGACCGTTAAACCTCCCCAACCCCTCCTTTCACCCCATGGGATTCACAATAAGAGCCGCATCCGCGCCCCA
This sequence comes from Chthoniobacteraceae bacterium, assembly GCA_044376395.1. Lineage (GTDB taxonomy): Bacteria > Verrucomicrobiota > Verrucomicrobiia > Chthoniobacterales > Chthoniobacteraceae > Chth-196. Next base: position 7,057 of record JBILKY010000117.1, on the reverse strand, counting down.
AAAAATCCAAGCCAACGCCTTGCGCTGGCCACTGGCTGCGCTGTGCGCCGTGCTCGCTCTGGACATCGTCATTCTGGTTTTTAAAGGACCGATCCGCCGCACGACCGCCTCCTCCGCGGTGAACCCCTCCAGTCTGATCGCTCAACCGCGCCTGAACGCTCCCTCCGTCCGAGCGCCCTGGCAAGAAACGCTGGAAGCCTCTCGCCTTGCCGTCGACTCCCAGAAAGTTGAGGTTGCGCTCCAGAAACTTGCGGAAGCAGAAGCACAGATTCCGCAACAGCCCTTTGCGATGGCCGAACTGGCAACACAGTACGAAAGAATCGGTGCGCGTGAAAAAGCGTTGAGTTTGTGGACAAAAATACACCAGTTCGGGCAGCAAGCGGGCGTGTACAAGACAACCGCGGAAGCCAAGATGGCTCAACTTGCTGACACCCCAAGGGAGGCGGGCGACGCCCTCAAATCCGCCCATGCCGCCACGCCTCAGGCGACCGGGGGCGCAAAGCCAAGCAGCGCGATGAAATTCGGTAAATTCGCGATTCAGGACACCTCCGGTTCAACCGCTCCAAAAAAGCACTTCAAGCTCTCGATGCCGGTAATCAACCTCCACAACGGCCCGATTGAGGCGAAGGATGTCGCCATCGAGGTTCAATTCTATGATCAAACCCGCGACAAAAAGGTAGAACGCACCAACGCGAGCATCACGTGGAACTGGATTTCAAACCCAACGGACTGGGCAGACAAGTCTCCGAAAACTTTGCAAGTGGAGTACCGGCAGGGAGCCGGTCGCGCGCCAAGCGAACAGCGCGGCTACTACGGTTACGTCGCCAGTGTTTACTACAAGGACAAGCTGCAGGACGTCCGCTCGGAGCCAACCCGACTCGGGCAACAGTACCCTCCCCCGCCAATCCTGCCGAAGGAAAGTAATCCATGAGGGTTCTGCTTGTTGATCCAGATTCAACCCTCCTGCCGTCGGTGCAGGCGGCTCTGGCGGCCATCGGGGGCCTCGAGGTCTATTGCGCTCCGGACGCGTCAACTGCACTCCAGCATGCACACGCACTTGGAGGCGTCGATGTTCTGCTCACCGATGCCTTCCTCCCCGACTCGGATGGCTTCCAACTCCGAAATGCCATCGCAGCGCTCGCTCCACAGCTCGGGACTGTTTACCTCACGAAGTATGATTTGAGCGAATACTCGGAATACGTCGGAGGCTGTCCCGTTGTCACCGAGCCCATCAACCACAACGCCCTGCTTGATGCTGTACAGAGCTTGCTCGGATCGCCAGCGCACCCGGAAGTTAATCCGCCGGAAAATCTCAACGCACAGCTGACGCACCTACCGCAGTTGCACGAGGGCATGACTCTGGGGGACTACCGCCTCCTGAGAACCGACCAGCGGCACGAATGGGGAACCCAGTTCGCTGCGGTGCAAACAACGCTCAACCGGCCGGTTTCCATGTGCGTCATGTCGCCGGAACAAGCCCGCAACCAGTCCTTGCGGGCCGCCTTCCTCGCCGACGCGGGAGCAAAATCCCGTATCCAGCACCCCGCAATCCTCACCGTCTACGAGGCGGGTGAAAAAGACGGATGGGTGTTTTACACCTCCGAACGAATCGAATCGCAAACCCTAAATTGGTTCCGCAACACCCAGCAGAAACTCTCGGCCGACATCATCATCAGAACCGCCCGGTTTATCGCATCCGGCTTGCATCACCTGAGCTCCATCAATGTCCCACACGTATTGCTTCAAGCCTCCCACATCCTGCTGCCGGCAGACGGCCACGCGCGGCTGAGCAATCTTGTGGTTGCGGATCCCACAGAAACCCACGAGGTGTCCCGCCAGATTGAAGCGCTCGGAGAAGTCATACTCGCCGTCATGCCTCAAAGCAGCCCCGCGAGCCTGCGCATCCTGCTTGCCCGCACCCAAAAGAGCCACCAGAAACCCATCAGATCGTGGGAGGAATTTCTCGGGGAAATTCAATCCGTCGAAATGCAGTGGGACTCCGCCGTGTCCCCCGACTCCACCCAGACGCCGCGCCGCGGCATCCTCGCCATCGGCGCAACTGCCGCATTGGTCTTGGCCGCGGCAGCGGCGGTTGGATTTTTTCTAACGCATTCCAAAAGCAGGCCCCCGCTGCCCGAGCAAATTCTCATTCCAAGCGGCAACTACCTCATCGGGGCGGGCAAACCCGTGCAACTGCAATCCTTCTCGGTGGACAAGACGGAAGTCACGCGCGGCCAGTACGCCTTCTTCGTCGACTGGCTCGAAAAACACCCGGCCCAGGCAGGCAAGTTCGATCATCCCGCCCAGCCAAAGGGGTTATCACACCTCCCTTCAAACCTCAAAAACGAGACGAACGAAAAAACCGCTCCAACGCAGGATAAAAAACCGTCAACCGATGACCTGCTGCCCGCCAGTGAGGTCTCCTGGTGGGACGCATACGCTTTTGCAAATTGGGCCGGCAGATCGCTCCCTACAGCCGAACAGTGGGAGGCTGCGGCGCGCGGCTCCAAGGGACTGATCTATCCATGGGGGGATGAGCCCGAACAGAACACTGCGAACACCAAACCCTCCACCGCAAGCCAAGAACACCCGCCAAGTTCAGGCGCTGCTACCGATCAAAAAGACGTCAGCCCGTTCGGATTGGTTGGAATGGCTGGGAACGTCTCGGAGTGGACCGCAAACGAGGGAGCGAATGCCACCAAGGTGATCAAAGGCGGCAACTATTTGGCGCCCCTCACCAGTCTGGAATCGTCGAGCACGTCTGCACCGGATAAAAAAATCAAGACGCTCGGCTTTAGAACCGTTTCAAAAAGCCAGCACTGATTCATTCTTGAGCAAAAGCTCCCTGTCCGCGCTACAGTTCCCCGTCCGCGCAACAACCAGACTGGAAAACATGAACCTTCGCCTTCTGTTCCTTCTCTTTTCAGCCTGCGTGCTGCTCACCAGTAACGCGTTCGGGCAGCTCAACGTGTCGCTGCGCCTTCCACGCACGTCTTTCTTCCTCAACGAGCCCACCATCGCAACACTGTCCATCAGCAACCTCGCTGGGCGGGACCTGATATTCGAAGATTCTCCAGACTTCGGCCCTTGGTGCAAGCTGGAGGTCAAGGCGCTCCGCGGCGAATTTGTTTCACCCCTCAAGGACGAAGTCTCGTTCCCCCCCTTGCTCGTCCCGTCTGGAAAAACCATCACCCGGTCCATCAACATCACCGAGTTTTTCCACCTCGAGCAACCCGGGCAGTACAAGATAAGGGTCGGCATCTTTTTTGCGCCCACACAGTCGGAGTTTTACACCCAGTCCACCTTCAATGCGGATCCCGGCCGCATCGAATGGTCGCAAACCGTCGGCATCCCAGACGGCGGCGGCCGAGGAAAATTCAGAACCTTCACCCTGATGAGCCACCAGCGCTTTGATGGAATCTTCCTGTACGCAAAACTCGAGGACAAAGAGGAAGGAATCCGATTTATGCCCTACTTCCTTGGGCGGACTCTGGCGGCGATGAAGCCCCAGCCCCAGTTAGACGCGAAAAACAACCTCTATGTGTTCCACGCCTCCAGCGACTCCACTTACGTGCTCTCGCAGATCGACGCGGAGACAGGCAAATTCGGGCAGGCCATGTACCGTCCCGCAACCCCGCGCGCCGGCCGCCCCAACATGTCCAAGGACAACCAAGGGCATCTCGTCATCACGGGCGGAATCCGCGTCAACGAGGAGGAACTCGCCCCAAAATCCGCCGATCGCCCCCTGCTCTCCGACCGCCCCGAGGCCTTCCAGCTCAAGAACACCCGCTGACCCACCCGCTAAATTTCTTATGGCCGACCTCGGACTGATCCACCGCCCGCGCAGATTGCGCGCATCCACTCAACTCCGGACCCTTGTACGTGAAAACCACATCCGCAAAGAGCACCTGATTCTGCCGCTCTTTGTGAGCGAAAAAATCTCCGCACCCGCCGAGGTCAAAAGCATGCCCGGCGTCCACCAACACACCGAGTCGAGCCTCATCGAGGAGGCGCTTTCCGCTCACTCCGCAGGCGTACCCGCGATCTTGCTCTTTGGCATTCCGGCCCACAAGGACGCCTCCGCCTCCCAAGCCTACGATCCGGATGGCATTGTCCAGCGCGCGGTGCGCGCCCTTAAAAAAGCAGCACCAAAGCTCGTCATCATCACGGACGTCTGTCTCTGCGAATTCATGCACCACGGCCACTGCGGCGTCACCCGCTTTGACGGGGAGCGCCACCACATTGCACATGTCGACAACGACGCCTCCGTGGAACTGCTCTGCAAAACCGCGGTCTCGCACGCCGCCGCCGGCGCCGATATTGTGGCCCCGTCCGACATGATGGACGGCAGGATCGGGGCGATGCGCAGGTCCTTGGACCTCGCGGAATTTCAAAACACGCCGATCTTGAGTTACGCGGCGAAATTCGCTTCCGCATTTTACGGACCGTTCCGCGACGCGGCTGAAAGCACCCCGCAGGCTGGTGACCGCAAGAGCTATCAAATGGACCCCGCCAACGGGGCGGAAGCCCTCCGCGAGGTAGCGCTCGACGTGCAAGAAGGAGCCGACATGGTGATGGTCAAACCCGGCCTGCCCTATCTCGATGTGCTTTGGCGCGTCAAAGAACGCTTTCAAATGCCGACCGTCGCCTACCACGTGAGCGGGGAATACTCCATGCTGATGGCGGCTGCCGCAAATGGATGGATTGACCGCAAAGCGTGTCTGCTCGAAACCATGACGGCGTTCAAGAGGGCGGGAGCGGACCTGGTCATCACCTACGCCGCAAAGCAGGTCGCTGCATGGCTCTCAGAAGATTAGGGCTGAGCGGAATCACCCGACACCCTCGCCCGAGTGCATTCTACGGCCCAGCCGAATCCTGACACGCAGGCTACGTTTGCTCACCACGCAGGCTGCGCCTGATCACGCAGGCTGCGTCTGATTTGGCGGAGGCGGATTGGACGCCGCCGGAAGACGTGCGTTCCGCCCATCGGAATGGCGACTGAGTGGCTTGCGCACCCTTACGAATTCATCGCAAATCGTACTCTCCGCTGAAGACTCCGTAGCGCCAAGCTCACGGATGGATTTCGTGATTTTCCGAAAACTTTTTACTGCCCTCGAACGCAGATATGAGGAGCACTCCGCGACACCGCGCGCACAGCGGCCCGTCGCTCTGAATCCAAACAACCGCTCAAACAGTCATTCATCATGATCGCCCGAACCCGCAATACTCCCTACACCGACCGTGACGAAGCAGGAGAAATCCTCGGAAGAGAGCTTCTGGAGCACCTCGGCTTTATCGACACCGGCCAAGCGCACGCAGCCGGCCGGACAAGAATCCGGCCCGGCAAAACGACGCCTCTCCTCGTGCTCGGCCTCTGCCGTGGTGGCGTGCCCGTGGCCCGTGCTGTGGCCCGAATACTGAAAGCTCCCCTTGATTTTTGCATCGTTCAAAAACTTTCGACCGCATTGAATCCAGAGCTGGCAATTGGGGCACTGGTGGAGGTTGGAATTGAGCCCGAACTCACGTCCGGATTGCAGACTCGAACCTCTGAATTGCAGAGCCGAACGTCTGCATTGCACACCCGCAAACACGAGGCAGCCATCGAGGCCGGTGCACCACAAAACAGCGGTAGTCCTGAGAAACCCGCGGTGCCAAGCGAGACTTCACACGGAATACTTGAGGTGCTCAACCGCGAGATTCTCGAGCATGTGCGGGATGCCGACGCAGAGCTCGAAGCATCGAGACTGCGCGAAGCTGCGGAGCTGCGCCGTCGGGTCGAACTATACCGCCGGCATAAGCACGCCGAACCGCTCGATGGAAAACGAGTCATCCTCGTCGATGACGGCGCTGCGACCGGTACAACAATGAGAGCGGCGATCGCTTCCGCAAAGCACAAGGGCGCGAGAGAAGTCATCGTGGCGCTACCTGTGGCTCCCGAGGAAGTGTGCGCGGAGTTGAGAGCGGAGGCGGACGCCGTCATCTGCCCGTGGACGCCCGAATTCTTCGTGTCGGTGGGCTCGTACTACGCGCATTTCCCGCAAGTCAGCGATGAAGAGGTTTGCGCGGCCAGCGGCGCGATGCGGGGAACATTCAGGGAGGAGGGCGCGATGCGTTGAGTTCGCCGCAACTTGGAAGAGAAGGAGGATGAGGACTCTGCCTGTGTGAAGAAGGAACCGGCTTCCCCGCCTTGGCTTCAAAGCGATGGAGGCGGGGCCCGGCACCAGTCTGGGTCGTGACGAGGCTCTGCGGGCGGAAGCCTCGGAATGGAAGCCAATGTGGAGGCAAATGTGGAGGCTAGGAGACATCGCCAAGTGGAATCGCAAGAATGCATGCGGGGAGGCTTGGTCCATCAACATACGGCGCGTGCTGATTTTATTAGCAATCAACGCTGTTTCCTGTCGCGCTGGGCATGTGGTTTTTGTGCTGATTTATAAAGATCTCGGTCCGTCGGCAGCCCTTGGGACCGTTTGTTTCCAGCGTGCGCGCCTGTACGCCTGTACGCCTGTACGCTTGTACGCTTGTATGCTCCACTTCCACGCTCCTCCACGCTCCCAAGAGGCAAAGGTGGGGATGCGGAGCTAGGGCTCCGCGGTCCCGGGGGCAGCGCAGTCCCCGCAGTCCCATGTGGAATGCGTGATAGATTCGAAATAAACCGGCATTCAAGGTTCCCGATAAATTTCGCCCTGCTTGCTCCTAAGACCGCTCTGCGGTGTAGACCGCGGCGACTCCTCCCAGCAGCCGGATGCACCGCGCGTTGGCGCAGCCGTGCCGCTCCAAAAGCCGGCACATCCGCTCGCCGCTCGGAAAAGACTCGATGGAGTCCGCCAGATACTCGTAGGCGGATCTCTCCCCGGTCAGCACCGACGCAAACAGCGGCAGGATCCTGTGCAGGTAGGGTCGGTAGATGGAAAGCAGCGGCTGGTTCGGCAGACAAAAGTCGAGGATCAACAGGTGTCCGCCCGGCGCCAGCACCCGGACCATCTCGTTCAGCGCGTCGCTCCATGAAGCCATGTTTCGAAGCCCGAATGCCACGGTGACTACGTCAAAGCAACCCGTC
>JBILKY010000374.1:0-3393 GCA_044376395.1 Chthoniobacteraceae bacterium | reverse complement strand
CGAGTTCCCGGATATCCGGGCCAACTTCAACCTCACCCCGGTCCTGCTCCTGCAAATCAAGGAACTCGCCGAGAAGACCGTCTCCGACCTCTGGCTCGAGTGGGCCCGCAAACCCGCCGCCAACCTCGACGAGCACGAGCGCCTCGCGATCCTCGAAAACTTCTTCAAAATCCACTGGGACAACCTCGTCAAACCCTTCCCACGCTACTGGGAGCTCCTAAACAAGCGCGGCCTCCACTTCGACCGAACCGAGGCCCGGCGCGGACTCCGCTATTGGTCCTCCCAAGAATTCCTCGACCTCCAGGTCTGGTTCAACCTCGCATGGTGCGGCTACACGGCCGAAACGATGTTCCCCGAACTCGCCGCCCTCAAACGCAAGGGACGCCATTTCACCGAGGACGAAAAACTGCGCGTCTTGGAAATCCACGGCGAAATCCTCGCCCTCATCATCCCGCTTTACCGCGCGGCTGAGGCACGGGGCCAGGTGGAAATCACGACGACTCCTTTCTACCATCCGATTCTGCCGCTGGTCTACGACAGCAACCTCGCGGAACGCTGCCTGCCCGGACGGCAGTTTCCAAAGCGTTTCCACTGGCCTCAGGACGCCCTCGCGCACCTCCAACTCGCCGTAAAACAGCACGCCGAAATGTTCGGGAAAGCCCCGCGCGGCCTCTGGCCCAGCGAAGGATCCATCGCACCGGAGCTCATCCCGCTCATGCAGCAGACCGGCATCCGGTACTTCTGTTCGGACGAAGAAAACCTCTTCCGCTCCCTCGCAGCCGACCCAGATTCCCACGGGCATGCACCGGATCATCTGGAACTTTTCCAAGGGTGGCGCGTCGAACATGAGGGCACATCGGTGAACGCTCTTTTTCGCGAAAAACCGCTCTCAGATTTCATCGGCTTCATGGCGGCAAAGAACTCACCCAAGGACGCCGCGCACCATCTGCTGCACCACCTCGACACCATCGCAAACGCGCTTCCCGAGGGACGCGGAGTCATTCCCCTTATCCTCGACGGCGAAAACGCTTGGGAAACATTCCACGACGGCGGCCAGGCTTTCCTGCGCGAACTCTATGCAGGTGTTTTGGAAAACAACCGCCTCGACACCGCCACCATGGAGGAATACCTGCGCGTCGAACCGCCCTCCAAAACCGTGCGCACCCTTCACACCGGTTCCTGGATCTCCAGCAACTTCGATATCTGGATCGGCGAAGAGGAGGAAAACCGCGGATGGGATCTTTTGGGCGACACGCGCAAATTCTTACAAACCCGCATCGACTCCGGAAAGCTCACGCCGGAAGTCCGCGAAGCCGCTCTGCAGGAAATCTACGCCGCGGAAGGCAGCGACTGGTTCTGGTGGTACGGGCCGGATTTCTCGACAGAAAATGACGCTCTCTTCGACGATCTTTTCAGACAGCACCTCAAGAATGTCTACGTCCTGTGCGGCGAACTGCCGCCCTCTTCACTCGAAGAACCCATCACCGCGATGCGCGTCGCCCCGCTCTATCACAAGCCCGAGCGGCCCGTTTCACGCACCCTCACCGGACGCCGCTCCTCGTTCTTCGACTGGACCGGCGCAGGCTCGTACGTGGCTGGAAGCGAACAAGGCGCGATGTACCGCTCGGAACGAATCGTCCGCCAGTTTTTCTTCGGCAACAATTCGGAATTCCTTTTCCTGCGCCTCGACCTCGCCCGCAAAGAAGACGTCACGCTTCGCATCGAATTCCACGGAGCAGCCGCAGACGCGATCGAGTTTTCACCAAACTCCGCAAAACCCGAAATGCAGCCCCGAACCTACCGACTCACTTTCAACGATGGAAACGCGGAGCAAATCACAAGGCTCGCGGTGGGAGACGTCGCGGAACTCGCATTGCCGCTGGAAAAACTTGGCCTCTCGGGTGATTCACTGATCCGCTTTCAAGTGAAAGCTTTTCAAGCCGGGCTGGAGCGGGAATGCTACCCGGAGCGCGTGCCCGTGGAGTTCGCCCCGATCAGGAAAGACTACGCGCTCGAGCACTGGATGCTCTAGTCGACAGTAGAGGTTTGAAAGCCGGATCTCATCGCCCATGCATTCAGCTGCCAGCGGTGGTTGTATCACTAAAGACACAAAAACAGTGATGCGGTTCAATAGAGTTTGAAGAGCTGCTCCCTGGATGGAGAGTGCTGAGGGGAGAGTGCTGGGGACAGACACCTTTCACTCCTCCGGCACCACCGCAAAATGTCTGTCCCCTCCACTTTGTTCCCCAGACCCCTTTTCCACGGGGAATATTTTGGCGCCTTCGCAAAAGACGAGTTCTGCAAAAAGCTGGAATGCTGTCTTCAGCAAACACAAGAAAACTAAAATAAAAAAACCAAAACCTAGCGGGAAACTCACACTTTAGCTTGGCAAACCTCATAGCAGAAATTGCTTTTCAATCCGTTTACGCAACTCGCGCGTGCGGTATCGTCGCGGGGCGCGCTAAACCTCGCTCCGCGTATATAGACGGTCACCCCCATTTTGCTCACCCGACACGATTGGCGTGAGACACGCCGCACTCTTTTTGTCTTGATGGGACTCCGATGCAAAACTGTAATTCGCTTATGACAAAAATAATCATCCGATGAATACGAAATTATTTATATTTATTTGGTTATTGGTCACTGGAATGGCCTGCGCTGGGGAACGAGTCGCACTGTGGCCTGTGGGAAAGATCCCGGATTACCAACCTCAACAGATCGCGGCTACCACCCAAGAGGTAAAGTACCCAGGCTTCAATGCAGCGGAGAATACGATGCCCCATCTCGACTGGTACGAGGCCCCGGGGGAGAAAAACGGCGGTTGTATGCTGCTCATTTCCGGCGGCGGCTATCAAAATTGCTGCGACGGGGTCTGGATTGACCGGGTCGCACAAAGGTTCACCGAACTTGGTTTTGTTTGCGTAAGCCTCACCTACCGGACGCCGCGCCCCCAAGGGCTGCCGATCTATCAGAGCGCGTGGGAGGACGGTCAACGTGCAGTCCGGCTTGTGCGCAGCGAGGCTGTGAAACGCGGGTTCGATCCGGAGAAGATTGGTGTGTTGGGATTCTCGGCGGGGTCACACCTGACAGTCCTGCTCGGGGCCAGCGCGCTGACTCCAGCTTACGAAGCGGTCGACCCACTTGACCAGCTGCCATGCCACGTGAACTGGGCAGTGCCGATCTACACCGCCTATGCGCTCACGGACGGGCTCCCAGGCCCCAACACACGCGACGGCGCAGCGATCGACGCCAAACTCTCGGATGTCTTCAAGTTCGACGCGAAGACATGTCCGATGGCACTTTTCCACGGTGGTACGGACACCTATTCGCCGAACGGCTCCACACAGATCTACCGCCAGCTCCGCAGGATGAAAATCCCGGCAGAAATCCATC
>JBILKY010000373.1:0-3394 GCA_044376395.1 Chthoniobacteraceae bacterium | reverse complement strand
TGCGCCCCCCGCGCAAGGATGCGCCCCCCCTTGACGATCACCGCTCCGACGACAGGGTTGGGGCTCGTGCATCCCGTCCACCGCAAAGCTTCGCGGAGGGCTGCCTTCATGAAGCGTTCGTGGATTTTGGCCATTGGAAGAGAAAACTTCTCTCAACCATGCCAGAGAGGGGCCCGAATGACTCGGGAAAATTCAAGAAGATGCACGGAGCTCTTGCGAAGCGAAGCCATCCCATCCAAGGGTATAGGCGTTGTTATGACCGCCACGAATCCCACAAAGCCAATCCCCGTCAGTATCCTCACCGGTTTCCTAGGTGCCGGCAAAACCACGCTGCTCAATTACATCCTCAAACAGCAGCATAAGTACAAATTTGCGGTGATCATCAACGAGGTAGGGAAGATCGGCGTCGACGGTCAGCTGGTGGAGACCCAGAAGGAGGAGGTTGTTGAAATGAGCAACGGCTGCCTGTGCTGCACCGTGCGGAAGGACCTTGTGAAGGGTGTTCAAAACCTGCTCAAAAAGGGCGGGTTCGACTATCTGCTCATCGAAACAACAGGCATCGCCGAACCCGGGCCGATTGCGCAGACTTTTCTCAATATTCCACAACTCCAGCAATTGGTCCGGATGGACTCGATCATCACGGTTGTGGATTCAGAGCAGATCCTCAAGCAACTCAAGGAAACTGAAACCGCACGGGAACAAATCACGATGGCGGACTTCTTGCTGTTGAATAAGACAGACCTCGTGGATGAGGACGCGCTCGCGAAGGTCGAGGAGGAGATTCGAGCGCTCAACGCGCAGGCCACCATCTTCAGGACAAGCCAGTCGCAGGCCAATCTGAGCGAGCTTCTCGACATGCACGCTTTTGACGTGGATCAGAAGCTCGCAGTCGACCCGAAATTTTTGGACGAACTCAGCCAGCGGCATCATCACGAGATCAACTCCATCTCGTTCGAATTCGACAAGCCTTTCAGTATTGAGGCGCTTGAGTTGTTTGTGCAGGAAATGTCGGATCGCGAGAAGATCTACCGTTCGAAGGGCTTCCTCTGGATTAAAGACAATCCCCGCCGCGCGGTATTTCACGGGGTGAACAATCGGTTCACCTTGATGTGGGACAAGCTTTGGGAGAAGGGACAGGCGCGCAGCAGCCAGCTTGTCTTCATAGGCAAGCAACTCCAGGAGGAGCGCCTCCGCGCGGAGCTTGAGAAGTGCGTGGTGCGCTAGGGTGTTCAGTTCCGGTCTTTCCAGTTCCGGTCCTTAAAGGCGCTTGAGGCGTGTTTGTTACACGATGCGGAGCTGGGGCTCCGCGGTCCCAAGCTTAAGACGTTTCCCGTGGGGCGGGTAACAGCGCGTGGCGGCGTATGAGAGGCTGCGGCGCGAGTTGCCCGTTGCGTGCGGCTTTTGTATAAGAACGGCATGCCACCGGATCAGTACGCCTCAATCTCGGAGCGATTTTTCAGCAGCCTGGGGGATCAGAAACAGTGGCTTGATGCTTTCCAGAACCTGCGGGGTGTCTGCCTTTTTGTAAAGAATGCGCAGCACCGTTTCTTAAGCGTCAATCGTGAGGAACTCGAGCTGCATGGGTTGCAGCACGAATACGAAATGATCGGCAAGGATGACTTCGATTTTCATCCGCCCGCACTCGCAGCGCAGTATCAGGAGGAGGACCGGGAGGTGTTTGCGTCGGGAAAGGCCCTCACACAGCGTCTGTGGCTGGTCGCGTCGGCGGGTGGAACCCCGGGCTGGTACCTGTGCAGCAAGTATCCGCTGCGGGATGTCGCTGGAAATGTGATCGGTCTGGTTGGCCTGATGCAGCTTCACGACGAACTGCGAAATGCGCAGGGCCATACCCAGAGACTCGCCCCCGTACTCAAATACGTGCTCGAACATTACGGCGAGGCGGTGTCAGTCGAACAACTCGCCCAAGAAGCACATCTCTCCGTCAGCCAGCTTCAGAGGGAGTTTCGCCGCCTTTTCGGAATGTCGCCAACGGATTACTTGCTCAAGGTCCGGCTTCTGATGGCTCGCCGTTTTTTGGAGCAGGGACACTCCCAAGTCGGCGAGATTGCACAACAGTGCGGCTTTTACGACCAAAGCCACTTCAGCCGCGCTTTTCGGACAGCCACGGGACTTCGTCCACTCGAGTACAGGAAGCGGTTTGCACCGAAGGTCTAGTGGAGCGGCGGCGGCTGAATCCGGCGCGTCGCGAGCCTCCTGGCGCCGCGCGGTTTTTCTGGGGCCACTTTGGGATGCAGGGTTGATTGTTGGGGGCGGGCTGAACCAGACTGAACGACTAATCACCATGCAGTCTTCCCGTTCGCCTCTAGGTCTAATCTTTCTCACTGTATTCATCAGCATGGTGGGATTTGGAATCGTGATTCCGGTTCTCCCCGTGTACGCGAGCAAATCCTTCCAGCTTTCCCCCACGGAACTCGGGTTGCTGGTGGGGAGTTTCTCGCTTGTGCAGCTCGTGTTCGCGCCTTTGTTCGGGAAGTTGTCGGATCGGATCGGTAGGAAACCTGTGCTGCTCTTCAGCATCATCGGGACGGCTGCGGGCTTTTTTGTGATAGGAATGGCAGAGACAGCATGGATGCTTTTTCTGGGGCGCATTATCGACGGAGCAAGCGGGGGAAATATCGCGACTGCACAAGCGTGCGTCGCGGACGTCACTCCGCCAGACAAGCGCTCACGGGCGATGGGAATCATCGGGGCCGCGTTCGGACTGGGGTTCATCATGGGGCCGGCTCTGGGCGGGCTGCTGGTCAGCTACTCGCACAAGGCGCCGTTTTATTTCGCGGGAGCGCTGTCCCTCGCGAATGCGCTGCTTGTTCTGCTATACCTTCCCGAAACGTATCCTGCGGAAGCGCGCGACCAACGCGGTTCCTCCGCTCCCATACTGGGAATTTTCCGCGACTCCAAGGGGCCATTCATCTCACTTTTGCTCTTCGCTTCTCTGATCTCGACCACGGGTTTTGCATTCATCCACGTGTTGTTCGCACTGTTCTGTGGCGACAAGTTCCAATGGGGCGGACGCGAGACCAGTTACGCCTTTGCGTACGTTGGCATCCTTGCGGTGATTGTGCAGGGCGGCCTGCTGAGACGTCTGCTTGTGCGGAATGTTGAGAAGGAAATCGCCCTCGTCGGGGCGCTCCTGCTTGCTGCGAGCCTTTTCTGGCTTCCGCGCGTTTCCGGCGTTGGTGCGTTTCTTGGCAGCTGCGCGTTGATGGCAGTCGGAAATGGGCTGCTCACGCCCACACTAAGCGGAATGGCTTCGCGCTACGTGCAAGGAAACGCCCAGGGACGCGTGATGGGGCTGATGTCTGCGGCGGGCAGCCTTGGAAGGTTTCTTGGCCCCACGCTTGCCATCCTTCCGCTACCAGCCGACTTCTCAAGC
>JBILKY010000372.1:0-3395 GCA_044376395.1 Chthoniobacteraceae bacterium | reverse complement strand
CCACCAGCACTACGGCCGCGGGAACATCGTTCGAAACAACATCCTCGCATGGGGCCGCGACGAACAAATCCGCCGTTCGAAGCCTGAGGAATCCTTCGCCTTTGCATTCGAGCGCAACATCGTCCTAATCGGATCAAGCACACTGCTCAATCATCTCGACAAAAACTGGCATGATGGGCGGGTTTTCATGGCGGACAACGTGTACTGGCATGCCAAAACCCCACCGGTAAACTTCGCCGGTAAAACTTGGGCCGAATGGCAGGCGGCTGGAAACGACGTCCGAAGCGTGATTGCCGACCCGAAGTTCACGGATCCCCTTGCTGGCGACTGGTCGCTCGCGGCCGATTCGCCGGCGATCAGACTTGGATTCAAGCCGTTCGACTGGAGCCTTGCCGGGGTCACAGGAAACGCCGCGTGGCGCAAAACCGCCAGCCAGCCGATGCCCTCAAACGTGTTCGGAGAGAAGCCCGAGATTCCTGCGCTCCAGCTCAAACAGGGTTTCGAAAACTTCGAGGTGCAAAAACCAGCGCACATCGGCCGCAGAAATCCGAACAACCCGGCGATCTTCACGGTAAAAGACATCCCGGACAGCGACGGCAAATGCATCGAACTGCGCGATGCACCTGATCAGACGCCTGCATTCGAACCGCACTTTTTCTACGCGCCCGGACACACAGAGGGCGAAACCCATTTGAGTTTTGATCTGCGACTCGAGGAGAACTTCCGCTTTTTGCACGAGTGGCGCGACCGCGAAACTCCGTACAATACAAGCGTATTTCTGATGATAGAAAAGGGAGCAGTGCTCGCCGGCGGCAAGAAGCTTACTCAAATCCCCGCCGCAAAATGGGTACGCGTTGAAATCAAATCCAGGATTGGCCCTAACGCCGACGGCAAGTGGGATTTGATGATCACTCCGAAAGGCGAACAGGTGCAAAGATTCGAAGGGTTGCCACCCCAGAAAAAGGCGCTCGCCGAGCTGCAATGGCTCGGATTCATCAGCCCGGGCACCCTCGCCGCAAAGGCGTGGATCGACAATATCGAGCTTTCCAACCAGTAACACCATCATCCGCAAGACAACCCCATCACCCCCATAGCAACATGAAATGGTTCACCCCCCTCGCCATTCTGACGCTGATCAGCGCGGCGCAAGCAAACAACAATTGGAGTGCCTATCTGGGCGACAAAGGTGCGCGCCATTATTCGGAGTTGAATCAAATCACATGTGAAAACGTGCATGAACTCAAGCCCGCCTGGACTTTTCACGCAGGCGGCGTCGCCATAAACAACCGCAGCCAGATCCAGTGCAATCCGCTCATCATTGATGGAACCCTGTACGGCACGTCTCCCTCCGTAGAGGCATTCGCTATCGACGCCGCGACTGGCAAAGAGCTGTGGCGATTCAACCCAAGCGACCATCCGGGAATCACCAAAACCGGAGTCAACCGCGGACTCATGCACTGGGTTGATGCGAACAATCCAAACGACCGACGCATTTATTTCGCCAACGACCATTTCCTGCACGCGCTGGATGCGCCCACTGGAAAGCGGATCCCATCGTTTGGCAAAGAGGGCTCAATCGACCTGAAGGAAAACATCGGCAGGGACATCGGCGGACTTGCCTTGAATGTCACCTCACCGGGTGTCATCTACGGGGATCTGCTGATTCTTGGGATGCGACTCGGCGAAGGACCTGCACCCGCGGCCCCCGGGCCGATCCGTGCGTTCGACGTCCGCACCGGAAAACTCGTCTGGAGGTTCAACACCATCCCGCTTCCCGGCGAACCGGGGCACGAGACTTGGCCTGCGAAGGCCCATGAAACCATCGGCGGCGCAAACGTCTGGACGGGATTCGCCTTAGACGAAAAACGCGGCATCGTTTTCTGTCCCACCGGCTCCGCTGCATTCGATTTCTGGGGGGGGAACCGGATCGGCCAAAACTTGTACGCGAACTGCCTCATCGCGCTCGATGCACAAACCGGCAAACGCCTGTGGCATCAGCAGCTCGTTCATCACGACCTCTGGGATCGTGATCTTCCGGCGCCCCCGACGCTCATCACTGTGACGCGCAACCGGAACAAGGTTGACGCAGTCGCGCAGGTGACAAAGTCCGGGCACGTCTTTGTGTTCAACCGTGAAACGGGCGAGCCGGTGTTCCCAATCCGTGAATTGCCTGTACCCGGTTCGGATCTCATTGGTGAAGCAGCGTGGCCCACGCAGCCGCTGCCCGAGAAACCGGCGCCATTCGCACGCCAGCTCTTTTCCTACAACGAAATCACCAACATTTCGCCCGAGTCCCACCGGCAGGTGCTGGAGCGTTTTGTAAAAGTCCGTCCGCACGCCCCCTTTTCGCCGCCCAGTCGCGAAGGGACAATTGTGCTGCCGGGCTTCGACGGCGGCGCCGAATGGGGCGGCGCGGCAGCGGATCCAAACGGTGTGCTGTATGTGAACTCCAACGAAATGCCGTGGATTCTCACGATGGTGGAACATCAAAAGAGCGGTGACACCGCTCCGATGAGCGGTGAACGCATCTTCACGCAGATCTGCGCCGCTTGCCACGGATTGGACCGCATGGGCAACAAGGCGCAAAACGTGCCGCCACTTTCGGGCGTGGAGCAAAGGCTCAAAAAAGCGGACGTACTCGCCATCCTAAAGGCCGGGAAGGGAGTCATGCCATCGTTCGGCTTCCTGAGCGCGGCTCAGCAAGAAATGGTGGCGGACTTTCTGCTCGGCAACCAGTCATCCAGCACCGCCACGCCGGATGCACCCAGCCAGCAGACCGACGCTAAACTGGGCCAGATCCCCTACACCACCACGGGATACAATCGATGGCTGGACGCAAGCGGATATCCGGCCATCAAGCCGCCTTGGGGAACCCTGAATGCCATCGACCTTAACACGGGGGACTACTTGTGGAGGACCCCTCTGGGTGAAATTCCGGAACTCACCGCAAAAGGAATCCCGCAGACCGGCACTGAAAACTACGGGGGACCAGTCGTCACGGCGGGCGGACTCGTCTTCATCGCCGCCAGCAAAGACGAACACCTGCGCGCATTCGATAGACGAACAGGGAAGGAACTTTGGAAGTTCAAACTACCGGCCGCCGGTTACGCCACTCCAGCAACGTATGCCGTCAATGGCCGCCAGTACGTGGTAATCGCATGCGGCGGGGGCAAGTGCGGAACCGCGAGTGGTGACGCGTACATGGCTTTCTGCATTCCCTGAAATCGCGCCCAGTCCGGTGCTCCACGCACGCACACCAATCCATGACACCATCCCCCGCTCCAAAACCAGTGCCGAACAGCTCCGGCATCCGCATCACGGCGATTGAAACCGTGATTCCGGATTCCATCATGCCCGGGCTGCTTTTGCTGCGCATCCACACCGATCACGGCAGC
>JBILKY010000371.1:0-3423 GCA_044376395.1 Chthoniobacteraceae bacterium | reverse complement strand
GCGCAGTCTTCTTCTCGCCCGAAACGCACGGACCTTGATCAGTGTGCCGTTCCATCCGGTGATGGCCGAAATCTCCGCGATTGATTTTTCTTCGATGTGCAGAAGCTGGATGACGATGCGATCCTCGGGAGAAAGATGTTCCAGAAGCCTATTCAGCAGCGGAATGACGTCGGAGTCATTGCTTAGCGCTTGAGTCGGCTCGTTCATTAAGGATTCCACAACGGACTGTTCTGAATCGCTCAGGTCTGACCAGCGCCATTCCGGCCGTCGCTTGCGGCTCCTGAGCGCGTTGAGACATAGATTCACGGTAATCCTGCCGATCCAGTTTTCGAGGGGCCGCGTTTTGTCGTAACGGTTGATTGTTCTGAAGAACTGCAGGAACACCTCTTGTGCGAGATCCTCCGGTTGCGTTCCACGCGGTAGGTGATTATGGACGATCCGGATGACAATCGGATAGAGTCCCTCGATGAGAGCGCGCGCGGCATCTTCGTCTGCGTCCTCCATCCATAAGCCCAGGCTGGCTCGCAAATCCTTTCCGCTCGCAGTAGAGACGTCTGGGTGAGTCATAGGGTTCGGGCCAATTAACCCGGTAGGGCCGATCGGTTTCAGGTTTTTTCGCTGATTCAGAAGGCCCTTGCGCGCGCCGCTCTCTTTAGTTCCATCCAGCGATCGGAGGGGTAATCCGGCGCATACCCGATGTGGCGCAACAGGCTGCGCCACTCGAGGACTGCGCGCTCGATATCCCCGGTGCGTACGGTTTCGGACAGAAGCCTGTGTGGACCGATTCGATGTTCAACGATGTTTCTGACCACCTCCGCGGCCCCGGGGCCGTAGTCACACGGGATGCCAAACCTGAGATACCCTTCAAAATCGGCGTTGCCGAACGTCTTTTGGCAGCACAGGGCAAGGCGGCCCAGTTCTCCGCCGTCCTCTGCGCTGAATCGTGGGCCGCCCCTGAGGTCAGCCACATCAAAGAGGAGGTCATCGATCGGATAATTTGTATCTTCGATTGCCGCAGCGATGGCGAGTCCCTCGCCGTGTTGGAAGAAAGAGAATAGAATTCCGCGGCTGGTAGGGGTTCCGTCAGGTTCGATCAAGCCGAGTTCTCGCCATGCATGGGCGGGCGAGTTGAATAACGTGGCGGTGCTGCAGGTTTGTCGGTGGCGGCAGCTTTCGCAGATTTCTGGCGAGGTCCTGCGTGCGGGCGGCGTGCGTAGCCATTTGCCCGAGGAGTCCTTGATGGCCTCCGATTTGATCCCGCTAAAGGAAAGGTGGACGAAGAGTTGATCGTTGCGGGGCACGAGGCCCACGGCCGTCCCCCCCCCGGTGAAGTCCGGAAGTCTCGGGAGTAAAAGCGACGCCAGTTCTTCGTGTGTTACAATTTTCTTGCCGAACAGCGGGTGGATCCAGCGTGCGAGTTGGAGCGACCCATCGCCTAGCCGTGATCCAAGGTGGATTTCTTTTCCATACCGCTTTGTCGGTCCGGGAAGCCTGCAAAGGGTGCCTTTTCCGAGAGGGGAAATGACGGATGCCAAGCTTTCTGCAGGTATCCAACGTCCGCTTGGCTTTTGTTTTTGCTCCCGATGCGCGAGTTTTGAGTCAAGTTGGGATGCCGGCGTTTGCTGCTGCGCGTCAGGTGCGCGGGATTGGGCTGGGACCCAGACCCATGTGTCTTGCAGTGGAGCGGTGGTGGCCTGGCCTTCGGGGGATTCCCATCGTTGGGTGGAAGCCCAAATCTGTTCCACGCCTCGCTTGAAGTAGCGGGCGCGTTCTGCGTCCACGTGGAGCGCGCAGGGAGCGGGGCCGTTTTCAAGGGACTGCTCGAAACCGATCAGCGGAGGAGTTGCCGAGTAGAGCCGCTGGTTGAGTTTTGAAGCTGCAGAGAACGCAGTTTGAAGGTTTGGATCCGCGTGGCCCATGACTGCGATGAGCGAGGGCCAGTCCAGCTGCGAGCAGCGGCGAAGCGGCAGCGCTTGTGCGTCCGCGAGTCTTGGCGGCTGCGGAGTGGCGAGCGCGTAACCGGTGTCATCCAATCCCCTCCGCCCGGCTCTTCCGTACATCTGCAGCAATTCCGCGGGTGTTACTTTGCGCTCGAATGGGCCTGCAAGATAAGTGGTGCCCGCTATTGCCACGGATCGCATTGAAAAGTTGATCCCAGCGGCGAGTCCCATGGTGGCAACGACCACTCGTAACTGGCCAGCTTTGGCCAGCGGTTCCACGAGCTGAGAGCGCTGTGCGAACGAGAGGCCGCTGTGATGGAATGCAACCCTGCTTTTCAAAAGTCGGTTCAAGGTGCGTCCAGCGATTTGGTGCTGGTGTTCGTCGAGGTGAAGAGGAGCGCAAGGCGGGAGTGTTGCCGCGAGCTGGATGGCCAGCTGTTCGGCAGCTTTTCTTCTGGGTGCAAAAAGCAGAATCGGCCCCAGTTCCTGCCGCAGTGCGTTTGAGATCGCGCGGGGCCACCAGCCGTGGAGCTGCGCGGGACTGCGGTCGGGGAGCCCTGAGAGATCGACCTCCTCAAGGGGAACAGCACGGTGCGGATGGGAGACGAGCGCGGCATTTCTTCCAATGCGGCTGAGCCACGCAACGAGGTCTTGCGGGTTTGAAACGGACCCACTCAGGAGCAACAGTTGCGTGTTTTCCGGCGCGAGCGCGATGGCCAGTTCGTAGTGAACCCCGCGCACGGAATCGGCAATCATCTGGTACTCGTCGATGACCATGAGGCGGGGACCGCGGCCCGCTAGCAACTGCGAGCGCTGCGTTTCGAGTGTCGCAACGATAATCTTGCGGTCGAGACCCTCGGCAAGGTCGCCGGTGGAGATGCCAACATCCCACCCCCGTTTGCGCCACTCCGCGTACTTGTCGTTGGCGAGGGCCCGGGTCGGTACGGTGAAGACGCACTGGCCTTTGATTTCCGGCCAGAAGAGCTCGAAGATATGGGTTTTCCCGGATCCGGTCGGGGCGTGTACCACCACATCCGAGCCATTGCGCAGGAGGCGCACGGCATCCTGCTGCCAGAGGTCTGGGATGGCAATCGATCGTAATGAGGCAAACGCACTCACTGTTCGGTCTCTTTTCTGCGCCCGTGTTTTAGTTGTCGCTTTTTAATTTGCAGAACCAATTTGGCGGCGCTCCGCTTTTGACCCGCGCCAGCGCTTGGCGAAATAAGGGGGGCCGGATTTCGACGGTCCGATCCGCGTAACTTTTGCGTCACCCGATGGGGGGCTTTCCGAGGCGGGGGAGCGACCTAGAGAGGGCTGTGTCCGGGCGGACTATTTTTCGGACTCCAACGCCTTCAGGGCAGCGGCCTCCGTCATGTCGACACGCGCTTTCAAAGACGGTTCAAGGGAACGCATTTTTGAGTAGAGGCTTTTCAAATACGCCTTGGTCGCCGAGTTGGCGGCTTCTTTTGATTTGGCTTCATCG
>JBILKY010000116.1:0-10748 GCA_044376395.1 Chthoniobacteraceae bacterium | reverse complement strand
CCTTGATTCCAAAAACAGGCTCCGTCGTGGCAACACCCCGGAGGTTGACGGGGCTGTTCGATACATTCATCGCCAGCCAGTGTTTGAGGAGCACTTTGCCCCGCGCCACTTCACGGCCGCGCAGCATGAAACGATACTCCGAATTTTCCAGATCCAGATTGTCCCGTATCGCAATCGGAGGGATCACCATCCCCAGATCGCGCGCGAAGTTGCGCCGCACTCCTGTCACGCGGTCCAACAGATCCCCGCCGGTCTTTTTGTCAGCGAGTCCAAGCAACGCCACGCCCAACTCCACGCAGACCACATCCACCTCCATGATCTTCTTGAACTCATCTGAAACCCCCTTGGGTTTCGCATCAGAAGCCGGCTTTTCATTCTCCGTCCCAGCATCAGCAATCTTTGTGTCGGCCGCCGCAGTGAATTCAATTGCCTTCAACTCCTCGCGAAGAATCTCCGCTTTTCGCAACTTCCAAGCCATGAACCCAAGCCCGACCGCCAGAACAGCAAAAGGGAAAGCCGGCATCCCAGGAATCACCGCAAACACGGCCATCATCGCAGCCGCAATACCCACAGCGCGCGGATAAAAAGTCAACTGCTTGGAGAGATAGCTTCCCAAGTCGGATTCTTCCGAGGCGCGCGTGACCAAAATACCCGCAGCGAGCGACACGACCAGGGCCGGAACCTGCGCGACCAATCCATCCCCGATGGAAAGCAGCGAAAACCGCTTCAAGGCCTCTTCCACAGGCATCCCTTTTTGAACCACGCCGATCACAATGCCCCCGATCACGTTGATGAGCGTGATGAGGATCCCCGCGATCGCGTCCCCTCGCACAAACTTGCTGGCGCCATCCATTGCGCCATAGAAATCCGCCTCCTTCTGGATCTTCGCCCGCCGCCGCGTCGCGACTGCCTCTTCGATCATTCCGGCATTCAACTCGGCATCGATTGCCATCTGCTTGCCCGGCATTGCGTCCAACGTGAACCGAGCCGCAACTTCCGCGATACGGCCGGCGCCCTTGGTGATGACCATGAAGTTGATCACTACCAGAATCAAAAACACAACGGCGCCAACCACGTAGTTCCCACCGACCATGAAGTTGCCGAACGCCTCGATGATCTTTCCAGCGCTTCCGTTGACCAAAATCAAACGGGTCGACGCAACGTTAAGAGCCAACCGGTAAAGCGTCACCGCAAGGAGCAGGGTCGGAAACCCCGAAAACTCCTCTGGTTCCTTGACGTAGACGATGATGAGCAGGATCAGCAGGGAAATGGCAATGCTGACCGCCAGCAACACATCCAGAACCACGGGCCCCACAGGCATTACCAGAAGAACCACCGTGCCAAAGATGGCCGCCACGAAGGCAAGATCGCCCTTCTTCAAATTCTCAAGGATTTGAAGGGGTGAGGGAAATGCTGCCGAACTCATAGGTAAACTCTCCTACTGTAAGCAAACATTGTGCTCAGACGCCACTTCTTCTGCGCCTGAGGTCCTTGAAATACTCTTTGTGGGTCTTATAGACAAATGCAAGGATTTCAGCCACAGCGCGGTACAGGTTCACCGGAATCGGTTTTCCAACAGCCCCGAATTTGTAAAGCATCCGAGCAACCGGCGGATTCTCGACTGTGGGCACGCCATACTGGCGCGCGCGCGCCTTGATCCGGCGCGCAAAGCCCTGCTCACCCTTGGCAACCACCATCGGGGCGGACTCATTGTCACGGTCGTACCGCAGCGCCACAGCAAAGTGCGTTGGATTGGTCACCACGACATCCGCCGTTTGAACCTCCCTGAGCATCTGCCTCTGCAACATGCGCCGCGCAAGCGCCCTGAGCGCTGACTTAATTTTGGGATCCCCCTCGCTCTGGCGCATCTCGTCCTTCACTTCCTGCTTGGTCATCCGCAGGCTTTCCCGAACCGTGCGCCATTGGTAAAAATAGTTGAATCCGGCGATCACGCCCAGGGCCAGCACGCATCGCCAAAGCAGGACGATCCCAGACTCGAGGATGAACTCCCCGAGACGGGCAATCGGCACCGGAACGCGGAAAATCGGGTCTGACATCACCCGGTCCACCCCCCCCCAGATCACCCAGGCAACCACTGCCAACCGGAGCACGTCCAGCCCAACCCGAACCAACCCTCCCTTGGAAAAAATCCGCTGGAACCCGGCAACAGGATCGAGCCGGTCGAAGTTGAAGGCCAGCACCGCGGGCGTCGGACGAAAACCGCTCTGAATGCCGCCCATGACAGTACCGGCGAAAAGGCAAGCCCCCGAGATCGGCAGCATCATCACCAGCAAAGCAATCACCGCCTCGGAAACCCAAGGACCGAAAGCCTCGGGCCTGATGGTTGAAGTACCGAGGTGCGCAAAAATTCCAACCGCGATGGAGGCCGTCCGCTCCGCCATAAAGCGCCCCATGACAGACAGACCCCAAATCGATGCCAGCAAAATTGCCACCAACTGCAGGTCGGGAGCCTTTGCGAAATTGCCCTTATCGTGCGCCTCGGAAAGGCGCTTTCCTGTTGGTTCCTCGGTTTTGTTATCGGAATCCGCCATGTCACACGCAGCTGATGTTTATGGAACCAATCGGAGCATGAGGTCCGGAGCGAGCCTCAGCTGTTCCAGCAAAAGCTGGCCGATCAGATGCAGTGTCATCCCCAAAACAAACAGCCCGACGATGATCCTCACTGCAAAACTTTCTGAGAACACGTGAATCGCCGGCGCGGCCTTACCGAGAATTGAGAAGGTCAGTGAAATAATGAAGTTGACCGCGACCAACGGCGCTGACATCTGCACAGCCACTTGGAAAATTTTGCCTGTTGATGTGACCAAAAGCGTACCGACCTCGTGGGAGGAACGGAAAACCCCCACCGGCGCGATTTCATAGCTTTTCAAATACGCTGCCAAAACAGCCTGATGTGCGCCGGAAATTAAAAATACGAGCGAACCGAACGTAAGCAGAATCGAGCTCACTGTGTTGGACGAGGTCCCGGAGGTAGGGTCGATTTGTTGCCCCATGGAGAAGCCCAATTCGGATGAGATGACCGCGCCCGCCAGTTCGATCGCATGAGTGCTGAGTCTCACTGCCCACCCCATGAACATTCCGATGATCATCTCCAAAACCATCGCGACAACAATATTACCAGTCGTCACAGGGACGCTTTCAGGCAACCGAAACAACCCCGAAACCACGAACCCTGCAAACAACGCCATCATCGCGCGAATGGGGCCGGGGATGGCCTGGGATGAAAATACAGGCGAAATAATCATCACCCCCGTGGCCCTCACCGAGGCCAGAAACCAGACGATCAGCATCTCACCGTTCAACATTTCAGCCTCCCCTCCCGTCCACCAGTGGTGATTACTTGCAGAAGCCTCCAGAAAAACATGGCGGCAGAAATTTTAAAGCTAGCGGGCCGCTTCGGGGAGCCGGTTGATGAACGCGATGGTGAACGTCATCAGCAGCTTTAAGATCCACGGCGCAGTGATCACCATCACGATCCCTAGACCAGTCACTTTGGGAATAAACGATAGCGAAGGCTCCTGGATGCTCGTGACGGACTGCAGGATGCTCATCACCACGCCAATGATCACCGCGGTAACCAGCACAGGAGCCGAGGCTGCGAGCGACGTGCTCACCAACTCCCTGAGAATATCGACTGACTGCTCGATCGTCATAACGAGAAACTCTCCACCAAAGACCGCACAATCAAATGCCATCCGTCGACCAGAACAAAAAGCAGGAGCTTGAAGGGCAGCGAAATCATCATCGGAGGCATCATCATCATCCCCATCGCCATCAGTGTGGAGGAGACGAGGAAGTCGATAACAAGGAATGGCACATAGACAAGAAAGCCCATCTGAAAAGCGGTTCGCAATTCGCTGAGCACAAAGGCTGGCACCACCACTAATACAGGCAGGTCGTCTGAGCGAGTGGCCCCCGATCCAGAAAGACCAAGAAAGAAATCAATCTCACTCGGACGCGTCTGCTTGACCATGAATTCCTTCAACGGCAGCGCGGCCTTCTGCGCGAATTCGAACGTTGCGAGTTCCTTGTTCAAATAGGGCTGCAGCGCCTCATCATTCACCCGCTTGATCGTGGGCGTCATGATGAACATCGTCAGGAAAAGCGACATGCCGACCAAAATCTGATTCGAAGGAGCGCCCTGTAAACCGATCGCTCCCCGGATAAACCCAAGCACGATCACGATGCGCGTAAAGCTCGTCATCAACATCAAAATGGACGGCGCAAGCGTCAGAATCGTCATCAGCGCGACGATTTGAATCGCCGAAGAAACATTCGCCGGCTCCGAGTCGCCCGCGAGGGAGAATGTCACCGAGGTCCCGCCCGGTACAGGTGCAGGCGCCGCCTGCTGAGCCATCGCTTCCGGCGTGAAAACCAGCAGAAACACCGTGCACAAAGCGAAACACAGCAAGCCCGCGAGCATGCTTTTGCGAGAAAGCATTGCATCCAACAACAAGGTCCGCGCCGCCGGGTTCATGCGGAATCCTTTCCCGATATTGATTCACCACCCTTTGCATCGGTGGAGGCTGTTTTCATGTTCATTTGAGAGTCACCGCCAGGCTGGCCCGCTTTCCGAGCGAGCATCTGCTGGAAATCCGGAGCGTTTTCCGTTCCAACCGCGTCCTCATTTCCCTCCAAAGGACAGAGGTAGTCGATCCTCCCGGGACAAACCCCGAGAAGCATCTTTCTCCCCTCATACTCCACGACTGCAAGAAACTGCTTGTGACCGAGCATCCATGTCTCCTGAAGCTGGAGCTTCCTGTTCGTCTTGGCACCCAAACGAATTCCAAGCAGTCCGCCAGACCTTAAAAAAAACGCAATGACCGCACCGACAATCATCACGATGGCCAGAACGTATCCGAGCATCTGGATCATGCTGCCGGCGCCCGCCGTTGGAGCCCCAGAAAAAACCAAGGAGCCCGATGAAGACGACTGCCCCTGAGCCACAGCAGCAGCGGGCAGCAAGAGCACACAGCAAAGCGCCCCGTGCGCCAGCGAAAGGCGAAGCCGGGAACGGGCCATAAGGCTCAGATCCGCCCGCTTAGGCGGCTCCCCCAACCATCATGGTCACCTTGATCGCAAACTTTTCCTCAACCACCACAACCTCTCCCAAGGCGATCAGCTTATCATTGATATATAAGCCCACGGGATCGTCTGCGCGCTGCCCGAGTTGAACCACCGTACCAGGCTGGAGCTCAAGCACATCGCGCATTGCCATCTGACAGGAACCCAGGCGCACGGAAAGCTGCACCTTCACATCCAATACTGTACTCAATCTAGAGTCGTCGAGAGCGTTAACCATAACTATTCCTTTTGAATCCTATCGTTCAAGTGTACCGCAAGTCGACCTTCCTCTACACCAATTGTTCCAAAAAATTCATCCCCGTCAGAAACCCTGATCCGAGTCTGGTCAATGAGTTCCTGCGGCAGCTGCACCAAGTCCCCCACAGCAAGGGCCGCGGCTTCGCCGAGTGAAATCATACGAACCTGCCACTCTGCGGTAATTGGCACCTCAATGGAGGCATAAGGCGACCGCCAGTGCAGCGGCTTTTGGCGCACTTCCGCGACTGGAGTCGGCGCAGCGGTGGGAGAACGTCCAGCCAAGTGCTCTACCATCGAAAACGGTACGGAAAGCTGCAAAGCCTCGCTCAACTCGCCAAACTTAAACTCCCCTTTGAAAACAAAGAAAGGACAGTCGTCGGCAGCAATCTGCAAAAAACGGCATCCTGTTTCGTGAGCCAAAATTCTTGGGGCATGATTCTTGGAGCCTCCAAACGAATCAATCCACTCCTTCAGGATCATGAGAACGAGTTCGTCAAGCAAGGCAACCTCAATCTCTGTCGGGCTCCGTTCCCCCTCGCCCGCCAACACGCCTTGCCCGCCAAGCAACCGGTTCGCAAGCGCGATACTCGTCTTGGGGCGCACCTCCAGTACTCCCGCTCCCTCAAGGCCTTCAAACTGGAAAACACTCAAATGGGTGGGCTGGGCCACCGCGTCGCAAAAACTCCGAAAAGGAAGCGTCTCACAACGCACACTCGAAGCCTCGCAGGTCAATTCCACCCTGAGAAAAGTCGCGAGCCGCGCGGCGAGATTCTGCGCGTACTTCTGGTGATGTGAATTGTACTGATTCGCATCGCGCGGAGATAAAAAGCCTGGCTGCCGGAAGTTGTATTCCTGAACCAAACTGGCAGGCGCAACGCGACGCACCCCAGCGGATGAATAAATCACCACGTCGCCCGTGGCGGCGTTCCCTGCGACTTCAGACTGTGGCTCCTCCACTGAAACTGCGTCACTCATTGCACGATAAAATCAGTGAACAAAACTTCTTTCACCGCCGCTGTCTCCAGCGCTTTGTTGAAAGTAGCCGCGATCTCCGTCCGGATCACGTTCCGGGCGCTGACTGACTCGAGATCAGACTGAGAGCGCGCAGCAAAGATCCGAAGAGCGGCGTCTTTGAGCTTGCTCTTATTCTCCTCCATCATGTCGCCGATGTGCTCGTCATCACTGACGACCGTGAAACTGCAACGAAGGTAGCGAGTGCCCATCGATCCAGTCAAATTCGAGACGACATTCGGAAAACTGTATTCCCATCCGTCCTTGGACCTTGCGGACTTTTTCCCGTCCTTTGCATCTTTGCCCGCTTTGTCATCTTTCCCATGGCCGCCCTCTTCCTTTTTGGCATCCTTGGCGGGCTCGGCACCATGCGCCGCACCGGCACCATGCGCGGCCGCTGCGGCGGGAGCGCCGCCTGTGGCCGCTTTTTGGATTTGAGGCACAAGGACAAACTTTACCATTGCAAAAGAGATCGCCGGCATAGCCACCAAAACGATCGCCAGAGGGATCATCGGGTTGGACGCCTTCGGGGGGGGAGGAATCTCTCCACCTTCAGCGGGAGGAGCGGGTGTCTCGTCTGCCATAGGAATGTCTTGCGGTACTACAGAGCTAGTCTCGAGTCAGAGGAGGGGATTATCTCTTCAGATTGACAACTTCCTCCATCATTGCGTCTGTGGTGGAAATCACGCGAGAGCCGGCTTGGAAGGCACGCTGGGTGGTAATCATGATTGAAAACTCTTCCCCGAGGTCGACGTTCGAGAGTTCAAGGCCCCCGCCGTTGACAGCGCCCAACCCACGACTGCCTGGAATCAGGTTCGCGATATTCGAGGATTCAAATTCCCCATTTGCCTTCCCTGCAGTGTCGACTCCAGAGAACATGTTCGAGCCCTCACGGATCAATGCTCCTGGATCGCGGAAAGCCTGCAAAAGAACGTATCCCGCATTGAAGGTCTGCCCATTTGATAAAATGACGCTTATTTCTCCGGTGGCCCCTACATTGAACGTCCGAATGCGCGGCGCTCCATCCAAAGCCTCTGCTCGCGCCAAACCAGTGAGGGTATTATTATCCTTATCGACTAATTGATAATCTATTCCCTCGTTGAAACTGATCCTAGCGTCACCCACATTCAAAGCAGGCTTGTAATAGTTACTGAAACTAAGTTTTGGAAATTCCTTGAAGCTTTTCCATGCAGGAACGCCACTGCTTGAAGATGAGGCGATCGCAGACTTACTCATGGTGATCGTCGGAATAAATGTATATGAGCCCGATAAATCCGTAAGGACTGGTTGTGACAGCGTAATGGCTCCAGTG
This sequence comes from Chthoniobacteraceae bacterium, assembly GCA_044376395.1. Classification (GTDB taxonomy): domain Bacteria; phylum Verrucomicrobiota; class Verrucomicrobiia; order Chthoniobacterales; family Chthoniobacteraceae; genus Chth-196. The sequence goes on along the minus strand of JBILKY010000116.1, from coordinate 3,082 downwards.
GTTGGATTGATATCGCTAATAAAAACTCCGTCTGCTGCGATTCCAATAGGATTCGCCGTAGTATCGACCTTCATACCAACCGACAAATTGGCAGCCTGAGTGGGTGAAACATAAACAATCGAGTCACCCGTCTTGGCACCAGCACTAAAAGTTACTGAGGTAGCGGCACTAATGACAGCTGTCACCGGTTCGGAAACCGTGATCTCGTTGGATCCCCCGGAATTAATACTGGTGATGTATGCGTAACCCGAACTGAAAGGAGCGGAAAGGGAGCCACTGGGGTTATTGATTCTCATCCCCACCGCTAAGCCAGCTACAGAGGAAAGCTGCAAGCGGGTCAAATTTGCAGAATCGGGAGTAGAAAGAATGTCCGCCGTTACGTTCGTCGTTGAGAGAGTTCCATCTGTACTTGATGAAGACTTATTCACTCGAAGAACAGTCGTTCCCGCCTCAACACCGGTTGCCCCCAAATACATGCCTGCGGAAAATTTGCTGATATCACTGGAAGTCGGAGGCACTCCGTATACTGATCCAGTCGTTGTCTGCAATACGACCGTTGAGCCCGGATCACTAGTGGTAACCGTGGGAGGTTGGCTGATTGAGATGGTTTTGTTCTGCACATCAATGCCTGTCACCGTCGTCCCGTAGGTGATGCCGGCCCCGGTAACTACCATCCCCACGGAGATGTTTTCGACACTCGGAAGGATAATCGAGTTGTTTGCTTGAGAAAGCATTTTTCCAGCCACCGTGTGATTGTCCTGAACCCCTTTCACGTCTACTGCCTTGGTGGTTTGATTGTATTCAACCTTAGTCATTGCTCCGCTTGCTCCCTGCACACGATAGCCTTGCTGGGTTACAAGGTAACCATCCGCATCCAACCGAAAATTACCGGCGCGCGTCGCCATGACCTTACCAGTCGTCACATCCTTCACCAGAAAAAAGCCCGAACCTGCTATGGCCAGATCGCTGTTGTTGCTGGAGGTCTGGATGGTTCCCTGCGAAAACACTGCCGCAACCGATTCAATCTGCACACCACCACCAATCTGCGTAGGAGGGATCTTAACCCCAGTGTTCGAATTATTCGGAACGAGCGGCTTCAGGAGATTGGAAAACGTATCGGAATATTGAGCCCGGGAAGACTTGTACCCGATGGTGTTGACGTTCGCGATGTTGTTGGAGGTCACCTGAATTCCTTCAGCAAAGGATTTCAGAGCGCTAACACCGACATTGAGGCTGGCAGAGAGTGGCATAACTAGTGGTTGGGTTAGGGGCGGTTTTCTTTTGAAACTTACTTGTTGGTGGTGCCTGCGGCTTCCTTAATCTCAATGACCGATGCAGTAGCATAATCCTTGCCACCGACTGTGATTTGAGCGACTCCGTCGACAACCTTGACTGCGGACACGGTGCCGGCAATCACATTGCCATTCCGATCCAAGAGATCCAGTGTCACTTGGCGGCCCAGGTAGATCTGAGCCGAATTTAGTACCTGAGCCTTCGTAAAATCACCCAGAGTCTTGGTGAGTTCCCGCGTCTGCTCGAGAGACGCGAATTGAGCCATGGTCCCCATGAACTGGGCGTCTTCCATCGGCTTGAGCGGGTCTTGATTTTGCAACTGAATCGTGAGGAGTTTCAGGAAGTCGTCCTGACTTAAGGTCTGCTTATTCTCCTTAATCGTAATACCTTGAAGCGCTTGTTGGATCTCCGAGGGCAATTTCGAGACACTGTTCGATGCGGTTGCTGCGGTCGTTGTAGCCATATGTTTTAAGCGTAAAGCGTTGGGTTGGTGGTGCTGGCTCTGGAATCGGTTTTTGGGACGGAGGACCCGGAAGCGGAACCCCGCGCACTGGCGAGCGCTCTTTGGCCCGCCGAAAGACTTGCTGCGTCGGCGGAATCCTCCATTTGCTGGCGAAGCTCGCGGCCATTCCGACCCGAATCTGACGCGCTCCCGAAAGAGGACCGACCCTCGAAAACTGCACTGGCGACTTTCAAATCCGCCTGCTCGCTGGAGAGGAACCCGTTCCAGCGGGACTCCAAACTTCTCAAAAGCGCATTGGATTCAGACCGGAATGATGCCTGAAGACCGGAGGCCCCCATCCTCAACTCAACCCCGACTGACGATCCGTCATCCAGCCGGAGTTCCACAGAAATATGCGACGGGTTTTCGGACACAACCTTCAAAATGGACTCCCGAACTGCGTCCCAGACTTCAGTCCGATTGACGTGTAAAGGAGCCTGAACCTTTGCCGTGGGAAGCTCAGGCCCTTGGTTGAATGTCACTCCGGTTGCAAAGTTTCCCGGAATCGAGTCAGGGGTTCCGGCGTCCGCAGAATCCCGCGATGGGACGCTCAAGGCTAAATCCAAATCATCCTCAAGTGCTGACTCATTCATCTCAGGGAAGCGATCAGCACCTTGTGTGCCAGTTACATTCGTCTGCCCAACCACGGAAGTTGGCACAAACCGATTGTCGCTCGAGCCTTGATTGTTGCCTCCGTGATTCCCGGCATTTTGAGAGCCGCCCGAATCAGCGAATCCAGCTTTTGGGTCCCTGCGTCCTTCGAGCGTGGCGGCATCAACCGCGATTCCTCCGAGTCCCAACTCGGGTGACACTGACTCTTCATCGATACCCTGCCGCAGAGAATCCGCTGTCATTCCGGATTTTGCGCTAAAATTGCTCAGTATAAGGCCATTCAGCGACTCCTGCGTTCCAGTCGCACCGCCCGGTGCTACAATAGCCAGTCCGCTGGGGTTAATTGAGCCTGCTTGTGCGCCTGAGCTTAAACCGTCGGGCAATGTTTGTGTCTGCGCCACAAAAGGATGCAGAGAAGGATCGTCGACAGACTTAAACTCATCCCAAGTTAATCCAGAGGATGAAATCATTCCAACTGGCACCTGCCCCTCCGAACCCACATTCGCGAGAGTTGAACTCTCGGAGTAGTCTGTCTGTCCAAGCGGCGCTGTCTGTGCTGTCTGTGCTGTCTGTGCTGTCTGTGCTGTCTGTGCTGTCTGTGCTGTCTGTGCTGTCTGTGCTGTCTGTGCTGTCTGTGCTGTCTGTGCTGTCTGTGCTGTCTGTCCAAGCGGCGCT
>JBILKY010000370.1:0-3439 GCA_044376395.1 Chthoniobacteraceae bacterium | reverse complement strand
GCCGGAAGTGGTCGGACGGAAGTGTTCGCGTGTTTTGAAAAGCAGCTCCTGCCAGCGATGGAGAAATTTCAGCCCGAACTGATCTTTATCAGCGCCGGCTTTGATTCCCGCGAAAATGATCCGCTCGGAAAATTCCGGCTCAGAGACAAAGATTTTCGTGATCTGACTTTGCTGCTGCGCGAGCTCGCGGACAAGTTCGCGGCCGGTCGGATTGTCAGCGTGCTGGAGGGGGGATACAATCTAGACGGGCTCGCCTCCGCGGCCGTGGCGCATTGTTCGGCGCTGGCGTAATCCGCGCAAATACCGCAGCATCTTGGCAGCATACCCGACATTGACATGAGCGAATTTTCCGACGCAATCCACGTCTGCAAGCTGGAGCTTTCCGCGCACATTGGCGTGCCCGATGAAGAGAGGAAGCGCGCGCAGCGTCTGACGGTGGACCTGCGACTGGTGCCGGTCCGCGATTTCCGGAATCTTGCGGACGATTTGGCGAACACGGTGGACTATTTTTCGCTGACACGCCGCGTGCAGTCCCTAGCTAATGAAAGGCCGCGAAAGCTGATTGAGACGCTTGCCCAGGAGATCGCAGCCTGTTGTCTGGAGGAGTTTGCGGTTCGCGAGGTGGAGGTGGAGTTGTACAAGTACATTCTGTCCGACACGGCGCACGTTTCGGTAAAAATCAGCAGATGCCGCTCTTGAGGGCGGAAAGGGGAATGGATCCGTGGCGGTGTTCAAGAGGCAGGCATGGTGAACTGGACGAGTGATCTGGCGAATGGGTGCGGTGGTTCTGGAAATTTCCGATTTTTTCACCGCCCTCCGGTCACCTTGCCGCGTAATCAGGGGTGTGCATCAGGGTGCAAAACAAGACTGGAGGGCAGACCGCAGGGTGGATTGCAGGGTGGATTATAGGACGGAATAGAGGGGCACTGGGGTTTCAGGGCGCTGGGGTCGACGGGAGCAATGGAGGAGATACAACCGATGGGGCTGATCAGAGGATGGGATCACTAAGATGATTCCGAGCGGGATTGCGGCGCCTGTGAGGCAGGTGGCGGAGATGTTGAGGGACGCGCCGTTGCGGGGTTGGCTGGCGGGAGTGTGGGCGGAGGTGGTGGACGCGTGGTTTCCGTGCGTGTGCGCGGTGTGCGGAGCGGCGACGCGTCTCGGGGGGTTCCTGTGCGATGGATGCGCCACCGGGGTGATCCGGCTCCGCCGCGCAGGTGGCGTGCAGCTCACCCAGGGGGACTGCACCACGGGTGGATCTCGTGGAGAAGGTGCTGGGCAGGCCGGAGAGACTTGGGGGAAGGGGGCGGGGGCGGGGGGAATAGAAGGGAGAGAGTTGGGGGGATTTTTTTCTGGCCGGCCGTTTTCTGGCCCGCCGATTGTAATTACGGGCCGGGAGGAAGGCGGTGTTAACGGACGCGGAAACAGCACGCGTGGCGGCGCACTTTGCATCTGCTGTTCACGGTTGTTTGAAGGAGCGGAAGCCGCGCGCGGGGAGTTCTGCGGCCCCTGCGCCGAGTGCACGCGCTTGCGTCCGGCGTTTCTCTGCGCGGTGGCGCCCGTCAAGGCGGCTGGCGCGGTGCGCGAGGTGGTGCACGCCTTCAAGTACGAGGGGCGCCGGCACCTGTGCAAGCTGCTGGCAGATTGGATGCATGAGGGGCTGGCGGATCCGCGGCTGTGTAGCCCGCCGGTGGAGGCTTTGGTGCCCGTGCCATTGCATCGGTCGCGGCTGCGGACGCGTGGATTCAATCAGGCGGGTCTGCTGGCGGCGGAGCTGGGCAGGCGCACTGGTGTTGAGGTTCTGGACGTGCTCGAGAGGGTGCGGAGCACGGGGAGCCAAGCGCAGCTCGGCAGGGACGAGAGGTTGGGCAACCTGCGGGGGGCGTTCCAACTCAAGCGGACCCGCCTCGGCGCGGACTCAGTCCGTGGCGGAGCCGCCTCAATCGCCGGTCGGCACATCGTGCTCGTTGACGATGTATTGACCACGGGCGCGACGCTGGACGCCTGCGCTCGGGCGCTGCTTGAATCGAACCCTGGAAGCGTGCGCGCGCTCACGGTCGCGCGCGGGTGAACGTGCGGAGCCAAAAAACGACGGGCCCCGGGGCCTGCGCGAGCTCCGGCTTGGCGTGCGCGAAATTCCGAAAGCGATTGAATGGGCGGGGTAAATCAGCCGACTGGCAGAGCCTAAACGCAGAAAAGCAAAACACTGCATTCTCGAGCGACTGGGTTTTTCGCAGTCGCATCCCTCGGCAACTGCATCCACACACACGAAAACGCGTACGTATCGCAGGCTATTTCGGGATGGCTTTCACGAAATCGATATTCGCCTTCACGTGCGAAACGTTGTCCTTCCAGTCGTTTTCGTGCTCAACCGAGATATGCCCGTCAAAACGCTGTTTTTTCAACTCCTCGAGACAAGCCGCAACGTCAACCACGCCCTTGCCTGCGACCACGACCTCGGATTTTCCAACCGCCGCCTTGTCCTTGAGATGGACGCTGATGACGCGGCCATTGAGGATGCGCAAACATTCCACGGGAATCAGGTTTGAGGTGCACCAGTGCCCGAGATCAGCGCAGGCACCCACGCGATGGTCACGGCTTTCCACCACGCCGAGGATGTAGAGGGGATTCCAAACCTTGTATTTCGGATTGCTCATCGAACCGCCGTGCTCGTGAAAAGCGACCTTGATATCAAATTCCTTCGCGGCGCTCTCCCAATCGGCCACCAGTTCCGTGGACTCGCTGCACACCGAGTAAAGCCCCATTCTCTGGGCAAAGCTCATGATCGCGTTCACGTCTTCCTTTGTTTTTGCACCGACGACACCGTAATTCACCGCATGAACGCCCACGCGCGAAAGCTCGGCCTTGAGCTCCTCGATCGCTGCATCGCTCATAGAATGATGCACCTTGTCCGCAGACCCAGGCTTCAGGATTTGACCGGGGAAAAACTCAATGACGTTTCCCCCCGCCTCCTTGGTCTTCGCGATCGCCTCAAACGCGGTGAACTCCTTGAAGGTGTAGGCCTGCGCCCCGACGAACCAGCCGTTTTGATGGAGATGCTCCGGGATGGGCGCGGCGGCGACCCGGACGGCGGCCGTAAGGGCAAGCATGGAAGCAATGACTGATAGACGCATAAGATGTGAGTTTTGGGTGGGCACTGGTGCAGCGCGTACGTTGAAATTGAATACTGCGCAAAGATTAAAACCCGATCCCCGCTACACCCACAACATCAAAGCAAGCGCGGGACGCAAGCCGAGGCGCTGCACCGCAGGAGTCCTGTTGCGCACGAGCGTGCTCAGTCCGCCTTTAAAAAAACATCCATCTGCTGGCCGACGTAAACGGGGGTTTTCGGGCGGTCGAATAAAAAAATGACCTGCAGCACGCGCGTGTCCACCCGCTCGCTGCTCTCCCCTGTGAGCGAACGTTTGGGTAAAATGTA
>JBILKY010000368.1:0-3462 GCA_044376395.1 Chthoniobacteraceae bacterium | reverse complement strand
CAGGCTCGCCGCGCAAGCTCCACGTGCCGTCGGGACCGGCAGCCTGCGGCCACCCGCGGCTGTTCGCCGTGTCAGCGGCGGTGAGCGCAAGGCAGCAGCACGACAGGGCTCCTGCAAAAATCGATGCACGCTGTTGGATGGAACGCAGCATCAGAGTTTCAGTGAGTAGTGTCGTATGGCGTTTGCCGACCAAAGCTTTTCCTGGTCTGCCGCAGGGCGTGTCCGGATGATTTCCCGCAAGAAATCAATCCAGCGTTTCAGCTCGGCTCCGAGCAGACATACCGGCCAGTCGCCGCCGAAAACAACGCGGTCGGGTCCGAATGCATCCAGGCAGTGGTTCACCGCCGGAGCGAGGTCCGAAGCGTCGCCGCCGCTTGGAAGACTTGCTGCCACACCGCTGATTTTCCCGATCACGTTCTTGTTTCGTGCGATCGTGTCGATGGAGCGCCGCCACTGATCCGCCGTGTGCTTGGGTTTTTCTTCGCCGGCGCGTGGTGCGCGGAAACACTTCAAGTCGGGATTGCCGCAGTGGTCGAGCACGAAGCGGGTTTCGGGGCATTGCGCGGCGAGTTTTGCCGCGTCCATCAGATCGGCTCCGCGCATGCAGAGATCGAAGCTCATGTCCTGAGTTCCGAGGAGATTGATGCCTTTGATGAAATTCTCCTGAAGGCAGTAGCCTGCGGGTGTTCCCGCACCGTGCAGGACTTGTCGCACCCCTTTCACGAGGGGGTTGCCCTTGTAGCGGCCGATGTAGGAAGCGAATTCGGCGGAAGCAATGTTTCCCCCAATGACGGCGGCAAGCGTCTGCGAGTTGCCGGATTTTGCGAGGCCGATGATGTGCTCCGCTTCTTTGGTGTGCTGCTCAAGCGCGACATCCACCTCCATGTAGACCGCTTTGACATTCAACCCGAACGTCGCGTTCCGGTAGTCCTCAGGGGTGTAGCTGCGGTTGAGAATCTTTGGGACGCCATCAAGCCACGGCAGTTTTTGAAAGGAGAGATCCCAGAGATGCTGGTGGGTGTCGATGATGAGCGGGCCGTCTGCGGGCGCCGCCCGGAGCTCGGATGGGGCGATCTCTAAAAGCGCGGAAGCAAGGGCTCCGTGCGCTGCGCTGCGTAGAAAGGAACGTCGTTTCATGGGGGGTGGTTGGTAGCCGTGAATAGGCTGCTACCGGGCAGACAGTTGTCAAGCCAGCTCACCCTCCCAGAGCTGGCTCGTTTGGCGGATCTGGAGGCGTGGCCGCGTCACGAAGGGAGGGTCGCAGCGGGCCGGTTGCCCGTGGGTGGGTCCTTTTCGGACGCAACTTTCGGGCGCTCACCGTGTTTATGAACAAGTCCACCTTTACCGCCCTCGTTATGCCTCAAGACAAGCCCTCGCCTCCGGCCAGTAAACTACGTCGTTTTGGACCACCGGTGTTTGCGGTCATTCTCTGTCTTGGCGCGGCGATCGCGCTGGGCGTTGACACGCCCGCTGAGGCGCCTGCGAAGGCGGCCAAGCGGTCCGCGAAGGCCAAGGCAGCGGGATCCTCGAACACCCGCGTCACGTTGACGCCTTCCCTGCCCACCAGCGCGTGGCGGTCTTGGACAAGTGACGGAATCGGAAAGAAAGAGGCGGAGCTGATTTCCTCCGGCCCAGATCAGATCGAGGTGCGCGACCGGGATGGCAGGACTGTTTCCGTTCGTGCGGACATGTTGACTCCTGAGGACCGTGATTTTGTGCAGAGGGCGGTGCGGCTTCTTCCTGCGCCGATTGTTCCCGCGTCGGTTTCAGCGGCACAAGTGGACGCGCTTGTGCAGGCTGGTTTGCAAAAGGCCGGGTTGAAAAGCAACCCGAGAACCTCTGAAGAGCAGTTCGTGCGCCGTATCTACCTTGATGTGGCCGGACGCATCCCAACGGCGGCGGAAATGCAGGTTTATCTGCGCGACGAGAGTCCCACCAAACGGGCGCGGCTGATTGACGATCTGCTCAACTCCGAAGGCTACAATTCGCAAATGTTCAACTGGCTTGGGGACATGCTGCGTTTGAAGGATGATTTTGGAAGGGGCGTGCCCTCTTTCGTGTATCAGGAGTGGATCAAAGAGCGGCTCGCGGCCAACGCGCACTGGGACACTTTTGTCTATGAGCTTCTCACCGCAGAGGGCAGGATTTCGAGCACGGGCCCGGTTGGTTATCTTTTGCGGGATCGCGGCATGCCGCTCGACAATCTTTCCAACACGCTGACGACTTTTCTGGGTGCGAACGTCGCATGCGCGCAGTGCCACGACCACCCCATGGCGGAGTGGACGCAACGCAACTTTTACGAAATGGCCTCTTTTTTTGGTGCAACGCTCCAGCTCAATGACAACAAGGCGCCGATCAAAACAGCGAGGGGAGTTCTGGATAAGAGGATGGCTCGCCAGATCCTCGGGCCGAACATGGCCAAGGTGGATACGATCCCCGAGAACATGCTGAAGTTCCCAGCCGATTACGCCTACAAGGACGCGGCTCCGGGCGATCCGGTGCATCCGCAGTTGATTTCTTGGAGCAGGGATCAGGCGGGTGCGGTAAAGCCGAGCGGTAGCGTGAACGAAAGCCCCGAGGTGTTGCGGGACCAGTTCGCGGTTTGGATGACTAGTGCGGATAATCCGAGGTTCGCACGCGCGATCGCAAACCGGGTTTGGAAAAAGCTTTTTGGCATCGGCGTGCAGGAGCCAATTTCCGATCTGGACGATCCCAATCAGGCGTCAAATCCGGAGTTGCTTAAGCATCTTGCCGAGGAGATGAAGCGGGTGCACTTCGACCTGCGCGAGTTTCAGAGAATTGTACTGAACACCACCGCGTACCAAGCGCAGGCGAGTGCCACGCCTGATCTGGAAGCGGGACATTATTTGTTCCCCGGGCCAGTGCTCAGACGCATGAGTGCGGAGCAGGCATGGGATTCCGTTGTCACGCTTGCAGTCGGCGTGGAACTCGATCGGTACAAGCTCAGCCGCGCGGAGAGTGTCCGCAAAATGGACATTCCCGAGGATCCGCCTTCGCCAGCGGCGATGCGCGCCAAAGCGGAAATGGTTGAGAAAGAAAAATCTCGGCGTGGCGAGCGGGAGACGTATACGGGCGGCACGCCAGTCCGCTCGGGAAGACTCACGCTGGCGCGTGCCTCAGAGATTCAACAACCGGCGAAGGAGTCTCATTTCCTCCGGAACTTCGGGCAGTCCGATCGCATGATCGCAGATTCAAACTCCGTGGAGGGCGGCGTGCCCCAGGCGCTCCTGATGATGAATGGCGATGTGCAGGGGATTGTCACCGGAAACAAATCTGCGCTGATGCGGGAAACCTTAGCGTATGACACACCGCGAAGGCAAATCGCGCACTTGTACCTCAGTTTCTTTGGGAGAAACGCGTCCGATGCAGAGATGGCAGAGATGGAACAAAAACTGAAAAAAGATTTTGTTATCGGCGATCTGGCTTGGGCGTTTCTAAACA
>JBILKY010000115.1:0-10865 GCA_044376395.1 Chthoniobacteraceae bacterium | reverse complement strand
GCACAGGAACTCCTGTGCACCCTGGCTGACACCGGGTACTGCTTTATGCTTCATCGATCGGTTTGGGAAATGACTCGGACTCTGGCCCCGCATCTCAATGCGCTTCCTGCTTACGAATGCTTTGATTCGTCTCGGACTGAAGGGAAAGTCTTGGTATTCCCTCCGGCATCGAGAAAGTCTCAGGCATTGAGAAAACTCAAAAAAACACGCACGGCGATGCTGAGCGGATGGGCGCTTTCGCCCTCTGCAAAATATCGATACAACGTCGATGAAGTGATCCCATTGAGCGACCATGCCGACTACGGCGAGCTTCTCGAAACAGTCACATTGGTGAACCCAAAAAGAGTTTTTCTCGTCCATGGGTATACACAGGAGTTCGCGATAGACCTCAGAGCCCGTGGTTACGATGCGCGCGCACTTGGAAGGCATGACCAGATGGAACTAGACCTCGGTTTATCAAGATCAGGCATGCCAACCGCCTGATCGATCTGGGTGAGAGACTTCCTTCAATTTTCAGCCTTGTCTTTTGGCTGGTCCATCGCCCGAACCGCCGAGGCCGGACCCGCTGACAAAGACAAAGGTCAGTGCATGGTGCAAGACGCCGGTGGAGAAAAGAAGGGACAGCTCACTCGGGGATAGAATTTATCGGCTGCCGGAAAAGGTTCCACCCGTCACCCATGAGGCACTCCTGCCTCCCTAAAGATTAGACTGGAGCAAAAGCGGCAAGGCGAGATCGCCCACCGTTACAGCGTGAAGCCAAGCGTTGCGTGATGTACGCAAGCATCGATTCTGATGCTTAGTCAAACTTGTTGTGCAGCCACCGGTATGGGAAGTCGTTGCCAGGGCAATCGGTCGGCCATCTTGGCGGATTGATTTCCTTGTGGGCCTTCACAACCGCCCATTTGCCATCGGTTTTTCCAACCCGCTGCCGCAAATAGCGGATCAACTCATCCAACGCCTCAAGTTGCTTGGCTGTCGGCTGTTCGTGGTTGAAGTCCCCGACCAGGCAGATTCCGATTGCGATGTTGTTGAGGTAATCGCTGTGGACATGGCCTCCGTTGATCTGTTTCGGCCATCGACTGCCAACTTCAACTTGCCCGTCCCCGGAGGACGTGCCGTTCCCGATCACAAACTGGTAAGCCAGTCCGTTCTGCATCTTGCGGACTTGGCGATGATAGTATTCAAAAGCCTTGGCGTTGCCCTGCCGTGTCCCGCTGTTATGCACCACAATATAACGCCAACGCCCTTTTTGAACAGGCGCCCGATCAATCTCTTTTCGCACTCCACTGCTTAAATATTTCCACCGATTGAACCATCCAAAAAATGAAGGCGCCTGAACACCTTCCTTCCGGTCAACGCCTGACTTCTCGATGACAACCGGCGCATCAGAATCGCTAGCAATTCTTGAGGGCGCCGATTTTGGAGAAGCGATAGGCACCGGGCTTTGAATGGAAGCCGGCTTGCTTGATTCACCCGGCGGCTTGGCCTGCGCTTTTTGCGCGGGCGAACCTGATCCCGGGGGAGTTCCCAGCGGTTGAGGAAAGGCACTCGCCTCAGTGGCAGGGGTCGCTTTCTGGGACTCGCTAGGAGCGGGCTTGGGAACGACTTTCGGCGCCGGCTTCGAAACAGGCACTGGCTTCGGCTTGGGCACTGGCTTGGGGCCAGATTTCGGCGCGTTCGATGAACCTTGGGAGGCCGCCTTGGCTGGAGCCGTGGTCTGTATGTTCTCCCGAGCCTTTAGAAAAAGACGCTTTTTTTCCTCCTCTGAGGGGGCTGAACCCTGCTGCGCGGTTCCAGAGAGAACAGGCAACAGAATCACAGCCGAAAGACTAAGATAGAAGACGACGCGGGGCGGCACAGACCGACATCCTAACAAAGACGAGTTCTGCTGCAAGAAACGGCGACAGAAAACGGATGTCCCGTCAGCCGTGGATCCCAGTCGTCGCCGGGTCACCACGCCCTGTGAAACTTGGCGGTGGTGTTAAGTCAGTAGCGCGAACACTTGGGCGGTCGCGACTCTGCAGCGGCCAGCACCACAGCCTCCATGAGAGCCCGCAACTGGATTTCACTAGTGAAAGGATTCATCAACGCGGTTCTCAACCACACCTGTCCACCGAGCACCGTCTGCACCAGGTAAAAACTCCCGTCGCCCAGAACGCGAGCGCGCACTTCTTTGTGCAACTCGTCCCCGTTTCTCCCTTCCATTTCCCGCGCACTTAGCTTGAAGCATACAATGTTTGATTCAGGTCGCACCGCGACCTCGAATCTGGGGTCCTGCTCGAGCATCCGCCAGAATGCCATCGCGTTTGCGTGAGTTTTACGGACATTTTCGGCAAAGAGCGCCACGCCGTGCCGTCGCCACACGCTCGCGATTTTGAGACTCATGCTTAGTTTGGTGCATTCAAAAGACCGCCTGCCTACATTGAACCATTCCTCTTTTGCTTCGGAACTCCAAAGGTACTCCGCCTTGGGCTGAAAAGCCGCCCACGAACGTGCGTTGTCTTTAAAAATAAGCGCAGTCGCCAATGCCGGGGTCAAAAGCATCTTGTGGAAATCGATCATCACCGAATCCGCACGCTCCGCACCCTCAAACCGGTGTCGCAACTCTTCGCAAAACGCCGCCCCTCCCCCATGAGCGCCGTCCACATGAAACCAGAGCGAATGCTTTTCACAAAAATCGGCTATCGCATGAAGATTGTCATAGGAGCCCGTTGAAGTGCTGCAGGCACTTCCCACCACAGCGACAGGAAGCCGGCCCAAGCTCAACGCGTGTTGAAAGGCATTATCCAGCAAGTCCACCCGCATCTTGTATACATGATCCACTGGAATCCGAACGATTCCCTCCTCCCCCCACCCCATCACCTGGGCCGCCCGTGATGCGCAATAGTGCGCCTCAGACGATGCCAATACCGCAAATCGGCCTCCGCTATCATCGCCTCCGCCTGATTGGGAGAGTGACCGGGATCTCGCAGCCAAAAGCGCTGTAAGCATCGCAAGAGTTCCGCCAGAGGTCAAAAAGCCAGAGGGCTCCGTAAAGCCGATCAATCTTCCAGTTTGCTCGATAACCCACCGCTCCAAAGCTGTCGCTGCAGGGCCCATTTCATAAACGGCCATTCCATTGTTCAGCAACTCGGCCACAAAGCCGGCAAGAGCTGCGCCCGGCACGGGAGCACAAACTTGATGACCGACGTATCCCGGATGATGCAGTTGAATGGAGCGGGCCACAAACCGATCGAGGAATTCAAATTCATCCCCGCCCGTCTCATCCATGATTCCTTCCCAATAAGCAAACTCCTCGCCGGGGCTGATATTCAACCGCACGCGTCCCTCACCTGCCAGGTTTGAGCGCAACCGATCTGCAAGCAAATCTACGACTCGATGCCCTAGATCGCGGAACACGTCTGGATCAAAAGCAGCCCGCAAAGCATCGGAGCGCCCCTCAGAATGAAGTTCATCCATACAACCAACTGTTTGCCCGCTTCATGGGAACATGCCGTCCTAAAAACAGCCCGCGCGCAATTCCAAAGACATGCGCCCGCACGCTTTGAAGACTGCTTTTGGTTGAATTCCAGTGAATCAGAAGCAGAAGGCTTACAACACCCGTGCGCCCGGCTACAAAACATCCCCAAAAGAATGCCTTCGCCCGCGCGAATCCACCTGTAATCAGGCAGGTACAAGGCATGGCCACACGACGCCGTTATTTCGGGCAAGACGCAAATGGCCTTGCGTGGACTGTCGGCTAAGAGGCATCATGTCCCCTTTGCTCCCACCTCATGGAAACCCCAGTTGGAATTGGATTAGCCGGCCTCGGAAACGTAGGTGCGGGCGTGTACAAGCACCTTACCAAGAACCGCGCCCTTCTCCGGGAACGGGTGGGACTCGATGCGGAACTGCGCAGAATTGCGGTTCAAAGCCCCGCTAAACATTCGGGAGGCGGGTTTCCTGCAGGGCTCCTGACCGGCCGCTTCCAGGATTTGGTGGAAGACCCATCTATTCAGATCATCGTTGAAGTCATGGGCCGTAAAAAGGAGAGCCTTCAACTCATTCTCTCCGCGATCGAACATGGCAAAATTGTGGTGACCGCCAACAAAGCTTTGCTCGCGGAACACGGGAAGCAGATCTTTGACGCGGCAACCAAGCATGGCGTTCCGGTTTTCTACGAGGCGGCGGTCGGCGGCGGAATTCCGATCATCAAGTGCCTCCGGGAAGCCCTGATTGGAAACCACATCGTTTCCATCCACGGAATCATCAACGGGACTTCGAATTACATCCTGACCCGGATGAGCGAGGCCAATCTGAGTTTTCAAGATGCTCTGACTGAGGCACAGGCGGCGGGCTACGCAGAGCCGGACCCCTCTTTCGACGTGAATGGTTGGGATGCCGCGCACAAGGCAATCATTCTTGCATCGCTGGCTTACGGATTCTGGGTGCCAGCCGACAAAATTTTCGTGGAGGGCATCGAATCCATCACACCTTTAGACATCCGTTTTGCATCCCAGTTGGGGTACAAGATCAAACTGCTTGGAATCATCAAAGCGGCGGCCGATACCGCAGGCGCAGACATCGAAGTTCGGGTTCACCCAACGCTTATTCCGGAGTCTCATGTCTTGGCCTCCGTGAATGGCGTCTTCAATGCGCTCGCAGTGCGGGGGGACGTCGTGGGTGAGACGCTATTCTACGGCAGGGGCGCGGGACAAGATCCCACGGCGAGTTCGATCCTGAGCGATATCGCAGAAGCTGCAGATGCAATCGTCAGACCGAGACGTAACCTTGGCTTCATGCCGCACGGCCTGTACGGATCGCCAAAGCCGATTTCGGAGACCCTCTCCGAATATTACGTGCAACTTTGCGTTGCAGATAAACCTGGAGTGATCGCGCAAATCTCCGGAATCTTGGGTGAATTGAACATAGGCATATCGTCCATTCTGCAGCCCGAGTCCGAGGACGACAGCTCGACCGTACCGCTCGTCATGATGATTCATACGGCAACCAACGGTCAAATCTCAGAGGCACTCCAGAAGATCAGCGCACTGGATTGCGTGCATAAGCAGCCCAGGATGATCCGCGTCGAAAGTTTTGTATGAGTTTTAAAACACTCCATGACCACGGTATCATTGCGCGTTACCGCCAGTATCTGCCCATTGGCGAATCGACTCCCGTAATCTCGCTCAACGAGGGCTCCACTCCCCTGATACACTCGCCAAAGCTCAGCAAAATGATCGGGCGCGACTGTCAGGTTTTCATCAAGTACGAGGGCCTGAATCCTACGGGCTCATTCAAAGACCGCGGCATGACGATGGCGATTTCCAAGGCCGTCGAGAGGGGCGCAACGGCGGTGATCTGCGCCTCCACTGGAAACACCAGCGCCGCAGCGGCGGCGTACGCGGCGAGGGCGAGTATTGCATCCATCGTTCTGCTACCGGCTGGCAAAATCTCGTTCGGAAAACTCGCTCAAGCGTTTGTGTACGGATCAAAGGTCGTGGCGATTGAAGGCAACTTCGACGACGCCTTGAGATTGGTCCGAGAGATCGGTGAGACCGAGCCCATTGCCGTGGTGAACTCAATCAACCCCGACAGACTCGAGGGCCAGAAGACGGCGAGCTTTGAAATTATCGACGAGTTAGGGGACGCTCCGGATGTCCACATGTTGCCAGTCGGCAATGCGGGGAACATCAGTGCATACTGGATGGGGTACGAGGAATTTTTAAAGATCGGGAAGTCGACGAAGAATCCTGTGATGGTTGGCTTTCAAGCTGCGAACTCTGCCCCTATTTTCTACAACAAGGTCATCGAGAAGCCGGAGACCTACGCTACCGCGATCCGCATCGGAAACCCTGCCAGCTGGGACAAAGCGGTGAACGCGATGAGCTCCAGCAGCGGCGCCATTGACATTGTCACCGATGAAGAGATCTTCGCCGCGCAGATGTGGCTTGCATCAAACGAAGGCATTTTCGTCGAACCTGCAAGCGCAGCGAGCATCGCAGGACTTTTTAAAACACTGAATCCTGCCTCGGGACGCGCTTATGATCCCGGAAAGATTCAGGACGGTGCCCGTATTGTTTGCACGGTCACGGGGCACGGATTGAAGGACGTGGATGTTGCAAAGGACCGTTGCAGCGGGGTCATCAACGCGAAAGCGGATCGGAAAGAAATCCTTCAGAAGATCGGCCTCTAGCGGTCTGTCGCATTTTACATGAAAGCTGTCGCGTGAAATCCGTGAGTCTGGGATAGGATCCTCCGTATGCCAAACCCGAATGGTTTAAGCTCGAGCGAGGAGTCCGTGCACAACAGCACAAATGACGAGCGTTTTATCGCAATCGAAATCGGCGGGACAAAATTGCAGCTGGTCGCAGGCACCTCAACGGGCGCCATTCTTGCAAGACGCAGGTTCCAGGTCGACCGTGCCCGCGGCGCCGAGGGGATCAGGGAAGTCATTGCCGCCGAAATTCCCCAACTTTGCGAGTCATACCAACCCCGCGCCATCGGCGTTGGCTACGGAGGCCCGGTGCACTGGCGCACCGGTCAAATTGCAAAATCGTACCATGTTGCCGGATGGAGTGACTTCCCGATCGGTGCTTGGCTTCATGAAAAAAGCCGACTCCCAGTCTTTGTGGAAAACGATGCCAACGCTGCGGCCCTTGGCGAGGCGATTTACGGTGCGGGCGCCGGATCTGATCCGGTGCTGTGGATGAATGCGGGAAGCGGCGTGGGCGGGGGCCTTGTGGTAAATGGCTTGATCTACCATGGCGCGCCTCCGGGTGAGATGGAGCTCGGTCATTTGCGATTAGACCGCGATGGCACGATTACGGAGGATCTTTGCTCTGGTTGGAGTGTCGATAACCAGGTGCGGGAAACCGCAAGGCGCAACCCGGATGGACGGCTTGCCTTTCACCTGAGCGAGTCGGGACTCACGGCCGGGGAGGCGCGTATTTTGAAACCTGCTCTGGCGGATGGGGATCCGGATGCCGAGTTGATTCTCAAAAGAACGGCGGACAGCCTTGCGTACGCTCTGTCACACGCAATCCATCTGTTGCACCCAGAAACCATTGTGCTGGGAGGCGGTCTCGCCATGCTCGGCGAGCCTCTGAGAGCACGCGTTGAAGCGGCGGTCGCTGGATGGGTAATGGACGTGTTCATTCCCCCGCCTTCGATCCGGCTTGCTGCACTCATGGAGGATGCGGTTCTGGTGGGGGCACTCACTTTGGCGGCGCAGCGTTTTAAGAAACTGCATGAAAAGCCGACCTTCTTGGACAATTAGAAAAAGACTTTTATCCAGACACCTCCGCCACCATCCTCAATATAAGAATTTTTCCGATGCAAACTTGGATCCAAAACTACATCACGGCTCAACACAAAGCTCTCGATTCAATTTCAACCCCGAAGTTGGAGACCCTGATTCATGTGCTCAAAGACGCTTGGAAAAGCGAAAAGCAGGTCTTCGTCATTGGCAACGGCGGCAGCGCCTCCAATGCCTCTCATTTCGCGACTGATCTTGGGAAAGGATCATCCGACAAACTTGGAAAACGGTTCCGGGTCCTCTCTTTGACAGACAACATTTCATGGATCACCGCGCTCGGAAATGATTACGCGTACGAAGACATCTTCGTGCGCCAACTTGAGAACTACGCGAAGCCCGGCGACTTGCTCATCAGCGTGAGCGTCAGCGGCAACTCGCCAAATCTTGTGAAAGCCTCCGAATGGGCTCGCAGCCAGGGTCTCACTACGGCGGCGCTGGTTGGCGCAAAGCGCGGAAAGCTCTCTGAGATTTGCGAGCATGTGTTGGTGACGGAGGACACACATTACGGGCGCGTCGAAGACGTCCAAATGCACATACTCCACATGCTCTGCTACGTGTTCATGGAAGTGCCCGAGATCACCGCAAACTGACCTCCGCCGCCGCACGTTCAAGTCGGGATCATCCCAACCAGGTAACAGTGACACGAGTCGACCAAGCCTGCCGGCTTACATCCTCTGCACCTACACCGCTCGCTGGGTCCCTCTCCCGCCGCGCATCGAACGAACCGCATCCGCCATGTCGGGTGAGTTGAAGAGCGAAGTCCCCGCCACCAGCGTGTCAACACCCGCTGCGATGCTCTCCCTCGCTGTTTCTTGGTTGATGCCCCCGTCCACCTGAATCCGAAAACTCAGCCGGTTGTCAGCCCGGACAGCATGCGCCTTCCTGACTTTTTCAAGCATCTCTCTCTTGAAGGACTGCCCCCCGAACCCAGGCTCCACCGTCATCACAAGGAGCAAGTCTATCTGTTCCAAATAAGGCTCGACCACCTCGAAAGGGGTCGCAGGCCTCAAAGACAAACCGCAAGTGCAGCCAGCCTTCCGGATTTCGACGAGCGTGGACTCCACGTCGCACAGGGATTCTACATGAATTGTAATATTCGCGGAGCTCTCCACAAACCGGGGGAAATAGTGGTCGGGCCGGGACACCATCAGGTGCGTGTCGACCGGAATCTTTGCCGCCAAGGCGGCAGCCGAGACAAAGGCCGGACCGAACGAAATATTGTCCACAAAATGACCATCCATCACGTCCAGGTGCAGCCAGTCAGCCCCAGCATTCTGGGCGCGAAGCACTTCCTCGTTTAGCTTGCCAAAGTTGCAGGCCAGGAGGGAGGGAGCGATCAGGGTCGGAAACATTCCGTTACACTGAAACTGGGCATGTTTTGAGACGAGCGAAAAAATCCAAAAATAAGTTGCACTCCAGCGGTTCCTTAGTTTGACTGTTCCTACCTCCAGAACTTGTTTCCCCCGAAACAGTGTCTCCCCGGACAACCGAGAACGCCTCTCCCGCGAAAGCTGGAGAGGCGTTCTTCATTTTGCCCTTACGATCGGCTCTTCTGCGGCCTAGCCCTGCATGCCGCCCGAGGGTACTTGGGCAGGTACCATCCATGGAAGGAGGTACGCCTGAATCCAAACCAAAACGCCAACGAGGAGCGCGAGGACGAGGCTGTGATAAAACACCGACCTCAAAATCGTACCTGCGTCGACTTCCATCCCAGAGGCACTGGTGGCGGTACCGGCAACCACGATGCTTTGTGCGTCAATCATTTTACCCATCACTCCTCCGGAAGTGTTCGCAGCGCAAGTGAGAATCGGGGAAACATCGATCTGCTGAGCCGTGGTCTTTTGGAGGTTGCCAAAAAGCACATTGGACGAGGTATCGCTTCCTGTCAGCGCAACGCCCAACCATCCGAGCAGCGGGGAGAAAAATGGGAACCATTTACCAGTCTCGGCAAACGCCAGTCCGATCACCGTGTCTGTCCCCGAGTAACGCGTTGTAAATCCCAAGGCGAGCATCAGAACAATCGTCATTAGCGAGACGCGAAGTCGCAGAAATGTCTTCAGATAGATGCCGATGATTGCGCGGATGGATATTCCCAAGGCGCTACCCGCGCAAACGCCAGCAAGAAGCAGGGCGGTGCCGGTGGCGGAGAGCCAGTTGAAAATAAATTCGGCTTTCTCAGGCTCAGGCGTAGCGGCGACCGGCGGCATTTTTTGAACTCCGAGATGAAGCCACGGAACAGCGAACCGTGGTGAAGAAAAACCGTTCAGCCAATTTCGCCAACCGGGGATACTCCATACGGCGACAAAGAGCGTTAGAAGGATCCATGGCAGCCACGGCTTCAAGGCTTTCATAGAAAAACTGGGAACGGCACCCGCACCGGCAGCGGGCTTTTTCCAACCGCTGGCCCCACCGAACTTCAACTGCACACTCAAGGCGAGCATCGCGCACAAAGCGCTCGCAGTGTCCACCAACCACGGGCCGTGATAATTGCTCACCGCGAACTGCGTCAGGGCGAAACTCGCTCCGCAAGTCAAACACGCAGGCCACACCTGCAGCATGCCACGAAACCCAGCCTTCACCGCGACTAGCCAGAACGGGATCAGCAACGAGAAAAAAGGCAATTGCCTGCCCGTCATCGCACTCAATTGATGCAGGTCAAGGCCGGTGATCGAGTGAAGGGTTGTGATCGGAATGCCGACCGAACCAAAAGCCACAGGCGCAGTGTTCCCAATCAGCGCGAGAGTCGCCGACTCCAGAGGCTTGAAACCTACGCCGATGAGCATCGCGGCGGTAATCGCTACAGGCGCCCCAAAACCCGCGCATCCCTCAATGAAAGCCCCAAAGCAAAACGCGATGATTAATGTCTGGATGCGTTGATCGCCAGAAATCTTCGCGATTTGTTGCTTGAGCGCCTCGAACTGACCTGTCTCCACAGAAATCTGGTAAATAAACATCGCGTTCAGGACGATCCACCCGATTGGAAACAAACCAAACACAGCACCAAAACCTGCGGCCGCAAACGCAAGTGGCACTGGCATCCCGAAACCTGCGACCGCAAGCACTCCGGCAATCACGAGAGAAACTGCTGCAGCCCTATGCGCCCTCACGTTCATGGCGCCCAACATGAAAAGAAGCGTGAGTACCGGTATGGCAGATAGGAGCGCCGAAGGGACTACCCCAGGCAGCGGGCTATAGTTTTGCGACCACATGGATCAATCATTTAAAACGCCACCACCGATGCGAAGCGCGCGAAAGTAAAGATGTTTCACCGCTCGACGAAGGTCACGCCATCACGGAGCCCAAGTTTCGACGCAGCATCGATTGTCCAGTTCCAATGACTCCTGTCTGCCCCGACAAACTTGATTGGCTGCCTGAATGCGGAGAGGACAGCGGCTTGAGGGCAATCAAGAAACCGAAGAATGTTCAAGTAAATCGGTCCTACCATATGTGTGTGGGAGGGTGCCGTCAGCGTCATTTGGGATACGGGTTTCACAAACAGAGAGGCGTACATCGCATTAACCGCCATTGCTTTTGAGGCGTGCAAATGGATTGGCACGTTCCGTAACGC
>JBILKY010000114.1:0-10892 GCA_044376395.1 Chthoniobacteraceae bacterium | reverse complement strand
GCGGGAGCACGTCGATGGTGCGCTCCCACGTGAAGCCGGGTACTGCGGCGAATTCTTTTTTCGCCTGCTCCTGACTCATTTTGTGGACGCGCTTGATGTTGACCGCGGGGTCTTCGGCTCGGAATTCTACGAGCACGATTCGGCCTCCGGGTTTGAGCGCGCGCTGCATTCCAATCAGCATTTCATACGGTTGGTCAAACTCGTGGTACACGTCGACCATCAGGATTGTGTCGACGCTTGAAGGCGGCAACTTTGGGTCGCTCGTGGT
Organism: Chthoniobacteraceae bacterium; assembly: GCA_044376395.1. GTDB lineage: Bacteria > Verrucomicrobiota > Verrucomicrobiia > Chthoniobacterales > Chthoniobacteraceae > Chth-196. The sequence continues at coordinate 10,624 of JBILKY010000114.1, read as the reverse complement.
GCCGAGGACCGAAGTGACGTTTGTGATCTGTCGCTTCGCCATGTTTCGCTGAAGCAGGTCGAGCATTTCCTGTTGGATGTCGACTCCGAGGATTTTGCCCTGCGGGCCCACCAACTTGGCCATGCGCCAGCAGAAATAACCCGAGCCCGCCCCGATGTCGGCCACCGTTTCGCCGGCCTTGAGCTGCATCGCGTCGATCAGCAGGTCGGTGCGTTCCTCGGCCTCCCTGTCGGGGCGCTCTAGCCAACCGGCGGCTTGATGTCCCATGACATGGGCGATTTCACGTCCCATGTAAAACTTACCGATGCCGTTGGGGTCGTGTTCGGTCCGGGTTTCGTAAACCGGAGCGGTAAGCTGCGGCGCAGCGGCGGCCGGAAGAGCCGGTCCGAAGACGGCTGCCACCAGGATTACGAGGAGGGCTTGGAGTGGGAGTTTGGGAGTCACACAGCCGTTCAACAGGAGGGTGGAGGGCTCGTCGAGTTCTGATTTGAGGCCAAAGATTCCCCCGTGCTGGTGGAACTGCTTTGGAGGGGAGTTCCAGCGTGAACGCTTCTCGGCTTGCAACCGGTTGGGCAGTTCCCTTACGGTTTCGACCCTCTTTCGGGCCAGGGTAGCTCAGAGGTAGAGCAGGGGACTCATAAGCCCTTGGTCGGGAGTTCAATTCTCCCCCCTGGCACCACGCCCGTGGTGGGCGTGTGATAGGGTGTCATGCGTCGGCTCCGTCGGTTGGATGGGCTACTTGGGCAGGGTCAGGGGGATGCCCTCGGCTTGCAAGACTTCGAACACGTGTTGGATCACCGTTTTGTAGTGTTGCTGCACGACAATGTCCTTCGCCTGCTGTTGCAGAGCGTGGAAGTCTTCAAAATCTTCCTGCAGTTTAAAGGCCAGCAACGTTTTCAGCTGCTCGGACGCTCCCGGTTCACTGGGCTCTACTGCAGCTAGTCCACGACTGGTGGCTCTTTCTTCGCTATCGAGAGTCATTTCCTCGATGCGGGCCATCAGTTCCGCGTTGCGGAATTCCAACTGCTGGTTGAGTCGATTCAGTTCATCGACCGATGGAGAACCTGGAATCGGCGCAGGCGCTATTTTTTCAGTGCGACGTGCGCGTTTCTGACTTTCCTCCGCATTTCGAAGCTGTTTCTGCGCGGCTGCGAGCTCAGCGCGCAAGCCGCTGGCGTAAGACTCAATCTGCCTGAGCGTTTCGTGCAAATTAAACGGAGCCCCGGAATTTCCCCGTCTCTGTGAATGAGCGCCCTGGTTTTCATGGCGGGCGCCAGACTCACTGGCGGACTCGTGGGAATTGGACGAGTTAGACCTATTCGACGGGACAGTCTTGGAAACATACACCGGACGTTCCCCCCTCGATTGCTGCCTCGGCGCTTCGGATTCAGATTCGGGCGAGTCGACTTCGTTTGAATCTCCGTGTTCCGCGGAATCCTCGTCCTCATCCTCGTTCTTAGAATCCGCGTCTGACGCAAGCTCGTTATCTGAGCCGGTCTCATTGCGGGAAGGATGCCTCTGCCTGCGGTTTTTTGTTGAGGCTGAATCCTCCGCACGCGTGTCCGTTCCATCCTCGGCTTGAACCTCTGAAGGTTCCGCCGCGTTGGATTGGTTGGATGAGGTGTGTTGTTTGAGAGATCCCAGCCACGTTTCCGGCAGCTCTTTGATTTCTCTTTTGAGGACGCCCTGCCATTTGCTGCTCCACCGGCTGATGGACTTGAGGATCAGCTGTTCGAGCGGTTCAGAGAGCTTTTGCAGGCCGCCGAGGGATTCCGCCCATTTGATGGTGTGGATCTGGGTCAGGGGTGGCTGGGGCGCGTGGAATGCAGCATGCAGAGCAGCCTGAACCAGCAGATCGACTTCAGCAGGTTTAAGGGATTCGGTGGGGACCTGCAGAATCCACGCCTTGCCGCGTCCGATCAGCACGCCGGCGAAGTGCGCGGCTCCCTTGCCGTTCAAAAGTCCGCTCACGCGGTCCCGCATTGATTTCACGGTCAGGAGGATCAGTTTGAGGGCCGCCGCCTGATCGATTTTGAACAACCCCCGTGCGAGGCTCAGGCGAATGCGTGCGGCGGCCTCGCCCTCGCTCTTTGCCAACCCAGCAAGCATCTGCGTGCGGAGCGTGGCTTTCATCTCAGGCCACGCTTTGGTGGCAGCGTTGGTCACGACTACCCAAGGCAGACGGGGAATGCATGCCACGGCCCGCGCAACATCACTCCGGCCGCCAAGCAGGAGTTCGCTTAGTAAAGTTCCGGCCCGTGTTTCATCATCAGCCGGAAGTCGTTCCTTTTGAGCGCGCAAAGCGAATTCCTCAATCGACCCTGGTTCGGGTGTCTCGCTGGAGGGTTCGGCGCTGCTTGGATCTGATTCAGTGGGAGTAGTGCCTTCAGAATCGGAGTTTGAATCCGCGTGGCCTTCGATCGGGTCCGAGTGTTCGTGCGCGTGTCGCTCCTCGGGTTGCTCTGTGTCACTGGACTTCTTTTCAGGGGTCGGCGTGAGGGCCGGGCCCTGAGGGTGCGGCATTGAATCCGAGGCAGTAGCATTGTCTCCAGGGAGGGTTTGGGTGTCTGGTCTTGGTTCGGGAGCGGAATCTGGTGGAATGATGGAATCCATGGCTAGAGTGCGATGCAGACTGGGTTCTCGCGGCTTGATTGGGTGCGGGTCAAAGGGCTGCGGAGGTGTTTGAATGAAGGTTTGCTTGGTGGAAAGCAAATGATTCTTCGGAGCGTACCAGCCGGCGGGGACTAAAGGGATGGCGCGGCTTGGGAGGCAAGTCCTATTTGTAGTAAAAGTTCCAATAAACTCATCTAAACCCGAGAAATTTGCTCGAAAGCTCCGCGGAGAACCGCATTCTTTTCAATTCAATGCGCACGATTCTAGCCTTGGAAGATGGGAGGAGCTTTGTCGGGAAGTCTTTTGGTCACATTGGAACCGCTTTGGGCGAGGTTTGCTTCAATACCTCAATGTCTGGCTATCAGGAGGTTCTCACCGACCCCTCGTATCGCGGACAGATTGTCTCGATGACGTATCCGGAGATTGGGAATTACGGTGTGAATGCTTTGGACGAGGAGAGCGCGGGGCCGCACGTTCGGGGGTTCGTGGTGGAGGAGCTCAGCCCCGTTGCCAGCAGTTGGCGCGCGGAGGAGTCCTTGGGCGACTACTTGCGGCGCTGGAAAATTCCTGGGATCGAAGGAGTTGACACGAGGGCGCTCACCCGGCACTTACGCGACAAGGGGGCAATGCGGGGATGTCTGACATCCGAAGTCGCTAGTGAGGCCGAGGCGGTTCGACTAGCGCAGCAGGGGGTTGGAGTCGTCGGACAGGACTTTGTGCGCGAAGTGACGGCGGGATCACCGTACGACTGGGACCCCGATAGCACAGCCTCCCGTGCATGGACAACCTCGGGAACCGCGGGGGCGGTGGTTGATGAGAGGTTGCAGGGATTCATGCCACTCCCGCCCGTCAAACGGCGGATTGTCGCCTACGACTTCGGAATCAAGCTGAACATCCTGCGGCGCCTTCGCCAGGAAGGGTTCGCGGTTCATGTGGTGCCGGCTCACTACAGCGCGGAGGACGTGCTCGCGCTCAAGCCAGATGGCGTGTTTCTCTCGAACGGTCCCGGGGATCCTTCAGCGCTGACCTACGTGCATGAAAACATCCGCAAGCTTGTGGGCAAGGTTCCTGTTTTTGGGATTTGCCTCGGGCACCAGATGCTTGCATACGCGTTTGGTGGAAAGACTTTCAAACTCAAGTTCGGGCACCGTGGCGGTAACCAGCCCGTGAAAGATCTGCGCACGGGGAAGGTGTCGATTACCTCGCAGAATCATGGCTTCGCCGTGGATGCCGATTCATTGCCGAGTGAAGTGGAGGTCACCCACATCAACTTGAACGACCAAACTGTCGAGGGAATGCGCCACAAGTCTCTCCCTGTGTTCAGCGTGCAGTATCACCCTGAGGCGGCCCCGGGACCGAATGACGCGAGTTATTTCTTTGAACAATTCGCCGAACTAATAGACAGTAAAGGGTGGTTGGCGGGCCGCTCGTTCGCGCTCTCCTGACAACTCAAATCTCTCCCCGGGACCATGCAACAGCTCATCGTCAATCAGTCGGATGGAACCTCCACCGCGTATGAATTGTCACTCTCAACGGTGATTCTCGGAAGCGGGATGGATTGCGTGATCATTGTTCCAGACGATTCGGTGGCTGCGGCGCATGTCCAGATCACTCTCGATGTCACCGGTTACGTCGTCTCGGATCTCGCTGGGAATGAGAGCACGTCTATTAACGACTATCCGATTGAACCCGGGACTGCTTATCAGATGGAAAATGGCATGCGGATTCGCATGGGGAACGTAGAGGTTGTTTACGTGGTTGAGGAAGAGGTTGCGGTTGCGGAGGAGTCGCCTGCAGAGGCTCAGGAGGAGGCAGGGGCAGCTGTTTACGAAGTTGATGAATCTTTCCCTGCGCCCGGATCTTTTCCGCTGCCCCGACACGCGGACGGGGCCTTCGCTCCCGCGAAGAGCGGTGTGAACTTGTGGCTCGCAGCCTCGATTGTGACCACGGTCCTCTCGGTCGGGTTCGCAGTGGTGGCGGCGATGCATGTGGCGGGTGTCTTTCAGGACATGCAGTAACGTGGGATGCGTGGCGAACTCCCGCGTCTTCGTTGTGTGAGGCACACGTTTGGTGAAGTCAGCCTCGACTGGAATCGCGCCCCGTGGGACGGGATTGAATGCGCGGAGTTGCAGCTTGCGGAAAACGGTTTGAAGCCCAGGCAGGGCACCCAAGTGAAGGCGGGCTGGGATGCGGAGTACCTGCGGCTGTTTTTCTTTGCGGAAGATTCGCGGCCTTGGGCGACTCTGACCGAGCGTGACGCGCCGTTGTACAAGGAGGAGGTTGTGGAGGTGTTCCTCGACCCAGTCGGCGACCTTGGTGCTTATTTTGAGTTTGAGGTGAATCCAAACAACGCGGTGCTCGATTTGTGCGTGCGGAAGATTCGGAGCGGGTATCGCAAGGATTTCCGCTGGCGCTGCGAGGGCCTCCAAACGGTGGCTGGAGCGGTCGATGGCGGTTGGGCCGCGGAGTGGGCGATTCCCTTTGCAAGCATCAGCGAGAGGCCGCCAATTGCAGGCGATCGCTGGCGGGTGAACTTCACGCGGATTGACCGTCCGGAGGGATTGCCCAGAGAGCTGAGCGCGTGGTCTCCGACGGGTTTCGCTCAGTTTCATATCCCGGAGCGGTTTGGATTTTTGGAGTTTGTTTGAGCGCTCGAAGTTGCGGAAAGCAAAAAACGCGCGCCTCGATGAAGAGGCGCGCGCCGATGCGTGCGGAGTTGTCAGAATTGCGAGGTCTGCGAGTGGTGCGCGACTTGTTCTTGGACTTTCTGGCGTCGGCCCTAGTCTAAAGCGGCAGCAAGCTCCCTAAGAACCGGTGATCTTGTAATCCCGTGGATTCGGAATGGTGTAGGAGCCGTCGGCGTTGGGTTTGACCGGGGGCACCGTGTTGGCGTCGATGTGATCGGGCATCTGGCTGTCGTTGAGCGCGAGGATGGCGTCCCACTTCAACTCTTTGCCGGTGTATGCGGCGTAGCGCCCGAGTGCGGCTGTAAAGCTGCTAGTCGCTCCATAATAGGCGTCGTTATGGGCTATGTTTTTACGGATGAAATTGTGAAGCTCATCGTGCTCCACTTGGTAGGCGTTTGCAGCCTTTCCTTCATATTTCCAGAGGATAGTACCTTTCGCACTGCTGATTTTGCCGATCTCGCAGATCCCGTTAGTTCCACGGAACTCTTCGGATACACGCCCCTGTCCGGGGTACTGGCGGCACTGGCTCGCGACCGATGCGCCGCTCGGATAGATGTAGTTAATGCCGAAGTGGTCAAAAATCTCGCTCGGTTGATCTGGATTGCGCACTTGGCGTCCTCCCACGCCGAAGGCGCTCACGGGTGTCTGTCCCAAGAACCAGTTGGCTACGTCCAGATTGTGGACATGCTGTTCACAGATGTGGTCTCCACTCAGGTAGGCGAAGTGATACCAGTTGTGGATTTGAGCCATCATCGGCGTCATGCCTTCCTCTGGCTTGCGCCACCAGATTCCCGCTCCATTCCAGTACACGTTTGCCTGAATGATCTCCCCGATCATCCCGTCGTGCACGCGCTTTGCGGTTTCGCGGTACTTTTCATCGTAATGCCGCTGGAGTCCGACCACCACTTTGAGGCCCTTCTTGTCTGCTTCCTTTGCTGCTTCGAGAACCCGTTTTGCGCCCACTGCGTCGACGCAGACGGGTTTTTCCATAAAAACATGCTTTCCAGCATTTACTGCAGCGGCGAAGTGCTGGGGACGGAATCCCGGAGGCGTTGCCAAAATCACCAAGTCGCAATGTTCAAAAACCTTGGTATATGCGTCGAGCCCGTGAAAACACCGCTCCGGTGGAAGATCCACCTTGTCCGAGTGCTTGGACTTGAGCCCTTGAACTGTTTTTTCGACTTTACTCTCAAAAGCGTCGGCAATCGCGGTGAGTTTTACGTTTGAACCCTGCACGCTGAGGGTTTGATCCGCAGCTCCCGATCCGCGGCCGCCGCACCCGATCAGGCCGACTCGAATCAGCGAATTATCGTTGTTGGCTTGCCCGCGCATCACGTACGGGAACGCGAGCATGCCGGCCCCTGCGAGTGAGGAGTTCTTGATGAGTTCGCGACGGGTCAGTGGAACGTTCTGGGGAGTGATCATGAATTGTTGTTTGGGATGGGTGAGTGTTGGTAAAGAACCTCGATAGCGTGGTCCTTCGTGAAGACCCAGCACAAGCGTAAAAATTAGGGCCGCCCCATCGCTGGAGCGGCCCTTTGAATTTCAACTTCGCTTTGAGAAGCCCTTTTAAGCGTTCGGGGCTGCTGCCGCCTGGTCTCTCTCTCGCATTGCCGCCTTTCGGGAGAGTTTTACGCGGCCTTTATCATCGACTCCGATGCATTTGACCCAGATCACTTCGCCGACTTTCACGACGTCCTCGGTTTTGTTCACCCGCGTTTCCGCAAGCTCCGAGATGTGGCACAGGCCATCCTTGCCCGGCAACACCTCAACAAAGGCTCCGAAGTCCTTAATCGACACCACGCGTCCTTGGTAAACCTGCCCGACTTCGATTTCGGCGGTCATCCCGCTGATGATCTGGCGGGCGCGAGCCATACCCTCGGGATTGTTGGAGTAAATGTGGACCGTGCCGTCGTCATCAATGTTCACCTCGCAGCCGGTTTCAGCCACGATGCTCTTGATATTTTTCCCACCAGGTCCGATGAGCTGCCCAATCTTGTCCACAGGGATCTTGATGGTCTCAATGCGGGGAGCGTACTTGGAGAGATCGCTGCGCGGCGCCGCAAGAACGCCGTTCATGAACTCCAGAATCTGGGTGCGCAGTCTTTTGGCCTCATGGATGCCCTCGCACATAATCTGGTGTGAAACGCCTGGCAGTTTGAGGTCCAACTGGAACCCTGTGATGCCCGAGTTTGTCCCGCAGATTTTGAAGTCCATGTCGCCGAAGTGGTCTTCGCTTCCGATGATATCGGAGAGCATGGAGTAGCGCTTCAAGTGCGCACCGTCGAACTCCGTCACCAAGCCAACCGAGATCCCTGCAACCGGGCTCTTGATTGGAACGCCGGCGTCCATGAGCGCAAGGCATCCGCCGCACACGCTGGCCATTGAGGTGGAGCCGTTGGATTCCATGATTTCGGAGGAAACACGGATCGCGTAGGGGAAGTCCGCCTCCGACGGAATCACCGGAGCGAGTGAGCGCTCCGCGAGTGCTCCATGACCGATTTCACGGCGGCCTGGGCTTCCCGTGCGGCCTGTCTCGCCAACGGAGAAGGGAGGGAAGTTGTAGTGGAGGATGAAGCGCTTGCTGGTCACGCCTCCGGTGTAGCCGTCGAGTTCCTGCGCCTCGCCCGTTGTTGCGAGGGTTGCGAGGGCGAGCGCCTGAGTTTCGCCGCGTGCGAACAGCGCGGAACCGTGCGAGCGCGGGAGGATGCCAGTCTCACCCGAGAGCTTTCTGAGTTCGTCGAGCTTGCGGCCGTCGCAACGCACGTTTTTGTCAAGGATGGAGATCCTGAACGCCTTTTTCTGGAGGTAGTCAAACGCCTGGCTGACCTCGAATCCGGTGGCCTCGGGGAATTTGGCTTTGACCGCTTGAGCAACCTCATCTTTGAGCGCATCAACGGCCTTGCCGCGCGCGACTTTGCTCGGCAGGTAGATCGCGGATTCAATCCGGTCTCCCGCGACTGCGTACGCAACTTCGAGCAGGTCTTCACGCACCAGCATGAGCGGGACCTCGCGCTTGGGTTTGTTCACTGCAGCTGCCAGTTGGATTTGAGCATCAACCAGAGCGCGAGCATGGATGTGGGCGAATTCAAGCGCCTTGATGAAATCCGCCTCGGGGATCTCATTCGCTTCGCCCTCGATCATGATGACTTCGTCGCGGGTGCCCACGTAAACCAAATCAAGATCGCTTTCGGCGCGCTGTGAGTGCGTCGGGTTGGCGATGAACTCGCCGCGGACTCTTCCAACGCGCACCGCGCCTACGGGACCTGCGAACGGAATGTCCGAGACCATCAGGGCTGCGGACGCGCCATTGATGGAAAGCATGTCGGGGTCGTTTTCCCCGTCAGCGCTTAGCAGGATCGAGATGATTTGCGTGTCGTAAAGATAGCCTTTTGGAAACAGCGGGCGCAGCGGGCGGTCCGTCATGCGCGCGGTGAGGATTTCTTTTTCGCTGGGGCGCCCTTCGCGGCGAAAATATCCGCCGGGAAACTTGCCAACTGCGGCTGCTTTTTCGCGGTAGTCCACCGTGAGCGGGAAGAAGTCCTGGCCCTCCTTGATTCTTGTGGCGGAAACGGCCGAGACCATCACGATGGTTTCACCGCACTGCACGGTCACCGCGCCGTCGGCGAGTTTCGCGATTTTACCTGTTTCGAACTGGATGGTTGTTGAGCCGACTTGGCTCTGAGCTGAATGGATCATGTTTTGTTTGTTGTTTGTGCCTTCACCTAGCGTGCTTCATCAATCCCTGGCTCGTAGCCCAGCGGGTTCTCGTTCCGTTTGAAAAGTCTGCGGTCGAAAAGTTTGGATTCGACCGGAGGTTTCTAAGCGGGGGAGTGAACCGGCTGGGCTCCGTCCAAGGGAATGGGACGCGGCGGGGCGGGTTGTTTTTCTGGGGTAAGTGTGAAAAGCCGAGCGGCCTTCACAAAAGAATGACGCCCTCGGGGTGCCGAGGGCGTCGCTGAAATTGCTGGAGCTCTGCTACTTGCGCAGATTAAGCTTCTCTAGGGCCACTTTATAACGATCATTCGCCGTGCGGCTAAGATAATCCAAAAGTTTGCGTCGGCGCGCCACCATCATCAGGAGGCCACGGCGGGACGCATGGTCCTTGGAGTGAGTCTTTAAGTGGTCGGTGAGCTGCAAAATACGTTGGCTCAGGAGGGCGATCTGTACATCAGCGCTGCCCGTGTCCTTGTCGTGAAGGCGAAGAGCCTTAATTTCCTTTGATTCTGGCATAATTCCTATTTTTTGTAAGGCGCGCACAATGGGGCGACTCGGTTGCGAATGCAAGAAGTTCCTTGTGTTTGCAAATGGGCCTCTGGGTGCTGGTGGGCACGCGCCTCGATTCGAGTGACAGTCTTCGCTAAAAGCTCAAAGCTCGAGGTTCAGGGCCGACTCGCCCATACCTCGGAGTTGATTAAATCGACGCTCGAATCCCGATGAGAATCGCTCCGTAGACGATCCCGGCCAGCGACGCCGCTTTCCATCGAAGTGCGCTTGCGCTCACCCAAGAAATGAGGTCGCGAAGAATGTAGGGGGTTCCGATAAAAAACAGACCGCACACGATCCACAGGTAGACGAGACCCACCAGGCAAAGCCTGCCTGTTTCAGGGCGCAGCCATGCCGATTCCAAAAGCGGCTCTGCCACAAGCAATAAAAGCATTCCAAGGGCGCGGACGGACAGGAATTCCATGCCAAATCGAAGCGTCAGAACATAGGCTGCGGCCGTGAACATCAGGAATTTGCCCCGCATAGAGCTGAACTCTCCCAGGTCGGTCGAGTACAGGAGCCAAAAAAACCAACCAGCTGCTGCGGAGAACAAAACCGCACCTGCAGGAGTCGATCGAGGAAAGCGTTTGAGCCGCTCTTGAACGGATGAGGCGCCAAGCAGAGCAGGGAGGTGCGACAGAATGAGAAAGAGTCCCACGCCGAGAAGGGCGTTTTCGAGGGATAGCGAGTAAATCATCGTTGGAATAGGGGGCTGGAGAGAAACGCCGCTCGGCGACGAAGCCAAGGGAAATCGATAGGGGCGAAACTCTCAACCTCAAAGAGCCGTGATAGTCACGGCAGACAGGCGATTTCGACTAGGGAATTGCTGCCCACTCAAACAATTGGCTCCGAGCAATTTTTCTGCTAGCTGGTCGGCGCGGGAGGGCGGCGCTCGGGGGAGTTAATGTTTTTGAGAGACTCCAGCAGGGTCTTCCATCCCGGTGGCCGGATCGCAGAACGCTTGCAGATTGCGCCGAGTTGGCGGCGCATGTTTGGTTGAGCGATCTCTCTGGCCACCAGCAACCCGCGCTCCAGTTCTTTTGTGATCGTGTTTCGAG
>JBILKY010000366.1:0-3494 GCA_044376395.1 Chthoniobacteraceae bacterium | reverse complement strand
CCACGAGGAACTGTGGACGGCCCGCAAGGTCGTTCAGGGTGACCTTGGACGCATCAATCCCAAGGTGGTTGTAAAGCGTTGCAAACACCTCTCCGAATTTCACCGGTCGGTCGACCGCCTCGCCGCCGAGCCGGTCGGTTGAACCAATCACCTGCCCGTGGCGCATCGCTCCTCCGGCAAGCAGCGCGCACGACACGCGCGGCCAGTGATCGCGGCCGCCGTTTTTGTTGATCGCCGGCGTGCGCCCGAATTCACCCCAGACCACAACCGCCACGTCCTTCTCCAACCCGCGATCCCGGAGATCATCCAAAAGCGCCGTGAGACCCTGGTCGAACAGCGGAAGGTCCTGCCGAAGCGCGCCGAAATTGTCGGAGTGATGATCCCACCTGCTAAACGCCACCGTCACCACCCGCGCTCCGGCCTCCACCAACCGGCGTGCCGCCAAAAAATGGGTCATCAACTTCGGACCGCCGTCGTCGCGATTTTTCGGATCCCCCTTCCCATACCGTTCCAGCAGGGCGGCCGATTCCCGCGACACATCAAGCGCCTCCAGCAAACGACTCGAGGTCAGCACCCCGAAAGCCTGCTGGTTGAACAAATCCAAACCGCCCATCACTCCAGAGGCGTCGACATCGCGCCGCAGTTGGTCGAACCCGTTGAGCAGTGCGCGCCGGTCGGCCAATCGCTCCAGCGTGATGCCGTTGAGCGTCATATCCTCGAACGCACCGCCCTTGTTGGGCTGGAAGGGGGCGTGGCGCACGCCAAGAAAGCCGGGCTCGCCGGAGCGGGCCCACTCCATGTGCCCCATCTTGGGCGGAAGCCCGACGAAAGGCGGCACCGCCTCGTCGCGCGCGCCCTGAAGTGCCGATACAATCGAACCGAACGCGGGCCATCCTCCGGGAGGCTGGTTCTGCGTGGGTCTTCCCGTGAGACACTGGAAAGCATCGTGCCGCACATCGCACTCAACGATCGAGCGGATCAGCGTGCATCGGTCCATCCTCTTCGCGAGCAACGGGAGATGCTCGCTGATCTGGATGCCCGCAACATTTGTCGAGATCGGCTGAAATTCCCCGCGCACTTCCGCGGGAGCGTCCATCTTCAGGTCAAACATGTCCTGATGCGAGGGGCCGCCGGGCAGGAAAATCATGATCACCGACTTCGCCCCGCCGGGCAGCACTCCCGCCGCCGTCGCGACGTCCTTGGACTGCGCCGCCATCAGTTGCGGAAGCGACATGCCGCCCATGGCCAGACCGCCAATGCGCAGAAAATCCCTGCGGGCGATTCCATCACAGAACCGGGTCGAACTACCACCGGAGATAGTCAGCATAAATGAGGGGTGAATTTTTGGGGGGGCGAGGCGCTGGGCGTCTTCTAGACGCACAGCACGCCACGACCATCCTTGAAATGGCCCTCCATTAGAAGAAAATTGGAAAAATCCGCGCTTTTGACAGGTTTTCCTCGGGGCACCGCGGCCCGGGCGGGCTCGGCCAGAGAAAATGCAGCGCCAAAGGGCGCCTTCCGAGGAACGGAAACATCCGCCCAAAAACACCCTCAGGCCAGTCAGCGTTCCCCCGGTTGCCCACCCCATGGGACTGCAGCTATGCTCTCCGCCATGCATGAAGTCGGAAAGCTCCTGGTGGTGATTGGCGCCGTGACGGCCGGCATCGGGGCCGTTTTGTGGAAAACCGGCGGACTGGGCTTTTTGAAACACCTTGGGCACCTTCCGGGAGACCTGTCGTGGGAGAAGGGCGGCGGCAGCGTTCACTTCCCCCTCACGACCTGCCTGCTCCTCAGCGTGCTCATGAGCTTCTTCGCATGGCTGCTGCGCAGGTAGCATGGAGTTGAAAAACGCGCCACAGCGAACTCCTGAAGGATCGACGCATGGAGTGAATCGCAGTGCACCGATTTGCGAAGACACGCGCACTCGGCGCATGCTAGCTTCGCGCCCCTCTTCACGTGATGGACGCAGACGCACTCAACGCGGCACTGAGCTTTATCCCAAGCCCGACGAATCGGTTGAAGAGCATCCTTGCGAAGAAGGCGAATGCCGCGGACCGAGCCGAATTCGACTCGATCCTCGAATCGGTGCGCTCGTTGTTTGAAAAGTACAGGCGCATCCTGCAGGAAACTGCTCCCGGCATCCCTCGCGCGGCGTTGTTACACCAACTGATCGATCTCGCTTTGGAGGAAGCGAAGAGTCTCCCGATCACTTGCCGCAGCGGCTGCAGCGGCTGCTGCCATTTCGCCGTGGAAATCACGCGCGACGAAGCTGAGCTTCTCGTGGAGTTGCTGGCCACCGGCGTGGAGATCGACCTCGACAAACTTGAACGTCAGGCGAATCGGGAGCCGAGCTCACCGGAGTGGCAGGTGCACTGGTCCAATCAAAGCCGATGCGTTTTTCTGGGCGCAGACTCACGATGCAGAATCTACGAGCATCGTCCTGCGGCGTGCAGGAAACTTCTGGTCACCACTCCTGCCGAATTGTGCACGTCGGCGAGTGCGGAGATCCAACCGATCAACGCTCTGGCGGCCGAGATCATTGTCAGCGCTGCGATGAGCCTGGAAGACCATGCGCAGGGAACCCTTCCTAGCATGCTCGCTCGATGCATCCGCAAGGCAGAACAAGCAGAGTCCACGGAATTCACGGAATCTGCGGATACCTCGCCGCAAAATCCTTCGCCGCGAAAATAGTAGCGGGCTGGAAGCGCCGCTCCACCGGAGCGCGCGTCGCAAATCGCCTCTCGGCGTGCCGTTCCTTGCCGTTACTTCACCGAGGCGTGCAGGCCTGCTTTGTTCAGCGCGGCGACGAGCTGCTTGGTGCTGAAATCTCCCTCAACCTGAAATGATTTGGCGCCCTTCGTGGCGTTGTGCTTTGTCACGCCCGAAACTGCAAGGATCGCGTCTTCAGCGGCTGTGACGCATTTTCCGCAGCACAGGTGCAGTCCGGTCACTTCCGCAGTCTTCACCTTCGCGTCCGCAACCTCCGGCGCGGTCGCGCCTTCACCAAAGTAGCCCGCGCTCAATAGCGAAGCGACCGCCTGCTTTGCGGAGGCGTCGTCCTTTGCGGTGATTTCCACGGTGCGCTTGTCGATCTTCGCCTCGGCACCAGCGACCTTCGCGACGGCGGCCGAAATTCCGTTTGCGCAAGACTTGCAGCAGTTGTGGACGCCGGAGAGTTTGGTGGTCGAGTCCGCCTGGGCGGCGGCGGTGAGGAGAACGATGACGGAGAGGATGGAGGGGAGGCGCTTCATGTTCGGGATGATGCCCATGGCGAGCCGCTCGGGCAATAAAAATGCCTACGCGCGCATCTGCGCCCGATTGGCGCGACCCGAGGGTTGCGGCGCGACGGGCTTGCGCGTATGTCTGGAGGCTATGGCGCACGCGGTTTTTCTCTGGCACATGCACCAGCCCTATTACGTCAACCCGTCCACCCGGACAGCGGTGATGCCCTGGGTCAGATTGCATGCCGTAAAAGGTTATCTGGACATGATTTC
>JBILKY010000113.1:0-10934 GCA_044376395.1 Chthoniobacteraceae bacterium | reverse complement strand
TTCAAAGACGGACGCATCGGAAAATGCGCCGCGGTAGTCGACTGCTTGCAGCCTTATTACTTCCACACGCACTTGTGCGGAAGCGAAGGGAGCCTTTTAGACAACAAGTTTCACTCCAACAAACTGCACACCAACAAGGCTGTGTGGAGCGAGTTATCGATGAAGATGATGGATTCAGGCGATGTGTCCGACCATCCCTACACCGCGCAGTTTCAGGCATTCTTCGACGCACTCGATCGCAACGAGGAAATGCCTCTCACTGGGCTGACGCAAGCCATGCGCACGCACAGAGTCATCTTCGCAGCCGACGCATCGGCCAAGTCCGGACAACCCGTAAAGCTCTAAGCCCACATGCCGTCCGTACTCGCAATCTTCGCGCACCCAGACGATATCGAATTCAGAGCGGCAGGCACCCTTCTTCTTCTTCGACAGCGGGGATGGGATGTCCACTACTGCAATCTTTCCAACGGGAACCTTGGAAGCGCAGAAATGAACATCAGCGAGACCGCCCTCACCCGCCGCAAGGAAGCGCAGGCTTCTGCAAAACTCATGGGCGCGACTTGGCACCGCTCCGTCTGCAGCGACTTACAGGTGTTTTACAACGACGCAACAATCCGCAGAGTGTGCGCGCTTGTCCGCGAAACGAGGCCGTCGGTGATCCTCACCCACCCGCCTCAGGACTACATGGAGGACCACACAACCACCTGCAGACTCGCTGTAACGGGTGCATTCGCGCGGGGAATCCCAAACTATCGCAGCACCCCGCAGCGCCCCCCGACTCTGGATCCCGTCACGATTTACCATTCCATGCCGCACGGACTTTGCGATCCCATGCGTGGAACCGTGTTCCCCGAGGCGTACGTGGATACAAGTTCCGTTCACTCACTCAAACGGGATGCACTTGCTTGCCATCGTAGCCAGAAACACTGGCTCGACCTCACGCAGGGGGCCGACAGTTATCTTCACGCCCTCGACGCCGAGTCAAAGACGCTTGGAAAACGTTCGGGAGTCTTCACCCATGCCGAGGGCTGGAGCCGCCACCTGCACATCGGATTCGCATCCGAATCGGACAACCCTCTGAAAGAGACCCTTGGAAAAGCATATTGTTTCGCCCCAAAACAATCAGCCTGACCCACTGACCAGAGCACTGCTGAAAACAAAGCATTCACACTAAAAATAAAAGCCCAGATCTTATGCCGAGAAAATCCAGTTCACTCGCTCCATCATGGTGGGATTACACGACGCTCGACCGCGACTTGATCGATACCGCCGCCGCTCTCACACCTGAGCAACTCAAAGGCCTCTCAAGACCAGGATTTCGAGTCGTGTTTTACGACACCTTGCAGGAATTCTACTGCGCGGAAGCCCTGGAGTACATCCATGCATGGAAGCAGGCCACACCCGACAATCCCGCGGGGATCTGCGGCCCGATCGGCCCGACCGAGCAACTCCCGCTGGTGGCGCAAATGGTCAATGAAATGGGTCTTTCGCTCCATCACGCGCACTTTTGGGGAATGGATGAGTGGGTGATTGACGGTGCGTCCGTGCCGGTTTCGCATCCACTCTCGTTTGAGAAGTGCGACCGCGAAATGTGTTTCGACCGGATCGATCCGACACTCGTAATGCCCGACTCAAACCTCCACTTTCCAAATGCGGAGACTGCTCCTTTCCGCAAGACTTGGGAATCTGGCGTGCGATGCGTCGTGATGCAGGGGGGACAAGGCGATATCAAACACTGGGCGTTCAATGACCCGCTGCCGCGCACTGGCGCGCACAAGGACACGCCGCCCACCGCCGCAGAGTACCGCGCCCTCGCCACCCGCGTCGTAGACTTGCACCCTGTCACGATTGCGCAGAACGCGCGCACTTCAGGAGGCGGGAACGTCTCCCTCGTGCCAACCCAGGCCGTGACAGTCGGTCCACGTGAGACGTGGATGGCAGAGAAAATCTCCATCTGGCACGCGGGCAACCATGACAATCCTTTCGGACAACGCCTCACCGCGTTCATGATCGCCAACCGGATCATCGACACATCCGTGCCGATGTCACTTCTCGCGGATCATCCAAACGTTCAATTCAACTACTTCCGCGGAGGCATCGGCTCCTGCACCGTGCAAATGCACTAGTGCAAACGCGTACCTGAGAGCGACAGAGCACTGTTCGATATAACACAACACGCGGGCGCTAAGCCCCGGCTCGGCGCTTCCAGCGCTCAGCATTAATCTGGTGTTTCGCGCAAGCCCGTGCGAGAACATCAGATGGCCACATCACCCTTTTCCGCCCTCGGACTCTCCGACGACATCCTTAAAGCCGTCGAGCAGATGGGGTTCCAAGAGCCATCAGCCATCCAGGCTGCAACAATCCCCGCCCTACTCTCGGGCAAGGACGTGGCAGGTTTATCCCGCACAGGGTCCGGAAAAACAGCGGCTTTCGCGATTCCGGCGGTGCAATGCGTTGATCCAAAACTCAAAAAGCCGCAGGTATTGATCTTATGCCCAACGCGCGAACTGGCAGTACAAGTCGCAGGCGAAGTGGCAAAGTTGAGTGCTTTCAAGCGCGGCGTCACCGAACTCGCGATCTACGGCGGTTCCTCCTACGGGGCGCAGTACCGCGGACTTGAGGACGGGGCCCAAATTATTGCGGGCACACCGGGACGCATCATGGACCATCTAGACCGCGGTTCCTTGAAGTTGGAACACATTCGGATGATCATCATGGATGAAGCGGACCGTATGCTGGACATGGGGTTCCGCGATGACATGGCGGCAATCCTGAGTCAGGCGCCGGAAGAACGTCAGACCGCGTTTTTCTCGGCAACCATGCCGTCGTCTGTGGAACACCTGATCAAGTCCTACACAAAAACTCCCCAGTGGGTAAAACTCGAAACCCGCGCGGAGGCTGCTCCTGACATCGACCAGTGCTATTACGAAATCTCGCACGGATCCCGAATTGGCGCGCTCTGCCGGGTGCTGGAATCCACCAGCATGCGTTTCGGAATCATCTTCTGCTCCACTAAAAATGCGGTGGACGGAGTTACTGAACATCTTATCCAGGAGGGATATCAGGCAGACCGCTTGCACGGCGACATGTCGCAAGCGATGCGCGAGCGAGTGATGCGAAGATTTCGCGAGCACAAGCTCGAGTTTTTGGTCGCGACCGACGTCGCTGCACGCGGAATCGACGTGGACGATGTCGAGGCCGTGATCAACTACGATCTGCCACGCGATGCAGAAGACTACGTTCACCGCATCGGGCGCACCGGTCGCGCGGGTCGCAGCGGAAAAGCCATCAGTTTCATCACGGCCCGCGAATTCTGGCTTCTGGACCGGATACAGCGAATGACGCGCATCCGGATCCGACGCGAACGAGTCCCCACGCCCCTAGAGGCCGCCAAGCACCGCACCGATGCGCTGGTTACCTCAGCGGTCGCGCTCGCGGACAGCGGGACTTTTTCTGCAAACCCATCTGGCGTCCAAAGACTGCTTGCCGCGACACCCTCACCAGAAGCTGCCATCGAAGTCCTGCTTCACATGCTCACCCACCGCAAGGCGGCCGCCCCGAAGGGCGAACCGCATGATGCCCAACCGCGCACTCAGGCCCAGGGAGATTTGCGCGTGCCTACTCCCCATGCGAATCCTTCCGAGCGCCCTCAATCAGCGAGGCCCGGCGCGGAGTCGCAACGGAAGCCGTACCACCGGAAGGAATCATCGGCCGATCATGCGCCGCGGGATCGCGCGGAAAGGGGCACAGAAAGGCGCCCTGAGGGGAGGCCGGAGCGCAGGTTTGGCGCACCGGTTTCTGAGGCGCCGCGGAATGAAAGACCGCGTTACGACTCAAAACGCGAGATGGCGCCGAGTTTTCCGCGCACCGCACAGCCCTCGCGTCCACCCCGAAAGCTGGGCGAGAAAAAGTGGACCAAAACCTCATCGACCGTGGCCAAAGCATCTGAAAAACGCCAGGCCCGCAAGCCCGCGAACCGGGAATGATTGCCCGGCATTTCCTGCTTTCGAGGCTCGACTCCCTGGTCAGGCGCATCTATTGAGTTGTTCCCTATGAAACGCCGAATCTTCCTCCTCGCTTTCTCCCTCCTTATGACAAGCCTACAAGCTGCCTCCGCTCCTGACATCCTGAATATCCCTGTCAACGACATCGCTGGAAAATCCACGACGCTGGGCGCACACCCAGGAAAAGTGATCTTAGTCGTCAACGTGGCGAGCAAGTGCGGATACACCCGCCAGTACGAGGGCTTGGAGGCGCTCTACAAAAAATACAAGGACCGCGGGCTTGTCATTGCAGGGTTTCCGTCCAACGAATTCGGCGGGCAAGAACCGGGATCAGACGAGGAAATCCTCAAGTTCTGCACCTCGAAGTTCAATGTAACCTTTCCGATGTTTAGCAAGACCACTGTTAACGGCAGCGGAGCCCACCCCCTGTTCGCCGCGCTCACCGGATCCGCCGCGGGGCATCCAGGGCCGATCAAATGGAACTTTAACAAATTCCTTATCGGCAAAGACGGAATGCTCATCAACCGCTACGAGTCGAAGGTGGAGCCGAATGCCCAGGAACTCGTCACCGCAATTGAAAGCGCTCTCGGCAAGTAGTCCAAAATCCAGTCCTTCAATTTTAAACGCCCGGCCCTGCGCCGGGCGTTTTACTTTGATGACGAGCCCTGCAGCAACTGCTGAAAGCCGGCGGATTGGTTTTCATTTTTTCAAACAAGAGGCGCCGCGCTAGTCTCAAACCATGAATTCCGGTTTTCTCGACAAATTAATCGAGCGCATCTCCCGGGTGCAGCCTCAGGAAGTCGAGTCGTATCTTTTGCGCCTCGCGGACGAAAAAGGTTTTCTCGAAACAATCTTCAACGCCATTCACGAAGGCGTCATTGTCACGGATCTCAAGGGACGGGTGAGCTACCTTAACCGCGCGGCATGCGAGTTCTTCAACCTTGCGCGGGAAGAAGCCATGGGAAAGCCTCTGAGGGAATGCATCAAAGGCCTCGAATGGGATGCGCTTTTCGCCACCGGAACGGTCATTTCGCGGGACATGGAGGTGTTCTATCCGCAACACCGCTATCTAAATTTTTACATCGAGCCCCTTCAACTGGAGGAACCGCAAGCATCACGGAAAGGCTCTGAGTCCTTCAAAAAGGAAGCGGTTGGTTTTGCGGTGATCCTCAGGGATATCACGGAAAACCGCAGGTCCACTGAGGAAACCATCAACAGTGAGAAGATGTCCGCACTGACGCTGCTTGCGGCGGGAGTGGCGCACGAGATTGGGAATCCATTAAACTCTCTTCACATCCACCTACAACTTCTTGAACGCAAGCTGCGCAAAGTGCCCGAATCTGCGCGCAATGATCTCCAAAACGCCCTGGAGGTGGCCAAGGGAGAAATCCAGCGCCTTGACACGATCGTACAGCAATTTCTAGGGGCGATCCGACCGGCGCACCTGGAGTTGAGTCTTGAAAACATTAATACTCTGGTGCGTGAGAGCGTGGACTTTCTTGCGCCCGAGATTGAAGACAGGGGTATCACTGTTGAAGAGGATCTGCGCGCCGACCTTCCCCTCGCGGAAGTGGACCGCACCCAAATCAAACAGGCATTTTTCAACATCATCAAAAATGCCTTTCAAGCGATGCGCTCCGGCGGTGTTTTGAAAATTTCCACCGCCCCCCACGACAACTTTATTCGGATTACTTTCAGCGATACAGGCGGGGGTATCTCTCCAGCCGACATGAGCAAAATCTTCGAGCCGTACTTCACGACAAAGGCCGGGGGGTCGGGGCTCGGGCTTCTCATTGTTCGCCGAATTGTGCGGGAGCACGGCGGAGAAATCGACCTTGTCTCGCATGATGGGGAGGGATTGGAACTCAGCATCCGTCTTCCATTGAGGGACCAGCGGGTTCGCCTTTTGCCGCCGCCATCAGACTCCGCAAATAGCTTGGAACCAGATAACAACCAGGGTTAGGAGAGCTGATTGGACAAATCCCAGGTTCTTCACCATCATCGCCCTCTAAGGCTTACGCCGCGTTTATGGCGCAGCGATTAAAAGCATCAACCCCCAACACCCTTTTCCACCGCCATCATGAGCTCAGAGAACATTGAGTCGCATCTCGTCGAAAAACGAGTCTTCAAACCGTCCAAGCAATTCGCGAAAAAGGCTCGGATTGGGAGCATGTCTCAGTACAAGAAACTTTGGGAGGAATCCATCAAGCGCCCCGACAAATTCTGGTCACGCGAAGCCTCTGAACTTTCATGGCAGCAGCCCTGGAAAAAGGTTCTCGAATGGAAAGCTCCCTTCGCAAAATGGTTTCTCAAAGGAAAAATCAACGTTTCAGAAAACTGCCTCGACCGCCATTTGGGAACGGCGCGGCAGAACAAGGCGGCGCTGCTTTGGGAAGGTGAACTTGGCGAAAAGCGCACTCTTACCTACCAACAACTTCACCGCGAAGTCTGCCGATTCTCCAACGTTCTAAAAGCGCACCAGGTGAAAAAAGGCGATCGTGTTATCATCTACATGCCAATGGTGCCGGAGGCGGCAATCGCCATGCTCGCCTGTGCGCGAATCGGTGCAACGCACTCTGTGGTGTTCGGCGGCTTCAGCGCGGAAGCCATTCGCGACCGCATTACTGATTCACAAGCGGTTGTCGTAGTCACCGCCGACGGGGGCTACCGCAGAGGCAGCGTGGTCGGACTAAAGAAGAACGTGGACGATGCGATCAAGGACGACGCTCAAACCATCCGAAGCGTGATTGTCTTCCAGCGCACCAATCAACCGGTAAACATGACCGCCGACCGGGATTATTGGTGGCATCAAGAAATAGCGAAGGTCAACGCGGACTGCCCGCCCGCTGCATTGGACAGCGAACACCCGCTCTTCATCCTGTACACTTCCGGATCCACCGGGAAACCAAAGGGAATTCTTCATTCCACCGGAGGTTACCTCGTGGGGGCGTACACCACCTCCAAGTACATCTTTGATCTACGCGACGAGGACGTCTACTGGTGCACTGCAGACATCGGCTGGGTCACCGGCCACAGTTACATGATCTATGGACCGCTCGCCAACGGCGCGACATCTCTCATGTATGAGGGCGCCCCGAACTTCCCGGAGAACGATCGGTTTTGGAAAATTATCGAGGAATACCGTGTCACGATTTTCTACACGGCGCCAACGGCGATCCGCTCCTTCATCAAGTGGGGCGACCATTGGGTGACCAAGCACGACCTCTCGAGTCTCCGCCTTCTAGGTTCGGTTGGCGAACCGATCAATCCGGAGGCGTGGATGTGGTACCACAATCTCATCGGCGGTGGGCGTTGCCCCATCGTCGACACGTGGTGGCAGACGGAAACCGGCGGTATCATGATTTCGCCACTGCCGGGCGCGATCCCGACAAAACCGGGATCAGCCACACTTCCTTTCTTCGGCGTGGACGCGGCGATTGTCGACGACAAGGGCAAGGAGGTAGGTCCCAATGTCGGAGGGAAGCTGGTTATCCGCAAACCGTGGCCGTCGATGTTACGGAACATTCACGGTGACACTGCACGCTACAAGGAGGCGTATTGGAGCGAATTCAAGGGCGTGTATCTCGCCGGGGATGGCGCGCGCCGCGACAAGGATGGTTACTTCTGGATTGTCGGCCGCATCGACGATGTGCTGAACGTGGCAGGACACAGGATAGGCACGAGCGAAGTTGAAAGTGCACTGGTCTCCCATCCTGTCGTAGCAGAGGCTGCCGTGGTGGGGCGCCCCGACGAACTCAAGGGACAGGCTGTGGTTTGCTTCGTCACGCTCAAGGAAGACGTGACCGCGACGGACCAGTTGCGCAACGACCTCAAGAAACACGTGCGCCATGTCATTGGCCCTGTTGCCACACCGGACGATATCCGATTCGCCGAAGCACTCCCCAAAACCCGCTCCGGCAAGATCATGCGGCGACTGCTCAAGCAGGTCGCCAGCGGCGGCGCGATCACCGGAGACACCACGACCCTTGAGGACTTGTCGATTCTCGCCAAATTGGGATCTAACGAGGATTAAAGGCTGCGAAACAAAACACCGATGAACGAGACATTCCACGCGGCAAACCCACCTAGTGAGAACCCTCCCGAGGTAACTGCGACCACATTAAAGGCCGCCGCCGCATGGATGTCTGCGCTTATCATCTGCCTCACGGCTTCCTCCTTGCTCTCAAAAAGGGATGCCTCGAACCGATCCTCACTTGAAACCCTGAGCCAACCGACCGCAGTCGGAGATGATAAGACATACCCATTTCTCGAAACCCGCCCACCAGAGGTTCGATTGAATCGAATACCCCTCATCATCCACCCGCTACCGGAAGTCTTCCGAGACTCTGAAATGCTGCTCGCTGCGAAATCCGACGATGGAGAATACGGGCTATATGCACCAAAACAGCGCACAAGCCAACCGGGCGAACCGGACGAGGGTCCTTGGTACATTAAAACCGGAACCAATGGCTATCTTCGCGCCACCACCAAACCGGACTCACCCCTGCGGTAACCACTCCGACAACGACGGGCACGCCCGGAAGTAGCACTGATGTAAAAGGCGCGCCCAGAATTAGAGGGCAACCAACGCTCATGCGGCACTTGAGTGCTTGTAACACAGGTCCCGCTGCGGATCCACCTTCCAACGCGCCGCGACCTGAAGCAGGTCGTCGTTGATCTCCCACATGTCCGCGAGCGATTCGCCCGAGTATTCGGGATTGCCGCCCTTGAGGTGCATGCATCCCTTGTTGTTACCGATGCTCGCAATTTCGCGAACCTCGTCCGCACTAAACTCAATGGAGGGCACTCCCGCGAGATCGCGGATCTTGTCTTCTATCGGTTTTGTCCCCTCGCCTATCTCTTGGATGAGCGTCGGGATCGCGCACTTGACCGGGGCTTGCGAAAGGTTCCATACGCACGCCAACTGTAGGAGACTCAGCCCGTGTTTTTCGGCGAAATGCCGCATCTTATCAATCTTGGCGTTGCCGGCCTCCACCCATCCTGCGGGGCGATAGCTTCGGTGATCGTGCTTTGCGAACTCGTGTCCGCTCTTCACGTCGTCATGAAAAAGCCCGCCGTGATCAACCACGCGGGTCATCAACTCGATGTCGAATCGTTGCGCAGCCTCAAGGCACAGACTGCCCGGCCAAGGCTCCAGTGGGTTGAGAATCACCATTGCATGATCCAGCAACGCGCCAAAACGCTCGAAGCACAAAAGCAAATCAAGAGTAAACCCATTCGCCGGCCCGGGGGCGACCCCGATGCTGCGCGCAAGCTTCTGGTCCTTCATCCGCTGCATCCCGCTCCAGACCGCATCCGAGCTGTACCCGATGTAGTCTGGATTGTGCAGCATCAAGCAATCGAAAGAGTCAACGCCACAACGCTCCAGTTCCTTTTCGGTCGCCATTTGAATATAGTCCGCATACTCACGCGGTCCGCGAAGCGATGCATTGGTGAAGCGAGGGAAGCCTTTCGCGCCCAAGCGTTCCCCCTTGTAAAAGTCGTGTCCGATCATTCCCACCAGGGCATACGAATCGCGCTCGATGCCGCGCAGTGCAGCAGCAAGCAGCAAGTCCGCAGCGCCATTGCCGTAAACATCCGATGTCATGAAAGTTCTGACACCGACCTCGTGGGAGAGTTGTACGGCCTTCACAAAACGTTCATCGCTGACCGGTTCTCCAAAATGCATGAACCGGCCGCCGTTCCATGTTCCAAAAGCTGTGCGAGAAATATCCATAGTGCGTTTGCAAACTATGACCCATCAGCCACTCGAAATGGAGCGGGTTTTTTGTAAAACTTCCCAAAATCGCTAAATTTACCCTGCCCAACCCAAGCCCGCGCTTCCAAAAAATGTTCTCCGCAGGCATCCTCGCAAGGTGCCATCCCCTGAAAAAAGCGCGCGAATCTCCGCGATCGTCAACGTTCTCGAGCAAACCTATCCGGACGCGCACTGTGAATTAAACTTCGGCTCGCCGCTGGAACTCCTCATGGCGACCATTCTCTCCGCCCAGTGCACGGACATCCGGGTGAACCAAGTTACGAGAACTCTGTTTGAAAGGTGCAAAGCCGCCAGAGATTATGTTCAAATTCCGGTCGAAGAACTGGAATCGATCATCCGATCAACCGGATTTTACCGTGCAAAAGCGAAAAACCTCAAAGCATGCGCAAGCGCTCTGGTAAGCCGCCACGGCGGCGAGGTCCCGTCGTCCCTGGAGGAACTCACCCAGCTCGCGGGCGTCGGAAGAAAAACCGCAAACGTGGTTTTAGGTGACGCATTTCACACACCATCCGGGGTGGTCGTAGACACGCATGTGCAGAGGCTTTCCGGACGTCTAGGCCTCTCCAAGCAGCGGACTCCGGAAAAAATCGAACTCGACCTCATGCGGGCTATCCCGCGGGCAAAGTGGGCGCGCTTGAGCCACCTGCTAATCTGGCACGGCAGAAGGCGCTGCGACGCCCGCAAGCCCGACTGCGCGCATTGTGAGCTCACTCAATTCTGCCCGAGTGCTGGAAAAAACGCAGCGAATATCGGACGCAAAAATCCGCAGCCCAAAAACCGAGTGCAAAGCCGAAAAAACTCGGCAACTTGAATTTAAAGAGGCTGCTGAAGCCCGCTAAGACGCCTACAAGAAACGTCCGTTAGACACCTTAACCGATTCCAATTTGGCCCCGCAAAACGCAGCTGCTGCCGCACCTTCCTCGAAGGGCCGTACACTCCCGAACCGTGTAAGCCTACCAGAACAAGCTGGGAACTCGACACTAACCCTAACTTTCATCACTTTTGTGTTGCTAATTTCCAGAGCTAACCCGAGTTCCGCAGTTCAAAAAGTACTTTTGTTGATTTTGAACAACTTGCGCTGTTTTTCAGCGGTTTTTCTCCACTACATTTTGCACCGTTTTCGAACGGCTTGGCAGACGTAGTCCCAAGTG
>JBILKY010000112.1:0-10937 GCA_044376395.1 Chthoniobacteraceae bacterium | reverse complement strand
ATCTCACCGCAACGGGATTTCTTGGCCTTGGGGCGAGGGTGCTCGCCGAACCAGACCTCCAGAAGCTCGAGATGGACATCATTGACGAGCAGATCGACACCATGGGCAAGGCGTTCATGGGAATGACGCTCGGATGCTGCAGGTGCCATGACCACAAGTTCGATCCGGTTCCGACCGCCGACTATTACTCCCTGGCCGCGATATTCAAAAGCACTCGCTCCATCGCGGATGAGAAACTAGGTGCAATCAAGTTTTCATTCGAGCACTCGATCGCCACCCCAGAGCAACTGGCCGCAAAAAAAGCTCACAGCACCAAGGTGGAGGAGGAGAGAAAAAAAGTCGCAGAAGCAAAAAATAAAGCCAAAAACTTACTCAAACAGGAACTCCACAAAACTGCAGCGGACTACCTTGCCGCGGCCGCGCTCTTGCCCGATGAACCCGACTACACACTGGTCCAAAAGCTGGCGGATGAAAAAAAACTGCGTCCCCGATACCTGCTGCATGCAAGGCTTTACCTCGCCCGTAACCAGTCCCACCCTCTATTTGGGAAATGGCACGCGTTAAAAAGCAGCGGTGGCCCCGAAGGGATTCTGAGTTATTTCGAGCCCGTTTTCCGTTGCTCTCTCGAAATGGCCTCCGCCCCAAAGCTGAAAGAGGACTCGGCCACCCCAAAAACCGACGAGAAGGTCCGCCTCGCTCTCGACGCCATCAACGACCCGGCGGGATTTCTGGCGATTCCAGACAAGGAAGAGCACGCCTTCGATCACGCAACACTCCATACACTCGCAGCCCTGGCAGACGCACTCGCCGAGGTTGAAAAAAACGAACCCGACACTCCCTCGATCATGGGGGTCAAAGACCGTGAAATTGCGCAGACCATTCCGATTCATATCAGGGGCAGCCACCTGACGCTTGGCAGGGAATGCGGGCGTGGGTTTCCAGCGGTGATGCAGAATTCTGAGGTCCCACCCATTTTCCCTTCGCGACAAAGCGGCCGGATGGAACTGGCGCGCTGGATGGCAAATGCAGAGCACCCGCTCACGGCGCGGGTTTACGTGAACCGCGTTTGGCGCTGGCATTTCGGTAAAGGTATTGTCTCCAGCACCGATAACTTCGGTCTTTTAGGGGCGCTGCCTTCCCACCCTGAATTACTGGATTGGCTGACACGCCGGTTCATCGAAGACGGCTGGTCCACCAAGGATCTGCACCGGCTCATCATGAACTCCGCGACGTACAAGCAGTCCAGCCACACGTCGCCAATCGCGGCGGCTGTGGATCCAGACAACAAGTTGCTCTCACGATTCAACCCGCGGCGGCTAGAGGCTGAGGAGATTCGCGACTCTCTACTGTTCGTTTCGGGTGCGCTCAACCAGGAGCAGGGCGGAAAAACAATCGCCCTCCGGAACCGCGAGTTTGTTTTCAACCACACATCCAAGGACCGCACCAGCTACCAGAACCAGAGGCGCACCATCTACCTCCCCGTGATCAGAAACAACGTTTACGACATGATGGACTTGTTTGACTACCCGGACCCCGCCGTCCCAAGTAGTGACCGCGCCACAACTACGATTGCTCCGCAGGCTCTGCTGATGCTCAACTCCGAGATGGTTTTCGAGTGCTCAAAGCGCCTTGCGGGTGAACTGAGCAGCAAGGGCCCTCAGGACGAATCTTCCAGAATGGAGCGCGCGTTTCTCCAAACGATTTGCCGGCGTCCAAGCGAGGCCGAGGCGAAAAGTTTGTCGTCTTTTTTGCAACGACTCCGCGGCGCGCTAGACACGGTGAAAGCCGACAGCAAGGAGCGTGACGCACAGGCTTGGACACTGCTATGCCAGACGCTTCTGTGCTCCAACGAGTTTGCGTACATTCATTAAACTAAGACCCGATGCAAATGACGAAGACCGAACCCGCCCCGTTGCTTTCTCGCCGCGTCATGCTGCAGCGCTCGGGCGCCGGCTTCGGTTACCTCGCGCTTTCCGCACTGCTCGCGAAACACAGCGCGATTGGAGGCGAACAAGCCGGCAGCGCGATCGCCGCGCGCGTGGCTCATTTTCCAGCCAGAGCAAAGCGCGTCGTTTTTTTGTTAATGAAAGGCGGCCCGTCACAGGTAGACACATTCGATCCTAAGCCGCTTCTGACGCGCGATGATGGTAAACCGTACCCTTTCAAAATGCCGAGGGTCACCTTCGCGAAGACAACAAACCTGCTGAAGTCGCCTTGGAAATTTGAGCAGCACGGGAAAAGCGGGCTTCCCGTCAGCGAGTTGTTTCCACACGTGGCGGGGTGCGCCGACGAGTTATGTGTTGTCCGCTCCTTACATGGAACGAACCCCGCGCACGGTGGTGCCCTGCTCAAACTGCACACAGGCAGCGACACGACTGTCCGGCCAAGCCTTGGCTCGTGGGTGATGTACGGCCTTGGCACCGAAAACGAGAATCTTCCTGGATTCATCACAATCTGCCCGACATTCGCACACGGCGGAGTCAACAACTGGGGGGCGGCTTTTCTCCCGGCACACTGCCAGGGCACGCCGATCGGGAATGCCTCGATCTCGGCGGAGGAAGCAGTGGTCAGGCACATGAACAACAGAAACGTGCCGAGGGAAATTCAGCGCATGCAGCTCGACGCGCTCCTTGAAATCAACCGCAACCACATCAAGACAGCAGGCTCGAATGCGGCACTCGAAGGGCGGATTCAAAGCTTCGAGCTCGCGTTCCGCATGCAGATGGCGATGCCTGAGGCGCAGAACGTTGACTTGGAAACCGAGGCTACCAAGCGTCTTTACGGACTCGAAAATCCGATTACAGCGAATTTTGGCCGCCAATGCCTGATGGCGCGCAGATTTCTTGAGCGCGGCGTCCGCTATGTTCAAGTCACGCACAGTGACAGCGAGGTGCAGTGGGACCAGCACGGAAACCTGTACAAAGGCCACAGCAAAAACGCGGCTGAAGTCGACAAACCGATCGCGGGGCTGCTGCGTGATCTCCGCTCACGCGGGATGCTCGATGACACCCTCGTGATTTGGGGCGGTGAATTCGGTAGAACCCCTACAGCTCAAGGCAAGGACGGCCGCGACCACAATCCGGAAGGGTTCACCATGTGGCTTGCGGGGGGTGGAGTGAAAGGCGGTTTCACGTACGGCTCCACCGATGACTACGGCTTCTTCGCAGTGGATAACAAAGTGCACATCCACGACTTCCACGCAACGATCCTCGCGCTGCTTGGGATCCAACACGAACAACTCACATTCCGACACTCCGGACGGGATTTCCGACTCACGGATGTGTCGGGCCGCGTGGTGAGTGAATTGTTTGCGTGAGAAAAGAAGAAAGCCGCGTGAAGAACGCCACCGGAACGCCGCCGCTAGTGCATCGATCACTCCAGGTCGGTGACCGCTCCGAGTGATGCGTTCTTCACCGTGCGCGCGTACTTCGCGAGAACACCACGGGTGTAGGTTGCTTTCGGCGCCTTCCACTTTGCCTTCCGCTTCGCGAGTTCGGCTTCCGAAACCTGCAAGGTGAGTTTTCTTTCAACCGCATCGATGATGATTCCGTCGCCGTTTTTAATGAGGGCGATGGGACCACCTAACGCCGCCTCCGGCGTGATGTGTCCGACCACAAAACCATGGGAACCACCAGAAAACCGTCCATCGGTGATCAGCGCGACGTCCTTCCCAAGCCCCTTGCCCATTACCGCGCCTGTGGGCGAAAGCATCTCCCGCATGCCGGGCCCCCCGACGGGTCCCTCGTGACGGATCACGATGACATGCCCCTTCCTGACGGACCCGTCCAAGATCGCTTTCAACGCGTCTTGTTCGTTTTCAAATACAATCGCCTCGCCTGAGAATTTCGTGCCTTCTTTCCCGGAGATTTTCGCGACCGCGCCCTCCGGAGCAAGATTGCCTTTCAGCACCACGAGATGGCTGTCCTTCTTGATTGGATTTGAGAACGGACGGACGATCTCCTGATTGCGCGGGTATGCCTTCGTCCTCTTGAGGTTTTCGGCGATGGTCTTGCCTGTCACCGTCATGCAATCTCCGTGAAGCAGCTTTTCGTCGAGAAGCATTTTCATGAGAGGAGCCTGCCCTCCGATTTCAATCAGTTCGCTCATCAAAAACCGGCCGCTGGGCTTCAAGTCCGCCAGCACAGGGACGCGTTTTCCGATCTTGGTAAAATCCTCAAGCTCGAGTTTCACACCTGCGGAGTGAGCCATCGCCAGGAGGTGCAGCACGGCGTTGGTCGAACCACCCAGCGCGATCACCATCGTGATTGCATTCTCGAACGCTTCGCGAGTGAGAATGTCGCTTGGACGAATCCCGCGTTTGATCAACTCCACCACGGCCGCCCCCGCGGCACGAGCATCCTGCATTTTCGCCTGCGAAACAGCATTTTGGGCGCTGGAATTCGGAAGACTCATGCCGAGGGCCTCGATCGCCGAGGCCATGGTGTTTGCCGTGTACATCCCGCCGCAGGATCCCGCTCCGGGAATGGATTGTTCCTCGATCAAAGAAAGCTCCTTGTCTTCAATCTGTCCGCTCGCGTGCGAACCCACAGCTTCAAAGCAGCTCACGATGTCAAGTTTACGGCCCGCGATCGCGTCCACACGCTCCTTCTTCAGCCGCTTCGCTGCCAACACTCCCGTGATGCAACCCGGCAGAATCGTTCCGCCGTAAACGAAAACCGACGGACGGTTGAGGCGGGCAAGCGCGATGATGCAGCCTGGCATGTTTTTATCGCATCCCCCGATAGCCACCACACCGTCAAACCCCTGACAACCCACCACCGCCTCGATCGAGTCAGCAATCACTTCCCGGGAAACCAGGGAGTACTTCATCCCCTCGGTGCCCATCGAAATTCCATCAGAAATCGTGATGGTGTTAAAGAGCACGGCCTTGCCACCAGCGGTGTTGACGCCGGCCTCGGACTGCCTGGCGAGCCCGTCGATATGCATGTTGCATGGGGTCACCATGCTCCAGGTGGAAGCGATGCCGATCTGGGATTTTTTAAAGTCATCCCGTGAAAAGCCCACGGCGTGAAGCATCGCTCGGCTGGCCGCCCTTTCGGCGCCATCCACGACCTCGGCAGACCATTTACGGTGCAGGGATTTGGAAGAAGCTGCTTTCTTGGACTTGGGGCCGGTAGGGGTGCTCATATTGCATTAAAAAACGATGGCGCACGCTAGACGACCAACCCCTTGAATGCAAGCTGCCAAACCCCGCGCTCCGCTCTGGACTCAGCGAAAAAGCACGGGCATGCTCGGCCCTGACTGCATGTACCTAGTGCCCCTCATCCTCCTCGGCGCGTTGATCGCGGGATTCTTCTCTGCCCGGAAGTCTTGGAAGCAGGCTGGCGGCGCACGCGAGCGCTCTTGGCTTTCCCGCGTGTTGCTCTTCACTTTTTGCGGACTGCTGTTCACCGCAGCGATTTTGCTCCCTCTGCCCAACAAGCACCGCCTGCTTGTGCTAGTTCCAATCTTCTTTGTCTTCGCGGTCGCAAACCGCGTGTTCAAGTCTGCGCACAGGAGGGTGACCCAACCCCCTCCCGATTTTGAAAAAATGAAACGGGTCAAGTGACCGGCACATCCCGCCTGATCACATCCCGCCTGATGATCGCATCGCTCGTAAGATCAATTGGACTCGACCTCTCTTTAAATGCTAGGATCAAGCCGCAACCCCACTTTTGATATGTCCCCCTTCAACAGCCTTCTTAACACCGTTCATCAGGTTTCAAAATTTACCACCTCACGCTTCGTCGTCGGCATTCTCGCAATCGCTCTATGTTCCGGCCACCAACTCCACAGCGCTGAGCCGGCAAAACCAGCTTCCAAAGAGAACGCTGACAGCGCAGGACCACAAACAACCAACCCAAAAACCGTGAACAAAGAAGACTTAAAAAAGAAGCTTTCGCCGCTGCAGTTCGAGGTGACCTGCAATGCGGCGACCGAACCGCCATTCAGGAACGCTTACTGGGACAACCACGCTTCGGGGCTCTACGTTGACGTGATTGATGGCGAACCGCTGTTCGCTTCGAATCACAAGTTCGACTCGGGCTCCGGATGGCCAAGCTTTTTCCAACCAGTCGAAAAAACTGCGCTGATTGAAAAGCAGGACAAAAGCCACGGGATGGTGCGTGTCGAGGTCATCTCAAAAAAGAGTGGAGCCCACTTGGGCCACTTGTTCCCGGACGGCCCGCGTCCGACCGGCATGCGCTACTGCATCAACTCCGCCTCGCTCCGGTTCATCCCAGTGAACGAACTGGAAAAGGAAGGTTACGGAAAATTCAAAAAGCTTTTCGAGGAGACGACTGCCCCCGGTTCGAGCGCTGTACCTAAGCCGTAGCGACTGTGTGTCTACC
Organism: Chthoniobacteraceae bacterium; assembly: GCA_044376395.1. Taxonomy (GTDB): domain Bacteria; phylum Verrucomicrobiota; class Verrucomicrobiia; order Chthoniobacterales; family Chthoniobacteraceae; genus Chth-196. The sequence continues at coordinate 4,587 of JBILKY010000112.1, read as the reverse complement.
GGTCGCCAGGGGGCGCTAACGGTTGATGAAAAACGATCGCCGTGATCGGTGCCTCGTGATCTTGATGAATCCCGACCACCTCAGATCCACTCCAGAACTTTTAAATTGATCGCCTTCACTCTTGTCACGCTCCACCCGGCAAACAACGCTCTTTCACAGACCCGCGAATGATTGAAATCAATCCGCGAGGAAAAATGGTGGAGAAGGCGCTCCTTGTCAGCGCCTATGAGCTGAAGAGCTGCAAGGAAACAGCGCAGAGCCTTCTCAGCGAATTAGAGGAGTTGGTTGAAACGCTCGGTGTGCCGATCAGCGACCGGATGTTGGTCCCGATGCGCGAGGTGCACGCCCGCTACCTGCTTGGCAGCGGTAAAGCGGAAGAGATCGCACAGCGCATCCAGGCAGACGGCATTGATGCGCTGATTTTTGACAACGAACTGACCCCGAGCCAGCAGCGCAACTGGGAAGCCCTAACGAAAGTCGCAGTACTCGACCGGCAGGAAGTCATCCTCGACATCTTCGCTCAGCGAGCCCAAACCCACGAGGCACGCCTCCAGATTGAACTCGCACGCCTCGAATACGCCCTCCCCCGTCTCACCCGCGCCTGGGGACATCTAGTCAGGCAAGGCGGCGGAATCGGGGCCAAGGGCGAGGGAGAGTCGCAGCTTGAACAGGACAAACGTCGCATCCGCGTTGCCATCGGACGCCTCAAATCCGAGTTGGAGAAGGTCCGCTCGGCGCGCTCCACCCAGCGCAAAGATCGAAAGCGCGCGCCCGTTCCGAATGCAGCCATCGTCGGTTACACCAACGCCGGAAAATCCTCACTCCTGCGTCGGCTCACTGGGGCAAATGTATTGGTGGAGGACAAGCTGTTCGCGACCCTCGACACAACGACGCGAAAGGTCGCATTGCCAAACAACCAACCCCTGCTTTTAACCGACACGGTTGGGTTTGTGAGAAGACTTCCGCACCGTCTCGTGGAATCCTTCCGAGCCACCTTGGAGGAATCCGTGCTCTCAGATTTTCTCATCCATGTCCTTGATGCCAGCCAGCCTGAGGTCCTCACCTTCCACGACACCACGATGAAAGTGCTGGGGGACCTTGGCGCTGAAGAAAAGCGGATGATACTTGTTTTCAACAAAATAGACAAAATTGAACCGCGCGCCGCCCTCGATCCGCTGCGCCGCCGCTTCCCTGGTGCCCACTTCGTCTCTGTCCATACCGGAGAAGGGATCGACGGCCTACTCGAGCATATGGCCGAGGAGGTCTCCGGCGAAGCCAGAATATGCAAACTGCAGATTCCGGTCAGCCAGGGGGACAAGCTGGCTCGCCTGCACCGAAGCGCAAAAGTTCTTCAGACCGAATACACAGATGATCTGGTATGCGTGACGGCGGTGCTCCCCGCGCGTCTCGCCGCTGATTATTCAGCCTTTATTCAAGAAAGCTAAGGGGCGCGGCGCGGAGCTTCCGCCGGAATAAACAACCGCCCGCCAAGCACTGGGAAATGGGATGTAAAGCGTTGCTTTTTGCGCAACAATCGCAGCCATCATATCGCGGAAAAGAGACGCCGAGGCTCCGCAAGAAGTCGCCGCTTGGCCGGACCCGTGAAGTTCTTTCACGGGTAATTCCCAGAAGATCCCGCGCCTACAACCCCAAGCGGAATTCCCTGCCGCAACACAAACCGACTGTTTTGCTAGGAACCACCGCTGTAATGTAAAACTGACTGGCGCCGGAAAGCTTTCTTCTCCACATTATAAGTTTAACCCTGAAGTTAAGGTTACTTTCGCACTTTGCCCCGCCCATCCAAATCATGAACGTTGACCGCCCAGAAGATCAGCCGCCCGGAAAGATGGACGCTCAGAAAACGCAAGAGGACTCAAAAGCAGGGCAAATCTCGCTGGAACTCGGTGACTTCCTGCACAGGATTCCCGCAAACACGCTAAAAGCGGGGCCTCACAACACCCTGCTCACACTCAGTTTTGACAGGGACTTTCTGGAGGCGCGGATTAACTCGGGGGAAACAACCATCCCGCTCTCGGAGATTCACGCGCAGCTTCCCGAGATCTTCAAGAGCGATGAGTTTGCCGGCAGCTCCGTGCCGATCCGGCTCCCCTACCAGAAGCTCATCAAACTTCTTTCCAAGAAGAAGTCCATGCTTCCGCCCCCCCCGCCAGCTGAAGCGGTTGAAACCCGCCGTTTTGGGGCGTCAGAGGAGCCATTGACGAAACAGGCGGCCCCCTCCGCGGGGATCGACGCGGAGGACCGGAGGCAAGAAAGCACTTCTGCCGCAGTCTCCGAAATTGCGCCCACTTCGCCATCAGCAGGCGCGCCGTCTGAACCAACCCCTCAGAGCCCGGCGGTTCACGCCGATGGTGCCGAGGGTTCGCATGAAAACCCGCCGGAGGAAACCGAGCAGTCTTTAGTTGAAAAGTTGCAAAAACGCCTCAACGCGCTCGAGGGGATGCAGCGAGCCAGCGCCCAAGAGCTCGGTCGCGAACGCGAGGCTCGCCTGAAGGCGGAGCGTCAGTTGGCTTCTGCTGAAAAAGCGTCGAAGGACGATTCTTCAAAATCCAGTTCGCTCCCGGATCTCTCGAGTTCGCCGCAGGTTTCCTCGGAAAAAGTTGACTGGGAAAACCGGGCCGTGGCCCAGTTGGAAGCGGACATCGAATCGTATCGCAAGCGCATTCGCACGCTTCTTGGAGAGCGCGACTCGCTGAAGGAGAAGAATGCGCAACTTGAAGCGAAAGCGGGGACATCTCCCCAGCCTGACGCGGTCACGGTGACGGCGCCCAATGCCGCGTCTTCAACGCCGGCGAATCCGACAGAGCTCCAGAACCGCATCTCACAACTCAAACAGGAGCGCGTCGTCCTAGAAAAAGCGCGTGAAGAAGCGCTCACCCAGCTCGATGAAATCCGGTCCGGCCGCGCCTCGCTCATCCCCGCCGAACCCGCAGGCGCCCCATCGAACGCGGACGAACTCACGGACAAGATCGCCAACCTTGAGAGAGATCTCAACGCGCTGCAGCAAAAGCACGCGCAATCCGTTGCGGAATTGGAAAAACTCCAGCAAGAGAACGACGCGTCCCAGAAAACCATCGCCGACCTCAAGTCGGAGCGCGAAAAACTGATTGAAGGGCAAAAGCACGGAGACTCAGGAGAACAGCCAATAATCGACAGGCAGCGCGAACAGTTGGAGGAGGCTCAGAAAGAAGTCACCGCAGCGAAACAGCAACTTGAATCTGCGAAAGGCGAAATTGACTCCAAACAAAGGGAGCTGGATTCCAAACAGCGGGAGCTCGATTCCAAGTCCCGGGAACTCTCCTCTCAGAAGCGCGAGTTGGATTCCCAAAAAATAGAACTCGATACCCTGAAATCTGAGGCGGAATCAGGCGAACGCGCTGGCGGCGGGGCTGCTGAGCGAACCATCCAAGGGCTGCGCCGCTCAATTGACGCGCAGTCCAAAGCAGTGAGCGCTCTCACCAAAGAGCGCGACGAGATCGCGCAACAAAAAGACGCGCTGGCGAAAGAACTCGAAAACACCAAGGCCTCGCTTGGGGCGAAGCTGTCAGACCTCGGGAAACGGACGGAAGAGGCAGAGCAGTTCGCCTCGCAGTTCAAGGAGATCAAAGCGGCTGACGCCGACCGTATCGCAGAACTCACCGCGGAGCGCGACCAGTTGCGCGCCGAACTTTCAGCCCTCCAGACCGAGCTGGCAGGCATACGTGCCGCTCTCGAAACAAAGCGCAAGGAGATTGAGGATACAAACCTCCAGCACGACGCGGAACGCCGTCGCACCGATGCGGAATTGTCCGCCGCCCGCGCCGCGACCGAAAGCGCAGTCGCTGCGGCGAAACTGGAGACACAGGAACAAATCAACTCTCTCGAAAACCAGCGTGTTGCGGCCATCGAGGCGCGCGGCGCGGTGGAAGCCCGCCTTCAGGAGGTCGAACGCTCGCGCGCGACAGCCGAAAGCCGCGGAAAAACACTGGAATCTGACATCGAAAATCTGAGACGCGAGAACGCGGATCTGGATGTTCAAGTCGCAACGCTTACGAGAGAACACGAGACCACACTCGCGAGACTCACAAGCGAACACGAGTCCACCATCACGATCGCCACGGAAGAACTCCGCAAGCGTCTGGATGAAAATACGGCGCTTCATGATAAAGCCATCGCCGCACTCAAGGAGTCAGGCCAGATGGCCCTCGATCAGGCGCATCGCGAGAGCGAAACGAAGGTGTCGGCCCTGCAGAGCGCACTCGACTCGGCGCGTGCCGATTTAGAGCATTCATCCGAAGTCGCAAAGTCGCAGCTTGAGAGCCGAATCGCGGAAAACAAGCGTGCAATGGAGACGCTCCAAGCCACGCATGCAGCCGGAGTAGAACTTCTCAAGGCCCAGCAGCAACAGTCTCTCGATGCGGCACGGATGCAGCATGACGCTGCCCTCTCCGAGATGCGTATCGCAAAGGATGAAGAGATTGCCGATATCGACGCAGCCGCTAAGCAAGCGATCGGAAAGCTCGAGTCGGAGCGCGCCCAGCTGCTGACCGACAAGGCGCGGCAACTCGCAGATGCCAAGGCCACTTACGA
>JBILKY010000111.1:0-10954 GCA_044376395.1 Chthoniobacteraceae bacterium | reverse complement strand
GAGAAGGATCCTGACATTGTCTCGGCCGCGAAACGGATCGCCGCCGACCCGAACCGGGAATCCAAGTTCAGGGAGAAGATCAAAGCCGCCTTTCGCGAGCAGATGCTCAAGGCTTTCCAAATGCTCCCGCCGATGGAGGCTGCTGGCTCCCAAGCGCTCGCTCGCAAGTACACGGCGTCCCAGCTTGCGGCGGGGAAAACTCTGCCCCTCGAATCCCTGCCGAGTTGCGCGACTCAAGGCGCCGGATCGAACGCGCTTCTGAATCCCCTTCCGTCTGTGCACGGCATGGACCAGCGCAACGATCCCTACGTGAAAGTCGAGGTTTTCGCCCAAGAAACCTCACTCGGAACTTGGGTCTTTTCACCTTGGTTCAAGCCACAAGAGGTGACGGCCGGAGGCAAGACCTACCGGCTCTCCTTGCGGCGTCAGATCTACCAGCAACCCTTCTCGCTGACCCTTCTCAAAACCACCAACGACGTGTACCCCGGCACGGAAATCCCGAAGAACTTTCAAAGCCGCGTGCTCCTTGAACATTCTGCGAAGGGCGAAAAACGCGAAATCGACGTTTCAATGAACAACCCGCTGCGTTACGGCGGATTGACTTTTTACCAGCATCAAATGGGGCGGCGGGAGCTCAACGGAGGAAAAGGCACTAGCTCGCTGCAAGTGGTGAAAAACCCAAGCTGGATTACGCCCTACCTTGGCTGCGCCGTCGTATCGCTGGGGATGCTTTGGCAGTTCATGTACCACCTCGTTGGCTTCCTCTCAAAACCGCGCCAAAAGCAACCCCCAGCGGCGACCAGTGCCGCCTCAGAATCGGGGTCGCCCGCGGCTCCTTGAAAGCTTTCGTCCGCCCACGCAATCCCTCAGCCCCACCGTGAGATCTCAGCATCCGGTTAAAAACGCCTAAAACTCGCTTGATGAAAAAGCATATCCCGATTCTTGTCGCAGCCGTCTGCGGACTTTGGATTCTGTCAGCCTGGCGCGCCCCCAGGGACAAAGCTGGATCGATCGCTGCGAACCGCTTCGGCAGCCTTCCGTGCCTTTCGAACGGCCGCACGCAGCCGCTGGACTCGGTGGCCCGCAACACCCTTCTGCAACTGCGCGAAAAACAAACGCTCAACACCCAACCTTGGATGGATTGGTGGAAGGGGCCGAAAATCCTTTCAGCCTCGGAGTGGATGCTGGAGATGTTTTTCAACCAAGAAACTGCGGATACGCGCCCAGTTTTCCGGGTTGTGAACACGGATTTGAAGGGTTTGCTCGGCCTTCCGCTTGAGCCCGACCTCGCGAAGGAGAACGACGGAAAGCATTTTTCCTGGAAGCAGATCACCGCAAACATGGAAGCTTTGCGGGACGAAGCGCGGCGCGCCCAGGGTATGGATCAGGCGAACCGGAACGCCTTTGACCGTGCGGTGCTCCAACTTTGGAACGGCGTCAGCCTTTACATGAAGCTGCAAAACACCGTGCAGCCCCAGAACGCGTCCAGCTGGGAAAAGGAGCTGCAAGCGTTCATCTCCTCCGTGCCCGCAGGGCGCGAAGCGGCGAAACTTCAGCAGGCCGGACAACCGCACAACGAAGCCGCCCTCAACAAACTCATCAACGAGCTGCAAAGAGCGTCCGTGATGAATCAGTTGGACCCGCCGCTGGTGATCGCCCCGCTGAACAACGCAGGAACCGAAGCCGGGCGGCAGTGGACCAAGCTTGGAGAGGCCATGTTCAACATCGCTCGGGGCGACGAAGTGCCCGCCGCGGTCCGAGCTTACGCCAGCATGGGGACGGCCTACCGCGCGAGCGATCCGGTGGCGTTTAACGCAGCACTCGAGTCCTACATTCAAACTCTCACTTCGACGGAGCACATAGTGTTGAAAAAGTCTCAGCGCGAACAAACCTTCACCCACCTTGAGCCATTCTACAAATCCATGGTGCTTTACGTGCTGGCGGGGCTTTGCGCGCTGATCTTCACGCTTGCACCGTCAACCTTCGCCTCCCTGCGCCGCACGGGCTATTTGCTAACCATCGTCACGCTCCTCATCCACACCGCGGGATTGATCTACCGGATGGTCCTTGAAGGCAGGCCGCCCGTCACCAACCTCTACTCCTCGGCCGTGTTCATCGGATGGGGGGCATGCTGCCTTGGGCTGCTCCTCGAACGGACCTGGAAAAACGGCGTGGGCGTCATGGTTTCGGCCTCTGCGGGATTTCTCACGCTAATCATCGCGCACCATCTCTCGCTCAGCGGGGATACCATGCAAATGATGCAGGCCGTGCTGGACACCAACTTCTGGCTGGCCACGCATGTGGTGGTGGTGACCCTCGGGTACTCGGCGACATTCGTGGCAGGACTTCTTGCCGTGCTCTATGTGACGCTTGGTTTCTTCACGAAGTCGCTCACCGACGACATGGGCAAGTCGCTCGTGAAAATGGTGTATGGCATTGTGTGCTTTGCCGCGCTCTTCAGTTTCGTGGGCACGGTTCTCGGCGGAATCTGGGCCGACCAATCTTGGGGACGATTCTGGGGCTGGGACGCCAAGGAAAACGGGGCGCTGATGATCGTGCTTTGGAACGCTTTATTCCTGCATGCGCGCTGGGGCGGTCTCGCAAAAGGAAACGCCCTGATGGCCATCGCCATTGGAGGCAACATTATCACTTCTTGGTCGTGGTTCGGAGTCAACCTCCTGGGCATCGGGCTCCATTCCTACGGATTCATGTCGGCCGCCTTCAACTGGCTGATGCTTTTTGTCGCGAGCCAACTGGCGCTCATCGCGCTTTCTCTTCTGCCCGCCAAACTTTGGCGAAGTCAAACCCGGTAGACGCGCGCACTCGCCCAACCCACAATTTACCCGCGTTCTCCCCCAGGGGGGCCACCGCACCTGGGTCTTCACCCCAAGAATCATCCACGCTCACGAACCATCGACGCACAGCCGCCTATGAAACGCAGACAATTCCCATCCGTCATCGCAAGCATTCTTCTGCCAAGCCTGCTGCACGCAGGCGATGAACGCCAGGTGGAGGTGGCCAAGCAAGGCGGGTTCGTGCCCAAGATCGCCGATGCGTCCCCGGAGGCCGAGAATTCCATCAAAAGCTTCAAAGTCATTCCAGAGCTCAATCTGCGCTTGTGGGCGGCAGAACCCCTCCTCGCAAATCCCGTCGCATTCGCAACGGATGAAAAAGGCCGCTGGTATGTCGCCGAAACCTTCAGACTCCACGCGGGAGTGAGCGACATCCGCGCGCACATGGACTGGCTCGATGCGGAACTCTCGAGCAAGGATTTGGACGCGTTTCTTGCAATTCTGAAGGGCGACCCAAAGGTGGACCTTGCAAAAAACGCGCAGAACTCCGAGCGCGTCCAGTTGCTCTGGGATTCCAAGGGAGCCGGGAAAGCCGATAGCTCCAAGATTTTTGCGGAGGGGTTCAACGGGCCGCTTGACGGGATTGCGGCGGGTGTCCTCGCGAGAAAAAGAAACGTGTATCTCACCTCCATCCCCGACCTTTGGCTGCTCAAAGACACCAAGGGGGGAAACACTGCCGACCAACGCACTTCGCTCGCAAAGGGGTTCGGAATCCGGACTGCATTTCTGGGCCACGACCTGCACGGACTGCGCATGGGGCCGGACGGACGCCTGTACTTTTCCGTGGGCGACCGCGGAGCAAACGCGACAGCCATCGACCGCAGTCACGTTGAGAACACCGAGACGGGTGCGGTCTACCGTTGCAACCCCGACGGAACAAAACTTGAGATATTCGCCGTGGGTTTGCGCAACCCGCAGGAACTGGCATTCGACCAATTTGGCAACCTGTTCACAGGCGACAACAATTCGGACGCGGGTGATCCCGCGCGCTGGGTCTATGTTCTCCCGCAAAGCGACAGCGGTTGGCGGATTGGCTGGCAGTTCATCAACGAGCCCGAGCGGCGCGGCCCGTGGCTCTCGGAGCGGCTCTGTTATCCAGCCTGGCGGGGCCAGCCCGCCTACCATCTTCCGCCGGTGGCGATTCTTGGCAACGGCCCGAGCGGCCTGACCTATCACCCCGGCACGGGCCTCTCGCCGGAATGGCACAACCATTTCTTCCTCGCAAACTTCAGCGGAACCCCCGCCCGCAGCGGCATTTTGTCGGTGACCAACACGCCGAAGGGCGCGGGATTCACCATGTCCGAACCCAAGCAACCCGTCTGGAACATCCTCACAACCGACGTCGAATTCGGGACCGACGGGAGCCTGTACTTGCTGGATTGGGTCAACGGTTGGGGCATGACCGGCAAGGGAAGGATCTTCGCCGCCTCGATGGAGAGCAACGCGTCTGACCCCGAGCTGGTCCGCACCAAAAAGCTCATCGAGGAGGGCATGGAGAAACGTCCCGTCACGGAACTCGCCAGCCTGCTGGGGCACGCTGACATGCGTGTGCGGCAGGAGGCACAATTTGAAATCGCTGCACGCGGTGATCTCAACGTGCTCGAAAATGCCGCTAAATCCGCGCGCCCAGCGATGGCGCGGATTCACGCAATCTGGGGTCTCGGCCAGATTGCGCGCGCGAATCAAGCGGACGCCGCGCGCCTTCTGCCCATCCTCATGAAGGATTCCGAAGACGAGATCCGCGCTCAGGCGGCAAAAACCGCTTCAGATCTTCCGGCGGAAACACTCCGCAAACCGGAGTTCCTCGGAGCACTCATCCAATGCCTCCAGGATCCCAGCGCGCGCGTCCGTTCCTTTGCAGCGACCACTCTGGCGCGGGCGAAAGACGAAAAAGCGACGGGGGCGCTAGTTGAACTGTTGAAGGAAAACAACGACTCCGACCCCGTGCTGCGTCACGCCGCGGCGATCGGGTTGGCGGGATGCGCCTCCCCTGCCGCACTCCGTGCCTGCGCAACACATGAAAGCCGCGCTGTGCGTCTGGGCGCCGTGGTGGCCCTTCGTCGTATCAAGAGCTCGGAACTGTCGGCTTTTTTGGCCGATAGCGATCCTCTCGTAGTCGCGGAAGCGGCGCGCGCAATCCATGACGAGTCGGTGGACGCCGCCCTTCCGGCGGTTGCAGCACTTTCCACAAAGCTCGCCGCGTTTTGCACGCTGCCTGCTGGAACCAAGGAGGAACCGTCGCCTCGGGATGCAATTTTACGACGCGTCTTAAACGCCAACTTTCGTCTCGGGAAAGAATCCAACGCGGAGGCCATCGCCCAATTCGCCTCAATTCCAGACGGGCCCGAAACGCTGCGCGTTGAAGCGTTCCGCTACCTTGCAAACTGGGCGAAGCCGCCCAAGCTGGACAGGGTTTTCGGACTTTTCCGGCCGCTGTCGGAGCGCAGCGATTCCATCGCTGTGAAAGCAGTTCAACCCTTGATTCAAAAAGCCCTCGAACTGCAGGGCGATTCCGCGAGAAGTGCGGCGCTGAAGTTAATCGCACAGTACAAAATCGCGGTTCCTGGCGTGGATTTGCCGGGTTGGGTTGCCAACTCAAAGCTTAACGCCTCGCTTCGTGGCGACGCACTGAACGCGCTTGCCGCGCTTCGCGATCCTGCTCTTCCAGACGCCGTGGGCACCGCGGCCGCGGACTCCAACGAAGCCCTGCGGAAAGAGGCGATACGCCTTCAAATGGAACTGCACCTCCCGGGTGCAATCGAAGGCATCCGAAAGATCCTCGATACGGGGAGTGTTGGAGACAAGCAGGCCGCAATCCGCGCGATCCCGGGTCTGAACGATCCGGCGGCGACAGCCGTTCTTTCGTCGCTAGGCGAGCAGCTACTCAGCAATAAGCTCGCGGAACCCCTGCAGGTTGAGGTTTTGGAAGCCCTCGAAAAAACCGAGTCCATGAAAGACGTCGTCGCCCGTTACACCGCAGGGCTCAATCCCGCTGATCCCCTCGCCGCCTACAGGGTCGCACTCAAAGGCGGCAACACGGAAGTGGGGCGCAAAATTTTCATGGAGAAAATAGAGGCATCGTGCGCGCGCTGCCACAAGGTGAAGAACGAAGGCGCAGAGGTCGGCCCGAACCTGACGAACGTGGCGTCGAGAGGCAACCGTGAATACATGCTGGAATCCATCGTCAATCCTAACGCGAAAATCGCGCAGGGCTATGAAACCGTGATGATCACGCTTGCAAACAACTCGCTCCACGCCGGCATCGTGAAGGAAGAAACCGACACCGAGGTTTCGCTCATCCCTCCGGGTGGGAGCGTGGAGAAACTTTCGAAAGCGAAGATCAAATCACGCGAGTTTGGTCCGTCGGGAATGCCGCCACTTGCAGCTGTCCTTTCCAAACGTGAGCTTCGGGATTTGGTGGAGTACCTCTCCAGCCTCAAATAGCCTGCGGAAACTGGGGCGAGCAGCAAGGGCATCGGAAGAGCGGGCAGAATAGCGGCCCCGGCCCATTCACGCTCGCGAAGATCACGGCACGAGATTTTTCTTACAACTCTCATCCGCCGGGGTGTCCGCGCCCACTTCTTCAACCGGCTGCGTGAAGAGATAGCGCCACACGTCCTCGTGGAGGAATTTCCCCTCGGAATCCTTCGGCGAGGCGCCGCTCGGAACCACACTGCTGTGGGCCCGCTTCTCGTCACCCTTCACATCCGCATCGGTGATCAGGCGCCGGGTCTTGCCGTAAGGCGCCTTCTCCCGGTCCACATTCACGATCGGGCCGAACTGATGCAGCCCCAGCAGCTCCCACGACCTGCAGTAGTGCATCCCGCTCCACCCCCCATCCAACACGTGGGAGAACCCAAAGAAACGACTTTGCGGGGTCGCCGAAGGCAGCGACTGCCATGTTTCAAACTGATCGCGCGGACCGCAGAACATGACCACCCGGTCCACCCGCTGGTGCTTGGCGAAACGCGCGGCGGTGGTGCTGCCATGAGAGCTTCCAGCCATGATCACCTTGCTCCAGTCCACCCCCTTGCCATCCGCGCTTAAAAACTGCTCCCACTTTCCCTGAGGATTTTCTTTCGCGAGCCACTTCAGAAACTGATAAGCGCGCTCCATCATCCCGTCTGGTTTAGGAATTTGCACGAGATCGCTGAAGTCCTCGCCTGTCGCTGCCTCAAGACGGATCTTTCCCAGCAGCTTGTCATCCGGACCGGGCGAGATTTTCCCGAACTTCCCAAACCATCCGTTCGCGTAATGAACCCGTATCGCATGAAGCCCGTAGCTGTTGACTCGCTCAAAAAGCGGCGCGCTGTGCCCCATCAGCCAGATGACCAGTTTTCCCTTGGGCTCAACGCGCGTATCAACACTCGCGTTCTGCACGTCGGCAGGCTTGCCCTTGGATTCGAAAAGAAAATCGATCTCAGGATGCGCCTGCGCCCGTTTGTCGATTTCGCTGGCTCTCGCACTCAACTCATAGCGACGCGGCGACGGATCGGCAAAGGAAGGCGCACCTTGCGCTGTGGAACCAGCGAGAATAACAAGGAGAACGGCGGGAATTCGGTGGGGAAACATGCACTAGATATGCTGCAAAAAGGGGGCACCGCAACATTCCATCGGCACTCGTGCTCACCCCGCCCGCTGGGGTGTGGCGGTTTTCAACCACACTCCGGTCGGGGGGTGGGCTTTGCCCTTTGGTATCTTTAAGGCGTTTTTTTGCACCGCGCGCCCCTTTGGGAAAGGTCATGCTGGAAATTAGCAACTTACAATTGTCCACCGCTCCAGATAGAGCTGCTCCTGAACGCGCTTCCGCGAAACTGAGCCAAGGCTCTGGAATCTCCCCCAAAGAAAGAGTCGCCAACCGGGTGGTTCTCCATGGAACACCAGTTTTCATCCGCCAGAGAACAAGAATCTCAGAATACAAGCACAACAAAACCAGATCATGATCGTTCCAATAACGGATAATCATGGCTTATTCGCCCCCGTTCATGGATCGTACATTGCCATCGGGTGCTTGAAGTGCTAAATTCATTAGCAAAACCCATGAACACCCTCGCCATTTTTGGAAATCTTGCAGGCCCGGATATGCTAATCATATTCCTTATCGTACTCATCATGTTTGGTGCCAAGAAGCTCCCCGAGCTGGCCAAGGGGCTCGGGCAGGCAGTCAAGGAATTCAGCAAGGCCAAGGAGGACGTCAACCACGAGATTTCCCGCGCCTCCCAGATCCCCGATTACTCCCACTCAACCGGTAGTTACGACGCTTCGCACGCCGACTCCCAGAGCGGCACGACGCCCGCGAACGGTTCCGACTCTGCCGCCTCCGGTGGCGTTGCCCCCTCCGCGGGTTCACCGGCACCCGCCAAGGAATCGGCCACCGCATAATCCCTGCGGTAGGATCCGAGGGCTGTTTACGAACGTCCGCGCTTAATTTAACAGTTTTCAAACCCGCCCCACCAGGGCGGGTTTTTTGCTGCCCTGAAACCAGACATGTTTCATGTGTTTCAAGACAAAGCGGCTGCGGCTCTTTTTATTCCCACTCCTTTCCCTGCTCTGGCCGGGCATATTAAAGGGCCAGGAATTCGTCTTCGGGGCATACAATTTGCAGAATTACGGCGTGCAACCAGGCGCCACAGGGCAGAAGTCGAAACCGAGTACCTCTCGGGCCGCCATCAGCGCGGTGATTCGTGCAATCGGACCGGACATCCTTGGGGTGTGCGAGGTGGCCTCCAAGGACGCTCTCGCGGAGCTCCAAACCAGACTGAAAGTAGATGGCGTGGATTTATCCGCAGTGGAATTCGTCGACGGCCCGGATCCTGACCGTCATCTGGCGCTGCTGAGCCGTTACCCCATCGTCGAACGACACTCCTCAGCGCAGGTTACTTTTGAACTCAACGGAATCCCCAGCGTGGTTCGGCGAGGCTTTTTGGATGTGGTTATTCAGATCAACCCCGCCTACGCCCTGCGGGTGATCGGAGTCCATCTCAAGAGCAAACTCTCGGCCCCCGACGGAGAAGCACTCATCCGCCGCATGGAGGCTCACCTGCTGCGGGAGCGCATTTCACAGTTGCTGAGAACGGCGCCGGAAACGAACCTGCTGGTTTACGGCGATTTTAACGAAACCAGAGACCAACCGAGCGTTCACTCCCTCATCGGGGACAGGGAAAACCCGGAATCACTGCGCGACCTGCGCCCTGCCGATGAACGCGGCGAATGCTGGACCCACCACTGGCGGGTCTCTGACGTTTATTCGCGGATCGATTTTCTGATGGCAAGCCGGGGGCTTTGGCCGGAAATACTCAAGAAACGCTCGCGTATCGCATCCCCGCCGATGTGGGCTGAGGCAAGCGACCACCGGCTGATTTCCACCGCCATTTTTCCAAAAAACCGGAAGACCGAAGACTCCCGCTGAGCCTTACAACTGCTTAATCCGGATCGAACGCCAGCGGATCTCTTCCCCTGGCTGTTTATCCTTCCCGATACCGTGAACCTGCAAAGCGATCACTCCCTTGAGTGTCATCGAATCGTGAAGCTCCGCCGCCTTCACCCCATTGATCCACGTCTGAATATGATCCCCTTTGCACTCAATCCGCGCTTTGTTCCAATCCCTGTGCACAAACGCACCACGCGCAGCTTCGTTTTCCTTAAGATCAAACAACCAAGCCCTCCGGGCTTCGTCATAGACGCCGCCTGTATAGGCGCGCGGCGAGGGATCGATTTCATACTGATAACCGTAGACGCGGTCAGCCGGTATTTTTTTCATCTTGCCGCCGACTTCGATTTCAAAATCTTTTTCCGCGATCTCGCTCCGGAACTGAACGCCCGAGTTCATGCCCTCGGCAACCTGGAACTCGAACTCCAAAATAAAATCACCGTAAGTCTTGTTTGAGCAAAGAAAACTGTTGCCCGTACCAGAGACCGTTTTCCCAACAATCGCATCACCTTCCACCCTGTACTCGGCTGTTCCACTATGTTGGGTCCAGCCCTCCAAATTCCGACCATTGAACAACGGTTGGAATCCATCATCCGCCATCAAGAACGCGGAAAAGCTTTGGAGCACGACTGCCAGCACGGACGCGGAGGGGAATTTCATCCTGCAATTGATAACCGGAACGCTGGGCGAAAAAATCAAAATCCAACACCCATTCAAAAACTCCGTGGCGGATCCTCTTGAGATTCGACTACCGTGGAGCTCGGAAGCAGTGCTTGCGGCTTTGGATTTTATCTGGAAAAACTCCACCCGCGGCTGCTTTACGGAAGAAAAACCCGCACGCAGCCCACAACCGATCCCCCGACCATGAACAAAACCCTTTCACTGCTGCTAAGTCTCGCTGCAGGAACACTCTCCTACGCCGCCGAAACAGCGACACTTTCCCTGAAGGATTTCACGGACACAAATGGTGAACCACCGTCCGCAGGCTGGACCGAGGAGGCCGGCGGAACCATTCATCTCAAGGGCAAAGGTGGCAGCCTCATCAGCAAGATCGAATGCGAAAGCTTTGAACTCGAATGGGAGTGGAAGGTGTCGGACAAAGGCAACAACGGGATCAAGTACTGGGTGACCAAGGTCGCTAACAAGGAGTGGCTGGGGATCGAATACCAGATGATCGACGACAACGGCCATCCGGACGGACTCAAGGGCGGTTCGCACACCACGGCATCTATCTACGATATCAAGGCGCCAATTGCAGAAAAAGGAGCCAAGCCGGCCGGTGAATGGAACAAGAGTAAAATCATCGTCAACGCAGGCAAGATCCAGCACTGGCTCAACGGTGTGCTGGCGTGCGAAGCAGACACCCGGACCGAGGAGTGGAAAGAGCGAATCGCTGCGAGCAAATTCAAATCCAAGGAAGGTTTTGCCCCCGGAAAAGGCCGCCTCATGCTCACCGACCACAACGACGAAACCTGGTTCCGGAATCTGTCGCTTAAAGTCAAATAGCCCCGAAGCGCGCCCCGGCGGGGTGCCGCTACCGCAGAGCACCGGGCAACTTTTTTCAATCCCCTACTGACAATCCGGCCGCGGATTGCCACAGTTCCACTCAGGTCGGTTGCGCCCGCAGCCGCGCCCTCCCCCTGCAGTTCCCCCCACAAACCACCCCCTATGA
>JBILKY010000365.1:0-3509 GCA_044376395.1 Chthoniobacteraceae bacterium | reverse complement strand
GCTGTCGATGAACATGTCCAAAGTGTGGTTCACCGCGCCCTCCCACGAATTCTCCACTGGCACGACACCGTAGTCCGCGCGACCGCGGACCACCGAGCTAAACACATCGGCGATGCTCGCCTCCGAGGCATACTTCACGCTCGCACCAAATTTTGAGCGCGCGGCCTGATGCGTGAACGTTGCCTCGGGTCCGAGGTAGGCGATCCGCAAATCCTTTTCCAAAGCGAGCGACGCCGACATGATTTCGCGATACACCGCGCGCACCGCAGGATCCGGAAGTCTTCCGCCGATTTTTGCGTTGCGCTCCACCAGCGAGCGGTAGACCTGCTCCTCGCGCTCGGGCGCGTAAATCTCCAAGCCCTCGGTGCGTTTTAATTCACCCACTTCGTGAACCAACTCTGCGCGCGCATTGAGCAGCTTCAAGATCTGCTCATCGAGGATGTCAATCTGCTGGCGAATTTCAGGGAGTCTCATCGTCAGATTCCTTTTTCTCCATTTCACCTTCACCGTCCACCTCTTCGTCTAACTCCTCCGCTTCTGAGTCTTCCGTCTCAAGGGCCTCATCATTCTCCTCCTCGTCATCACCCGGCTCCACAACGCAACCGTCCTCGATCAGTTCACCGAGCTCCTCGAAATCCTCTGCTTCCTCCTCGTCATCTTCCGGCAACGCATAACGGGCCGTGGTAGGGACCGGCTCGTCCTCCGAACTCGCCGCGGCATCAGAGGATGCTGCCCTTTCGGCCTTTTCCTCATGCACAATCTCCACGAGCGAATCAACCGGCTCGGGCGCGACATTCTCGTCCTCGGTGCCTTCCAGCCTCTTGGCGCGCCCCTTCGCAGCGGGCTTCTCCTCCGTCACCTTCGCGTCCGTCACCTTTGCCTTCGGAAGCTCCATGCGCATCAATTCGTCCGCATTCGGCAATTCACCAGTGCTTTTCAGACCGAAGTGCTCGAGAAAATAACCAGTGGTCGAGTACAGCAACGGTCGCCCAGGAACGTCTGCGCGCCCTGAAATTCTCACCAGACTTCTATCCAACAGCACCGCCATCACCCCGTCCACCGCAACTCCACGAACCGCTTCGATGTCAGCGCGGGTCACCGGCTGCCGGTATGCAATGATCGCGAGCGTTTCAAGAGCCGGTCCGCTCAGGCGCGTTGGCTTCGCTTCGGGGAAAAGCTTGCGCACCCACGGAGCGAACTCAGCACGGCTCACCAGCGCCCAGCCGTTCACCTGCTCAGTCAGCTGGAACGCGCGCTCGGAGGCGTCGATCTGCTGCTGCAATTCACCAAGCGCCGTGAGAATCCCGTCCTCATCTGCCTGTCCGTACTCCTGCGCCTCGGGTTTCTCCGAAGACTCGCTCGCCGCCTTCAGCGCGGCGAGAAGCTCCGCAACCGTGATCGGCTTGGGCGAAGCAAAAATGAGGGACTCCAAAACTTGATGCAGCGTCATAACCTTTCCTACACACGGTGTAACTCTATTTCCCCGAACGGCTCGTCCTGGTAGGCGCGCAACTGCTTGAGCCGGATCAACTCCAGCACCGCCAGAAAAGTCACCACCACCTCCGTCCGCGAGACCACGGTTGCAAACAGATCAGTGAACTTCACCGGCGCCCTTGAGGACGTCATCTTTAAAACCATGTCGATCTTGTCTGAAACCGTGAAGTTCTCCTCGAAAATCTCCCGCAGATCCTCCGTTTTGTTAAGTCGTTTGAGGATGACATTGAACGCATTGACAAGATCAAACACGCTCACATCCCCGAGAGGCCTCTCAGGCGGAACTTCCAGCGAATCCGCAATCCTCGGGAAGAGCCCCTCCCGCGCCAGTTCCCGGTCGTGCAAGTGCGCCGCCGCGTCCTTGAATTTCTTGTACTCCACGAGCTGACGTACCAGCTCCCAGCGCGGGTCGTCCGGCTCGGCCTCCTCGTCAGGCGCCTGCACATTCACCGGCAAAAGGCTCCTGCTCTTGATGTAAATCAGATTAGCCGCCATCACGATGAACTCACCGGCCACCTCCAGATCCAGCGCCTTGAACGCCTCCATGTACTCAAGATACTGCTGGGTAATCCGCTCCAGAGACACCTCGTAGATGTCCACCTCCTCGCGCTTGATCAAATAAAGCAGCAAGTCCAAGGGCCCTTCAAAGACCTCGAGCTTCACCTTGTATTCTTGGGTGGACATCAGTCGGACACCTTAAACAGGACTCAGGCCTCAGCTCAACCCGCATTCGCGAATTGCTTGCCCACGCACGCCAACCCTAGGGCGCGGGAGCGTCCGCCGCACACCGGAACCCCGTGTGCGAGAGCCCAGTGTCCGGCGAGGTCTTCTGCCGCGCAGCCGGACGGTAGCCTTTGCAATACATGTCACTACAGAGGTACGACCCCCCTCGCCCCACCCGCTTCTGGACTCCCGGCTCGTCCGGGTCAAAGCTGTCCACCGGTCCGGTCGGATTGTCGCGCGGGCTTTTGGAATAATAATCCGAGCGATACCAGTCCGCCACCCACTCCCAGACATTCCCCGCCATATCATAGAGCCCATAAGAATTCGGGGGAAAAGACCCGACGGGCGCGGTCCCCTTGAATCCGTCCTGGGCAAGATTTTCATTCGGGAACTGCCCCTGCCAGATGTTCATCATCCACATGCCCTTCTCAAAACGCTCGCGACCCCATGCATAAGGGTTTTGCTCCAGACCGCCGCGGCAGGCGTACTCCCACTCGGCCTCGGTGGGAAGCCGTTTGCCAGCCCACTTCGCATAGGCCTCGCAGTCGAACCACGAGACGTGCACCACGGGATGGCCGCCGCGGCTTTTGATGTCGGAGTCGGGCCCCTCGGGGTGCCGCCAGCTCGCGCCTTTGGCGTAGCTCCACCACTGCATGTGGTTGTTGAGCGACTCGACACGCGGCGGCGGCGTAAACACCACCGACCCCGGAACAAGGTTCTCCTTGGGAGCGTCCGGAAACAGCGCAGGATCCGGACTCTGCTCGGCGGTTGTCACATATCCAGTGGCCTCCACAAACTTGGCGAACTGGTCGTTGGTGACCTCGTAGCGATCCATCCAGAACCCCTTCACCTTCACATCATGAATGGGACGCTCGTCGAGTTGGCCGTCATTGGCGCCCATCGTGAATTTCCCCCCGGGAATCCACGCCATATCCACTCCCATCGGAGCGCGCAGTGCGCGGCGGGTTTGCTGTTCACGACCGACGCGACCTGCCTCCCGCATCACCCACTTCACCGCAAGAGCACCGCCGGAAACGATGATGCTTACAAAAATAATCGACGTACGGGTGGCTGGCTTCATGGATTTTGATTCAGCATGAATCTAAGGAACATTCCGCCGGGTTAAACAAAATTCACCCCAGCCGAAGATAAACACCCCTCACTCGATTCCAGTTGCGCTGGAATCCGAGTGCTATCAAAAACCGAGAACTCTCGGGCGCTACTTCGACGCCACGGTTTTCGAATCGGGACTGAGAAGTTCCAGTTCGTGGATCGACCAGTAACTCCCCTTC
>JBILKY010000364.1:0-3519 GCA_044376395.1 Chthoniobacteraceae bacterium | reverse complement strand
GCCATCGGCCTGATTTTGATCCTCAAACAGCTGCCGCATGCCATCGGACACGACCCTGATCCGGAGGGCGACATGGATTTTTCCCAACCCGATGACAAAAACACTTTCTCCGAGCTGCTTTCCATGCTCGACGACTTTCAGTTTGGGGCACTCGGCGTCGGAATCGTCTCCGTGCTGCTATTGTTGTTGTGGAACAGGATTCCGTTTCTCAAGCGAAGCGCTATCCCCGCGCCGCTCGTCGTCGTCCTCTTTGGAGTCATCGCAAACAAGTTTTTTGCGCAACTCGGGAATGATTGGCAGATTGACTCCACGCATCTTTTGGAAGTTCCGGTTCTGGGCGGACTCGGCGCGCTTTCGGGTCTTTTGAAACACCCGGACTTTTCCGCATTGCAAACGACCGCCGTATACAGTGCGGGCCTGACCCTTGCAGTGGTGACTTCACTTGAAACACTACTCAACATCGAGGCTTTGGACAAACTCGATCCGCTGCAGCGTTCCACGCCGCCGAACCGCGAATTGGTGGCGCAAGGTGTTGGGAACATTACCGTGGCTCTTCTGGGTGGTCTGCCGCTCACAAGCGCGATTGTCCGCAGCGGGGTGAACGTCACCATCGGCGCGCGGACGAAGTTGAGCACCCTCCTTCATGGTCTTCTGCTTGCCGCGCTGGTCATGTTTCCACCTTCGTGGCTGCGCAGCATTCCCCTTGCATCGCTTGCGGCCATCCTGATGGTCACTGGAATCCGACTGGCGAATCCCAGCGTGTTCCGGCAGATGTGGCGCGAGGGCAAAAGCCAGTTCATTCCTTTCATTATGACCGTGGCAGGCATCCTCTTCGCCGACCTGCTCACAGGCATCCTGCTGGGCGCGGCCACAAGTATCGGATTTATTCTCAGAAGCAATTTCCTTCAGCCCATCCACCGTGTCGTCGAACGGCACGTCTCAGGGGATGTCTTGCGAATCGGTCTGCCGAACCAAGTGAGCTTCTTCAAGCGTGCCGCCCTTGAAAAAGTCATGCGCGAAGTTCCCAGTGGCGGCCACATCCTGCTGGACGCACGGAACACGAACTACATCGACCCAGATGTGTTGGATTTTATCGAAGACTTCGGCAAAACGATCGCACCGGCTCATGGCGTGAAGCTGAGCAGACTCGGCTTCAAGGAAGGGTATCGTCTCGAGGATGACCTCCAGTTCATTGACTACTCCTCGCGCGAGGCGCAGACCACACTGACTCCCAAAATTGCGCTCGAGGTGCTCAAAGCGGGCAATGAACGCTTCTGCTCAGGACACCGAATTGAGAGGGATCTTACCCTCCAGCGGAGCGCAACGGCGAACGGGCAGTTCCCGATGGCGGTCATCTTCAGTTGCATCGACTCTCGCACACCCGTGGAGATGGTCTTTGACCTCGGGCTCGGGGATGTCTTCAGCGTCCGGATTGCTGGGAATGTCGCGCGGGCTAACGTGTTAGCGAGCATGGAATACAGCTGCGCTGTTGCAGGGGCCAAGCTGCTCGTGGTCATGGGTCATTCGTCCTGCGGTGCGATCGGAGCCGCAGTGAACCTTTTCGGCAACAAGGAATCGGTTCTGGAATCAACCGGCTGCGGCAACCTCGGAGGCCTGATCTCTGACATCCAGCAGTCGGTGGATGCCGAAGAGGCCTCGGTAGTTCAAACCTGGCAGCCCTCGCAGCGCGCTTCCTATATCGACACTGTTGCAAAGCGCAACGTGCTCCGGACCATCCAGACCATTTGCGAGAAAAGCCTGACGCTCGAAACCTTGATCCGGGAACAACGACTCGCAATTGTTGGCGCGTTCCAAGACGTGAAGTCCGGGTTGGTGACATTTTACCAAACCGCCCACTCATCCAGCCTCGATCTCAATCTTCCGAGGATCGAGGACGAACTTGCGAAAATCCGCCCCATCACGGCGTAGTCCGCTCACGCATTCGGATTTTCTTTCACGGGCGAGCTTTCGCGGGCGAGGACAGCAACCGCGACGCCCCATGCAGCCCCATGCAGCCCCATGCCTGCCGCAGCGTGCCTGCACTCTCCAACATCGGCTTTACCAGCAGGATTTCCTCACGATTGGCCGTGCTTCTCGAGTTTTAGACGGCCGCTTGCCCTTGGGTTTTGCCCCTCAAAAAATACCTGCTCACAAAATAGATGATCAGCGCCGATAAAACACCCGTAAGGAAATCTGTGACCGGCACCATCACCGCAGTGTAGGACATCATCAAAAACTCAAATGGCCCGTGTGCGCGGATTTCGCTGATTTCCGCGGGCTTGATCATGTTGCTCGCAACCCAGACAAGGATTCCTCCCACGCATGCCATCGGGACCAACTCGAGGTACTTGGCAAGATAGAATGCCAGCGTCAGCTTAAGGATCGCCTTGAAATACCCGGCCATCGGCGTCTTCGCTCCGGCCTTGATGCTTGTCGCCGTGCGAGCAAGCGCGCCTGTGCACGGGAACCCCTGCACCAGCGGGGTGATGATCTGCACCAACCCCTGCCCGAAAAATTCTTTGTCGGGGTTGAACGGCGTCTTCTCGTTCTTGGCAAGCCTGTCCGCCATCGAGGAACACAAGACGCTTTCCACTCCCGAAACAAACACGATGTACACGCAAAAATACAAGATATCCAGAATGACAGCCCCGTCCATTGCAGGCAGGACGGGCAGCTGAATTTTAAAGAAGTCGTTTGGAATCGAGCCGTACAAATCCCGCACAACCGTGATGCCTTTTCCTGCCAGCACGGTGCTAGAGAGCACTGTGGCAGCGCCCATCGCGATCACCGGGCCGGGGATATAGATCGAAATTTTCAGCAGATATTTGGCGAGCAAGAATGTCAGCACTCCCAAAAACACCGACCACACATTGATCACACCAAGATTTTGGAAAACTACAGATATCTTGTCTGCAAAACCAATGGTTTCGACTTGGACTCCCCCGAAGAACGCCTTGAAGGTCTTGATCCCCAGAATGTCCTTGAAGTTGTTCAAGGCGATGGAAACCGCGATCCCCACCGTGAACCCGACGATGATCGAGTTCGGCACGAGCTTCGCATATTTTCCGACACCGAAGACTCCGAGGATCATCAGAATGATCCCCGAAATGATCGACACCAGCACCAGAAAACCGTGTGCCGTTTCGAACTGCCCCCCGCTTGCCGGACCATACTTGGTCATCAACCCAGCGATCACAGGGATAAACGCGGCCGTGGGGCCATACACCTGATACTTGGACCCGCCGAAGGTCCTGCCGACCGCACACGCAAGCGCCCCCGCGATGATGCCATGCTCCGGCCTCATCCCCATCGCCATTGCAAAACCCATTGCCATCGGAATCGCCGTCATCGCGACGATCAACCCCGCGCTGAAATCCTGGTAAACGGTCTTCAGACAGTTCTCTTTGGTCAAATCCTCCCAGCGTGAATCGAAAAATGTAAAGAACAGCCTGAGCCTCTCCACTGGAGTCGAAGGGGATGATGTGCTGCTCATAAGTGGGGATGGTTGCTGGGGAACGA
>JBILKY010000110.1:0-10995 GCA_044376395.1 Chthoniobacteraceae bacterium | reverse complement strand
AATTGTCTTCGGACCGTATCCGGATCATCGATCGACATTGCAGCCCTATCCATGCAGATCACCCGCGGATCCCGAGCACGCCATGCCCGCGCAAGGGCCGCCCCCAGCCTACCGCCTGCTCCAAGAATTAGAATTCCACCCATAGAATGATTCCGTTCAGAACGAACAATGCGAGGCAAGCGGCGATTTCCGCAAAATGACAAACCCTCCCAACCGCTTCATAGCCTTGCTTAACCAAGACCTGAATCGGAAATCAACTCCCACAAAACGGCCTGCACTTCTCCCTCGCTGAGGTGTTCCAGCGAACCTCCGGGCGCCACGACCACCCGCACCGTGCTGTTTGCAGGAGCCCATACTAGAGGGTCCGTGGGACCAAACAGCAACAAACTCCGCACTCCAACCGCACCCGCAATGTGCGAAACCCCACTGTCATGGCCGCAAAAAAAATCACACTCCGTCAAAATCGCAGCGAGTAATGGCAACGCCAAATCCCGCGCTTCCCGGAACCGATCCGCAGGCCAGCACTGTTTGATCTTTTGGAGCGCGTCGCCATCAGCCTCCCCTCCAACTAGAATTAATTCCGCCTCCGGGAACGCATCGATCAAGCCCAATCCCAGCACGCCCCATTTCTGAACAGACCAATTTTTCTTTGAGCTTCCGCTGCCCGGGTGAATTGCAAACCGCATCCCCCTTTTACGTCCTGACCCAACGGCACCCGCATTCTCCTCAAACCATGCCAAGGCCGCACTGCGATCATCCTCCGTGGGAAAAAGCTTTGCCGCGGGGTCTTGCAAATACAGCGCCAGCGACTCAAGGGGCGCAGCCCACTCTCTGGCCGCGTGAACACCCGAGGGACGCCGAAATGCAGGCATAAAATTCCGGACCCCGCATCGCCTGACATTCGCCTCAAAGATCCCGTCCGGATCAAAAAGAAAACTCACCACCTGCTGGAACCCCGCGAAATACTCCGACAACTCCGCATTCAACTCCGCGTTTTTCGCAAAAAAACCGGACATCGGCCCGTATTCAATCGAACGCACCCTGTCCACGTAGTAGCGGCCTTCAGCCAGAGACGCGATATGAGGATAGCCGAGCAACTCGATACGGGCGTTCGGAAAACCATCGCGTAACAAACCGATGGCCGGCAGCGTCAAAACAAAGTCGCCGATCGCTCCGCCCCGGATCACGAGAATTCGAGACTCGCGTCTACTAACAGCATGAGCGCCGTTTAAGCCATCGGGGGTCATGCCTAAGACCTAGGGCTTACGGCGCAATGTATACGCGGCCTTTTGGTTCAATACGGGCGACCCGTCGGCGGCGCGAAGCGAGCCGAAATTAAAGTCATAAACAAAATTCTCCCGCATCTCGGGAATTTTCAGCCGGGCGGATAGCCGATCCTCACTTAAGGAAACGGATTCAGGAAAAAACTCATGCGAATCCATCTCCGGCGAGCCGTAGGTTGCCCAGTAGGCGAAGGTGTAGGAGCGCACGCTCCAATTCGAGGGGTCGACCGCTGACTTGTCCGCCGGTTTTGAAAACCTCATGTTAAAGCCATCGGGCTCAGCTTTGAGCTCCATCACGTCAAAGCCAAAATTCCCGGTGCTCTCCAGCCACCCAAGATGCTCCCCACCCGCCCAGGACAAATGCGTCCTCCCGACCAGCAAACGGTCACCGACGAAGGCGAGTCGGTGCAGTCCGGCTTTGAGCGTCGTCATTTCAACCATCGGATAGCATGCGCCCTGCCACACCCCGTGCACCTCCTCCAGCGTCACCCGCAGTAGCTTCGGTACATTCATCTCACCAATCAGGATATGACCACCGTACGGCCCCCAAGCGGCCGTCTTCGGAATCCGTACCATCTGGGTCGGCGAATTCGCGTACGTGCCCTGCGGAAACCAAACAGCCGCGGGCGTCCGCAATTGTTCGAGCACCTCCACCGGCGCCTTAAGAGGATCGCCGTGCGCCCAATCCCCTCGCCAAGGCAGCGATGCAGGATGTCCATAGAAGCCACCCCGTTTCACAACATGCAATTCGCTGGTGCCGCGCCAGTCTCCCTGATTGTCAGAGACGAGTAAATTTCCCTCTGCATCCCATCCGAGTCCATCCGGCGAGCGAAACCCGCTCGCAAAAGGCTGAGCAACACCCGTTTTCGGGTCAATCTCCATGACCCATCCACGCCACGGCACGCGCGAATACATGCGGCCTGCCTGCTTGCTTGCGCTTTTCCAATCCTGATAAAACGCCTCCCTTTGCAGTCCGACGTCCAACCACTCACCCCGCAACTCCGAGCGAACCGAGGCTCCGCTCGAGGCGAGATTCAATGCAACAAACAGCTTTCCGTCCTTGGACCTTAGCGGGCCGAAAGCGAATTCGTGATAGTTCCCGGTCATACCGAAACCATCCCACACAGTTTCAAAAACGTCCGCCGCACCATCGCCATTGAGGTCCTTCAATCTGGTGAGCTCTGGGCGCTGCATCACCAGCAAACTCCCGTCGGTATCCTCAAGCAAACCAAGAGGCTCGTGAAGCCCCTCCGCGAACATCGACCAGGAAGCCTTCTGTAGATCATACACTGCGATTTCCCCCCTGTGAAAAGCAACCGCCACCCTGCCGTCGGACAGCGGCAAAATCGCCCCCACTTGAGGATCAACCCCAGCAGGTCCCTTGAGTTCGGTCACGCGAAAATGCTGCGCCATGAGCGCATCGCGCTCCGCAGGAACCCTCTTCACAGCCGGACCGCCGTACAAAAAAGTCCCTGCCAAAACGAACAACGCAAACGCAGCCCGATCCCAACCCTTCGGAGAACCTGCAGTGTAAATTCTCTTCATAAAATCGTTCTCTTAATGTGAAAATAAATCCTAGAACCCTATCAAAAATCGGGGCGCTTACTTTTTGCTCTTCTTCCCGCTTTCAACTCTGGGCTGCAGAATAATCGAAAAGCGCTTCGCTTCCGCAGCCGCGACTACGATCTGCTTTCCGTTGTTCTTCCCCTGGGCACACCGCCAGGAGTATTCCCCCGGCTCAATATTGTAAGAGACAGCGCTATTTGCAGTCGGGATCCGCATGCGGATCTCGATGCCGTCACCTTGCGCTACGACGGTCTCGTAAATCTCGTGCTCTCCTGCGCGGTAGTGAAACTCTGGCAAACCTTCAACCAAGCGGTACCCCAAAAATTTCACCGGACCAAGATCACTACCCCCAATCTTCAAAGGAAAGCCGGAAGAAACCCACCATGGCTCAGCACTCAAATCAGCAAGTTCGCTGCCATTGCCCTGCCAGTACAGCGTCGCGTCAATAAATGGCCCGCGCCATGCGTAGCGCAGTCGGCACTCTCCCGCGTCGAAACAAACATTTTGCGCTCCAGGAAGCGCAACCCCGATCGCCGCCGGCCCGGAATTGGGAAGAAACATCCGCTGCACAAAGGGCCGCCGGCCGCCGCCCGCGAGCGCCTTTTCCATGGTGATCTGCGGCACGTTCGAATCTTTCGCCAAGGGGGGCATCGTTACGCCGACATACAGTGCGCCATACATGAGCATCCCATGACCTGGCACTGTGCAAACATAGCCGTAAACGCCCGGCTCATTTGGAACCGTGAACGGAAGCTCAAAACCGGCCTCGGGATCCAGCACCTTGCCCGTCGAAGCTAGTATGGCTGGATGCTCGGGAATGAAGCCCGCTAGCGCTCCCTTCTCGCCGAGCGCAAGACCTTCTTTGACAACCTCCTGGATCTTACCTGGAGCGACCACCAGAAAATTGTGCGGCTGATGAGAAGAATCGAGATTTTCGAGCTTCAATAAAAGGGATTCACCTGGCTTCGCGCTCAAACGCGGCGGCTCAAATCGCATTCCATCAGCCATCGAGATCTTCACAATCCTGACCTTCGCCTCGCGCCCCGGGGACACTGAACTCTGGTTCGCAGCGCTATTCGAAGCAGCCTTGCTTTGAGCAGCGGCCTCCTTCGTAAGACCAGAGGTGATGATGCCGAGAAACATCAGGGATGAGATGAAAGTCGTCCTTACCATGGGGGATTCATATCCTATTTCTGAAAAACAAAAAGTGTAAGCTCGACGAATCAACCAGGAAAGCGGGAGGCCAGGCCGAGCACATCCACGCAGGTGGATTGTGGCCTTCGAATCCGGTTTGCGGGCAAAATCAGAACCCATCGACCGGGGTCGGGGGCATTATTTTATGGGCGCGGAGCAATCCACAAAGAAGAAACTCGGGCGACACAGAGCGGGGAACCTTCCGGGTTCAGAAGGGATCCCACACCACAATGTGCTCACTGAACAAAAACGCAGAAAAACATCCAGCTTATGCGTGGCATTGTTCCTAGTTCAGTTCATTTGGCCGAACGCGGGTTCCGCAAAACCGTCATCCACAAACCCGCCACACGAGGACCTCACTGCCAGGGAATGCCTCGCCGCAGCCAGAACGGAACGCAACAGAAAAAACTGGCCCCGAGCCATCGTTTATTACCAGCAGCTTGAGGCAGAATTCAGCGTAACCGAGAAACCGGACCCACGACAAGCGACACACCGGTTAGAGCTCCTCGACTGCCTTCTCAAAAACACGAATTACGCGGAATCCGTTTCACTGATTGATAAGCTCCAAACGAATCAACATTTACCGCAATATCTCAACTGTGAACTGTTATTCATAAAAGGTGAGTGCCTGTACCGATTGAAGAAGTATCCTTCAGCGCGCGCCTCTCTATCAACGCTCCTCTCCAAACCCAAACTCGACCACCCTGCGAGCCGGCAGATTCATGACCGCGCATTTTTGATTATCGCGGAATCGCTTCTCGAAGAGAACCTCAACAAGGAGACCCTTGAGCACTTGGCCAGCTATGCCCCGAATGACGCAGCCACTCGATGCATGTGCGCAGCCATTAAGGCCACAGCCTGCCTGAGATTAAATCTTCCGGAGAAATCAGCAGAAACACTTGCCGCCTACTCCAACACGATGGCGTCGTGTTATCTGGCTGCAAGCTGCGATTTGCTGCTTTTACAAACCGCCATTCGTTTCTCCCAGACAAACCAACCCGAGAAGGCACTCCACTGCATCCTGCGCACCCGAAATCCTGAGTACAGCATCCAATCTCTTCGCACGAAACTCAACGAAACCAGCTCGCAGATACTCGCCGCAAGAACACGAGAAGACAACAAAACCTTAACGCAGCTTACCAAACTAGAGGCGACTCTGAAGGCAGAAGTCCAAGTTGCGACCGGGCAGAACGCGCTACTGGCGGAAGCCGTCCTCACCACCGCAACATCGTTCGCGTCTGCATCTTCATCCCGAGAGGCTTTCACTTTGCTAAAATACTTTACCGAACTCCCTATTTCGCATCGAGATGGAGTGATTGAAACACACCAAAAACTGCTGCTGGGCTGCATGCTAGAAATGGAGCGATGGGAAGAAGCGATAAACATCGCTGCAAAACTTGAGTCACAATTCAAAGACCCAAAACAAAAGCTTCAAACAGCGCTTCTGAAAGGCATAGCGATCTCCAAAACCAGCTCACCTGCCGAAGCGATTAGCGTGTTTGAGGACGTAGGCCACAAATCCAACGATACAGAGCTGACTGCACGTGCCAAGACGCTCTGTGCATGCGCGCGGCTTGAAACCGGTGATTATGCCGGCGCAATCGCAACTGCGAAAACTATCACAGCGTCTTATTCTAGGCATCCACTATGCGACACTGCGCAGTACATCATTGTCGCTGCAAACATCGCCGCAAAGGACGCTATGAAAGCAGTTGCAGCTGCGGATCAGTATCTAGCGGACAAGACTAAGATCGAAAATCGAGAGTTAGTCGAATTCTACCGAGCGAAGGCCCTCCTTTGGTTGAACGATCCCCCAGTTGCCATCAACGCGCTTCGTTCCTACATCACCCACAATCCGCTTGGTGAAAAAGTTAACGATGCCAGGCTGCTCTTGGGCGACGCGTTGTTGTCCGTTGGGCAAATAACTGAGGGCATCACGGCACTTCAAGCCATTCCACCGCTGGCGGCGAACGTGCATGATGAAGGCCAACTAAGGCTCGCAAGGGCATTGCTCCAAAGTGGCCAGCCCATCGAAGCGGAAGAGTCTCTCACCCGCTTTATCACGACCAACCCACAAAGCTACAGGATTGCCGAAGCATGCAGGGAGCTTCTCAAAATCAGTGCTTTGAACCAAACAACCGGCGCGGCGCTACAAATCATCCGCAATCTTTTTGAGCACAAACCAGGCGAGTGCCACACAAGATCCGCGGACGAGATCATCGAACTACTATCCAACAGCCAAGGCACCGCATTTGATGCAACAAATGCTGGCGCACGCATGCCCAGCTCCCACGGCAGCGCCCAGCATCCCGTTCCGTGCAGTTGTACCATCGCCAAAGCATGGGCGATTTGGAGAAAATCGCGGCACGCTGAAACAGCGGAAAGCAATCACGACTACGACAGGCTAGAGGAGGCCGTCGCATCGCACCCATACGCAGCGCCAGAAAAAATTTTATTCGAAGTGGCCTCTCATTATTCGAAAATAAAAAGACCAGACAAATCTTTAGCGACGTGGCGTGAACTACTAAAATGGAATCCGTGCACAAGGTACAAAGACCAGGCCCTCCTTCATACGGGCCTTGCCGAGCTTGAACTTGGATGTCCCACGCAGGCTCTTAAACAGTTTGGACGGCTCGAGACGGAGTGTCAGGATTCCTTGCTGATTCCCAAAATGCTGATGACTCGGGCAGACGTGCATCGCCGCCTAAATGAAGTTCAAAAGCGACTCGATGACCTCACGCAAATTGCGGGTGCAAAATGCGCACCCATCGCAATCAGATCGCGAGCGCTTTTGGAAATCGGGGAGCACAAAATAGACACTCATCAGGATGCAGATGCTCTTGTGTACCTCCAGAGGGTGACTCTCACAGGCCTATCCCAGCCCGAGATGGTTGCGCGGGCATACGAACGCATCGGCTTTGCGTTAACACGACTAGGCCATCCTGAAGCTGCGGAGAAAGCGTACACCGAGCTCCTAGCGAACCCAGAGTTGGCGAACACATCTGCAGCATCCGAGTGCCGATCGCGCACCAGCTCAGCTACACCGTCTGGGAGGTAGGTGCGCGGCCTTGTGCGGAAGTCCAAACTTGCTGACATATGAATATGAAATTTGTTTTGGGAACTGTTTTTGCACTTTTCACCATTGGGAAATCTGATGCTGACATCATCACGCTTACCAATGGGGAGCGGATTGATTGCAACATTAAGCAAGTTTCTTCCACAGTCTTGAAGGCCCAGGCGCAAAATCCCTCAATCAACGCGCCAGAGACTTTTTCGATCAACCTCACCGATATCAAAAGCGTATTACTTTCACGGGGAGCTGCGGATTGCACTCAAGCCGAACCAACGGCTGAAAGCTTGGCAACACTGAAGGCTTTCTGGGCTGCAATGCACCCTTTAATCGGCAAGGGAGGAACGCAGATTGCGCAGGCTGGATTAAGACTCGCCGCAGAGGCGCTTGCGAAAAACACCGCCAGTGTTTCTGCCGAGGAGGCACTTACGATCGTGATGTGCGTAAAGACCACAGCCAGTGAGCAGTCGCACAGAGTCCAAGCTTTGGCATTTGAGATGAGAATTTTAGCCGAGCTTGGAAAGTTCGAAGAAGCGCGCGCCGAGTCTTTAAAATGGGATGACCCCCGTTTCCCCCTTCCGCTCAGGGTAAGCGCAAATTTAACGGCAGGCATTTGCGGCCATGAAGCGATGCGCCTTTTTCTTTTTGAAAATCCCAGATGGCAGGAGGACGTGCGCGTGCACAGAGAGCGCTCTGAAATCTACGAGAGGACAATGGATGCTTACGTCTTTGCCGCACTCTTCGGCTCCGACCAGGAAAACGTTGCTCAAACCGCGCTTTATCACGCAGCAAAGTTTTTGATGCTCTGCGGGGATGAATCCCACGCCAAGAGCATCGCGAGCACACTACGGAGACGGTTTCAAGAATCCGCATATGCAACAACAATCGAAGACGAAATTAGCAGATCCAACCAAAACCCGCCCGTCATTGGCTCTAAAAACGCTCCTGTGCCTTCTTGTATGCCATGACCCCGTGCACGCAGCGGAGGCGGAATCAGTGACAAGAAGCCTGCTTGATCTTTATCAGGAGGGCGGATTCGTGATGCACGTGATCGCTTGCTGCTCCGTGATTGGAGTGGCGATAGCCCTACATTGCACCATCATGCTGAGGAAGCGCGCAATGTTGCAGAGCGACCTCATCCACCAACTAAACGAGCTCGTCTCGCAGAGGGACCTCAATCAAGCGTACAGGATCTGCGAACTGCACCCTGGCCCACTGACGCGCGCGCTTAAGCCCGCTTTAATCAGGGCCAATTTCCAGCGTGACATGTACAACAAATCGGCGATGTCGGACGCGATTGCAGACGAATGCATGCGGGAAGAAACGAAAATGATGGTGACGGTGAATTACTTGAACACGCTCGCAGTCATCGCACCCATGATTGGACTTTTAGGCACAGTTTCGGGAATGGTGAAGGGGTTTGCGGCGCTCAACGCAGGCAAGGCCGATGCGGGGGAACTTGCGAAGGGGATCGGCGAGGCGCTGATCGCAACAGGCGGAGGTCTAATCCTAGCGATCCCCGCCATGCTGATGTTTTTTGTGTTCAGGGGCATGTTGAGCAGCAACATGACTGATGTTCACGGCGCCCTAAGCCACATGCTGGACAGGTTTACAGGCGAGGCTCACGGCACCCCTCCCTCCTCTCAAGCCCTTGGTTGACTTAAATCGCTCGTGCTGTTGATTTTGAGCCGCATCAGAAACAAGTCGCACCAGGGAATGAATTTTAAATGAACCGACGCCATTCGCATCGGCTTTTGAACGAGGAGGTAGGCTTGCAAATCGCACCCATGATCGATGTGACCATGCTGCTGCTGTTTTTCTTTATGTTGTCAACAACGCTCGAGCGCCAACGGGAGAACGAAAAACTTGAGCTTCCGATTGCTAAGCATGAGCAAGATTTCGAACCGGCTCAGAGGCCGTTTGTCATTTTTATCTCGGGTAACGGGCGAATCGTATTCAACGGAACATCAACAAGTTTTGAGAAAATTGGCGCTCATATTTCTAGCTCTGCGCGTGGTGGAGGCGAGCGGAAACGGGTCGTGGAAATCAACGCCGACTCCGCCACCCCTAGTGCGACGATAAAAAAGCTCGTCTCAGCAATTACGCAAGGTGGCGCGCAGGAGGTCTCATACGTGATTCGAAACGAATAAACCGAACATGAGTTTAAAATGATGCGAAGAGAATCAATGCAGGTTGAACTGCAGATCGCGCCCCTGATTGACGTTTGCTTTCTGCTGCTGTTTTTTTTCATGGCAACTGCGAGGCCAAAATCCTCCCAATCTTACATTGATGCCGCCGTTGCAAGCGTCGGCACCACAGACCAAAGTTTTCCGCCGATTGAAGAGCAAACGATTCAGATCCTCGACAACGGCCAGGTGCTCTGGAACGAAGCGGTTATGGGGCGGCCGGAATCCAAGTATCTCCCTCTGCTTTCAACCAGCCTGCAGCGTTTGAAATCGATAGCAGACCGGTCAAATTCGTCTGTCTCGATCATTATCGACCCGGCTGACAAGGCACCTTACCAGCGGATCATTGACGTGATGGTCGCGTGCCAGAGGTCAGGTGTTACCGACATCACTCTTGCAACGGAGCCGCATGATGGCGGCTAAGGTGCGGAGGCTTCCAGAATAGAAATGAAAAAGGAATCCCGACGGCGAGTCGCACCCATCTTTCTATTTAGCATTGCGGTCCATATCGCCGCGGGGCTTGTAGCCGGCGTGATTGTGGTTGTCCGACGGTTGGCGCCGGTTGAGAAGGTTCAGGTGGCTGCGAAAACGATTTCCATTCCTGCTCCTGATAGAACTGCGGCGGCTGCGGCTTCAGGTAACGAGGGGGTTGGCGGGGCAGCATCGCCTCAACGCGAGGTAGCTGCGAGTGCGATCAGAGACCTTGCGTTCGAGAATGTCTCCTCGCTGAAAGCCCCAACCGACAGAGGGAGTCCGACAACTTCGTCTTTGGTGGTTGGCTATCTTCAATCAACGGGCGTGGGAACGGGTATAGGGTTCGGACTTGGAGGCAGCGGCAGCAGTGTTGGAGGCGGGGGTAGGGCGGAGCAGGCTGCGCCCACTTTCCTCGGGGTGAAGGCCCCGGGGGAACGTATTGTTTTGATGTTTGATATTTCGAAGACGGTTAGTAACGCAGCGGCCAAGGCGGGCATGCCCATGGAGCGAATTCGCGAGGAGACAGTCCTGCTCATCGAGAATCTAAGCGGAAACGCCCGGTTCAACCTCGTGCAGTTCGCTCGAAACTACGCGCTTTTTCAACCGAGGCTGGCCGCGGCTTCCCGAACCAACAAAGATGCAGCGTGCCAGTGGCTGACTCGTTTTTTTGGAACACAGGGAACGCTTCCATCCGGCATTCCTTCAACCGTGACCGGGAGCCCTGGATTTCTGGTCGCGCTATCCGAAGTGTTCAAGCTGGACCCTGACTGCGTTATCGTGATCAGCGATTGCGACATGCAGCGCGGGACAGCGGTGAATGCGAGCATTCCCCTCGAGGAAATCGAGAAAGCAATCGCTGAGCTGCAGTCCAAGCGACCGACGGCTGCGAGAATCCAATTCATCGGAGTCGGGGCAAAGGAGGCCACCGCGAACCGGCTCAGGCAGATTCTTGCGCGCCATGGAGGAGGCGGAAGTTATACCGCCCTAAAAAACTGAGCATTTCCGACCGCAACGCCCATCGGACGCTATCCCCCTTTGCGATTCGCCCTGGCTATTTCGGAAGCCTGCTTTGCGTTCGCGGTGACCGCAGTCCAATTTTCTGAGGTGATGAGTTCCTTGGGCGCGAGCCATGAACCTCCAATCGCGGCAACAAGCGGATCTGCGAGGTATTTGCTGGCGTTCGCCGCATCAACTCCACCAAGAGGGATGTATTTCACACCAA
>JBILKY010000109.1:0-11030 GCA_044376395.1 Chthoniobacteraceae bacterium | reverse complement strand
AATGCTCGAGAACTCTCTGTTTTCCCGCGCTTCCCATCCTTAAACGCAGGGCAGGATCCGCCACGAGCTTGCAGACCGCTTCCGCCATCCCTGCGACATCACCCATAGGCACGAGTAGTCCTGTTACCTCGTCCAACACGATCTCCGGAACTCCACCGCCGCGTGTTGCTACAACGGGTTTCGACCCGAGCATCCCCTCCGTGATGACCCTGCCGAAAGGCTCCTCGAGGATCGAGGCGTGGACTACTATGTCCAGTGAGTTGATCGCGCTTGCGACATCCTCGCAGAATCCCCGAAACTCCACGCAGCCATCCAATCCCAGATCCCTGACCTGCTGGCTTAGTTGTGCCTCGTATTCACTTTCCCCGAACATGGGCGATCCGATGATTTGGAAGCGGGTGTTTGGGAATCTCCGGTGCACAACCGACGCTGCCTCAATCAAAATATGCTGCCCTTTCCAGCGGGTGAGTCTTCCGATAATCCCGATGTTCACTGGTTTTTCAGCCGTTGTGGCGGGCGGAGAAACCTCGCGGGCAGGTGCGTTCGGAGTTTGGCTGGGCACAGCGCAGTCCTCCCGCGTGCCGCCATCGCGCGGAATTTCGACGTGCCGGGATGTGGGAGCGGCGGGCCAGGCCGGAATACCCTCGAACACCACCACGCTCATCTGGGGGTTGCGCAGACGCAGGCTCTCAAGAGTCGAGCGTGAGTTGGCTACGATAAAATCCGGAACCCACCTGCATAAGAACCGCAGCGCCGCAGCGACAGGCCGCGGCAGGTAGTCGCCCTCCAAGCGGTCGTGAATATGCCACACAAGCGGGGTTCCCGTGGCCCATGCGCATACGCCTCCGATCAGGTCCGCTTTCAGTGAGTTTGTGAGAATCAAGTCAATGTTCCGCGCCTTGATTAGTCGTGACACCCTCCATGCGTATCGGAGCGTTTTCCAAATTGCTTTGAAATTGAGGAGACTTCGCGTTCCAAGGCTGTCCTTTTTCGCGTGAGCAACTTCGGCTCCGAGAGGGAGAATGCATGTTTCCACGCCCGCGAAGGCGAGTCGGCGTTCGAGCGGGCCCGGCTCCCCCAGAATAACAGTTGGCAAAAACCGGGTGCGGTCGATCTTTTCGAGCATGTTCAGCATCGATAGTTCGGCGCCCCCGAGCTTGGCCGTGTGATCCAGGAACGCGATGCGTAGAGGGCGGGGAATATGCGCTGGGTTTTGGTTCATGGCAGGTTCAGCGGCGTTTTGTGGGGGGCTTCTTGCAGCACTTGCAGCGCTCTCGAGTCGTCGCCTCCTGCAGCGATTTCGAGAGAGGCGCCCCGGCGGATGCCGCTGCTAACGCAGGTCCTGTAAATTTCATGCATTTGCGCAGCCACCCGCTGCCACGTGAAGTTTTTCAGGACTTGTTGTCTTCCCACCCGCCCAAGTTCCCGCATCCATTCCACGTTCTCCGCGCACCGAGTGATGGCTGAGGCAAGCGAGCGCGCATCCCGCTCCTTGAAAATCAATCCGCCGCGTCCCACCACCTCAGGAATCGCTCCCGAGTCGGATCCGATGACTGGAGTCTCGCAGGCCTGCGCCTCGATGATGACCCGCCCGAACTGCTCCATCCAAGTCGGGACGCTCCGCGAGGGCAAAACCAGCGCGTCCAGCGCGTTCATGACTTGCGGTAGATTTTCGAGGCGGCGCGCCCCAAGAAACCGCACCCGAGTCCCAACCCCCAGAATGTTCGCGCGCGTCTCGATGGCGCTGCGGTGCTCCCCGTCACCCGCAAACACCAAATTGACGTGCTGCGGGCAGTGGGGCAGCGCGTTGACGAGATCCGTCAGACCTTTGCGCTCCACCAACCGCCCGACGTATCCGGCAACGAAACCTTCGAGTCCCAGCTCCTGCCTGCACCGCGAACGGTCCATTGGTCTAAAGAGCGACGTGTCCACGGCGTTTCCCACCCGGTGGGCCGGGCCAGTGAACCCTTTTGCACGGAGAACCTCGAGCACGCCCGAGCTGCGGCCCACGGCGCAGTCCGCGTTCCGCATCGTGTAGCGCTCAAACCAACTGAAGGGCGGGGGAAACCGTTTGAACAGGTTCTGCTCCGATTCCATGACGATCTTCGCGTGGGGGAGCAGCCGGTTCCGGAGCCAGCAGCAGTGGGCGCTCACAGCCGCCCACGGTTCCTGCCAGAGGTCGATGATGTCCGGCTTGAACTCAGCGAGCACCCGACGCAAACGCGGGTACCAGTGGAGATAGTTTTGCGCAGGACCCAGCCACGGCAGTGCCACACGGTGGGACTCGAATCTAAAGCTCCTAGCGAGGGGTTGCTCGGCCTCGCGCCACGGCCCGAAGTGGTTGAAGCGCTCCGGGGCAAGAACCATCAGATCCACGTCCGGGTAGGCCGCGAGGCACTCCGCCTTCGGCTGCCCCTCGTGCCGCGACTGGCAGGTGTGGGAAATCAGCAGGACGCGCATGCCGGGTTTTTCAACGGAGCCGCGCCCCATGCCCTTGGGGCAACCCCAAGCGTCCGCTCAGCAGCCGCCAATCGGCCGGCTCTGTCCCCAGAATTGCTCCCCAGAATCGCACCTGAAAATCCGCATCTGTTCATTCGCCCCCCCCATTTTTAGCCTCTCCTTCGTCAACCTCCCGCAGGCCACCGCCCAGCCGAAACGCCCCAGCGCCTTCCATGGTGTCGCCGCCGCCTAGCCGCCTAGCTGCATGACACCGCAGTTCAACCCAGCGACACTATTATGTACGGAGGCAGAGAGCACTTTGGCCCTCGGTAATTGAGCTTTTTACGAGAAACGCACCGCCGGGCGTCACCCCGATTTTGTAGGATCTGAGGGTGCGGGGAGGCCCGGACGGTGCGCCCCCGCAATCCGCCGGGGGATAATAGGACTGGCGTTCTACGCCGGATGTCGGGACACTTGCCCCCCTGGGTCGCCGTGCCCGGGCCAGCCGAGAGGCAGCCCGTTGAGCACTGCAGTAATTCCTTTCAATGCCATCACTTAAATCCGCTGCTGCCACTGGTTCAACCGACATTATGTCTCCTCAGAAGAAAGCGCTTCTTGCGCATCTGCGTTCCGATGTCTTCTGCCGTCTAGGTGTTTCCAAAACGCATGGTGTCGGCGTGTTTGCGATCCGTGACATCCCGAAGGGGGTGAACCCGCTCAAGATTTTCAAGCGACGCAAAGAGTCAAAACTCTCGCTGAAACATCTGAAGGGGCTTCCCAAAAATGTGAGCAAGCAGATCGACAAGTTTTGCTACATCAAGAAGGGGTACGTGTTTGTTCCCACGTGCGGAATGAACACGGTGGACATGTCGATTTTCCTAAACCATTCCAAGAAACCGAACCTCAGGTTCAAGAAAAGCGGCGCTCTGCAGTCGCTTAAAAAAATCCGAACAGGGGAAGAACTCACGATCGACTACGATCTGAGTTTTGGCGAAAAGCATCAGTTCTAGATCGTCGCTTTCTTGCGTCGTTCAAAGCACGCGTGCGCCCTCCGAAATGCTACCAGTGCACCGTGAAGCGTGCCCGGAGCATGCGCGGTTCCACCGGATGGATGTGGCGTTCCTCAATGCCTGGGGTGGCCGAGCGGGCGTAGAAATACTCAATGTCATTGTCTTTACGGTCCAGCAGGTTAAGGCATTCGAGCGCGGCCTCCCAGTTCTCGCCGCGGTAGCCGACGTTGGTATTGAGCGAGCATAGCGGGCGACTCTTGACGCTGTTGTCTTCCTTAAGCGGTCTTGGGCCGAACGTGCGGAGCCGCGTGCCGCTGAACCATCCGGTTTTGTCACCTTGCGCTCCCAGCACGAAACCGCCGCTGAACATGATGGGCACGTTGTTGGGAACATAATCGGCGCCCGGACTGTTTGTGAACCTCGCCTGGCTGAGTGAAAACTCCGCGTCCATTGAGAAGAATTCGCACGGAGTCCAGTAGGCGTTCAATTCAATGCCATGTCGCGAGGAGCCGGGGCCCGCCTCATTGCTGCCCGCATCTCCAACATAGACAAGTTCGCTTTCGCTCTTGAGCCACCAGAGCGTCGCGGTGGTCGTGAGGGTAGGAATTACGTTCGATCGCACTCCAAGCTCGGCGCCGACGGTGCGCGGGAGCGGTGCTGCTGGAGCGGCTTTGTCCACCACACCGCGCGCGTCGTTGCTGTGGTAACCAGTCCCGATGTTCGCGTAAAATTCCGTCCTCTGGAACGGCCCGATGATCGCGCTGAATTTCGGACTAACGATCCCGCGCAGTGCATCTCCTGATTTGTCCGCATCGCCGCTGAGATTCCTGTTCCCGAAGTAAAAGGCGTCCGCCCGCAGGCCGGTAGTTGTACGGAACCAAGGAGTCCATTTGACGGTCTTTTCAGCGAAAATCCCGATGTCGCTTTGGGTCACGTTGTCGAGGCGGTCCTGGGGACGCCCCAATGGATCGGGCTGGAGCACCGTGATGCGCTGGCGAGCCGCAGTATTGTAGAGGCCGATTCCGCGGATGATGTCGGTCCTGGTCTGAAGTCCTAGCGTGAACGAGGATTCCCTGCCAAAGAGAGAGAGTCCGTTCCAGGTCCTAGCCACATTTCCGCCTAAAACGGAACGGTGCTCGGACTGCTCAAATTGGTCCCCGTTAAAATTGGAGAACAAGTCCAGAGCATAGTAGACCCCGTATAAATTCACCTGGGTGACATTTTCGCCGTCCTGGGTCTGCGCGTGGAGCTGGAGGCTGTGCCGTTCGCTGGATCCGCCGTTGGTCGGGTCAAGGTTGCCGAATCGTCCGATTTGTCCGGATTGGATGTTGCTAAGCGGCACCTGATCGCTGCTTTGCCACCGTCCGTCGTAGCTCATCAACGTCAGTGAGAAGTGGTCCTCCTCTGTTCCTTTGAAATAGCGCGCGAAACCGTTGGCGCGGTTGAAATACTCGGGAAGATCCCACGGGCCTTCGTAGTAGTTGTATTCACCGGCGAGGGTGAGTTTCCCGGCGTTTTCGCCGTCGCCGAGCGTCAGTGTGTGGCCGGCGGCGGTTCTTGCGTAGTTGTATGCGCCGTACTCCACGGTGGCGAAACCGCGCGGGAGGTAGTCGTAAAGATTGAAGTCCGCGCTGCCGGCGCTCGAGAGATCACCATTGCGCGCGGCGTAGGTCCCCTTGGTGTAGTGAAGAGATTGCACCAGCTCGGGGATGAGGCTGTTGATGTCAGCGTATCCTTGGCCATGTGCATGGGTGCGCATGTTCATGGGCATGCTGTCGATGGAGACGGCGAAGTCCGTGCCGTGATCCAGGTTGAACCCGCGCATGAAATATTGATTGGCCTTGCCTCCCCCCGCGTGCTGGGTGACCACCATCCCGGGCATGAATTCGAGCATCTCCCCCCGGCGGGTGACCGGACGGGACCGCATGTCCTGTCCGCTGGCGATGCCAAACGAGGCGGATGTCGCCAGCTCAAGAAGATTGGAGCGCTTGCCGATGACTTCCACAGATTCCAGAAGTGCGTAGCCGACTTTTTCTCCCGCATCGGGCGGCTTGACCGGGGAGTCCAGCTTCTCCTGAGGCGTGTGCCCACGCATGGTACACGTCGAGGCA
Organism: Chthoniobacteraceae bacterium; assembly: GCA_044376395.1. Lineage (GTDB taxonomy): Bacteria > Verrucomicrobiota > Verrucomicrobiia > Chthoniobacterales > Chthoniobacteraceae > Chth-196. The sequence goes on along the minus strand of JBILKY010000109.1, from coordinate 5,470 downwards.
AGGGTCATGAGCGCGGCGAGCGGGGTGAGGCGTCGGAGGGGCATGCGGGTGGGGGATTCTGAGTTCATGAGTGAATGAGACGGGACTTCCCCACATTCACTCAGATTTTTAACGTTTTATAACAACCGCGCCTCTTTTAGATTGATTCGGTTAACTGTCAACAAACCTCACCGATTCGAAAGGTCAGGAAAAAGATTAAGGAGCAGTTGGTGTAGTGTATTTCCGTTGAGATGCAGCCCTGCCGTTGCTCCTTAGTTTAATGTTGCCAGTTTAATGTTGCCTGACCCCAAGCGCTGTTAGAAAACTTAAGGGGTCGGTGCTGATATGAAATCTTTCCTGCACAAGTTAATCATCCTAAGCTGCGCGCTTTATCTAAGTGGTGCGCACTGGGTCGTGCTGCAGGGCACAGCATGGACTGGAATGCTTATTTCCCGGTCACTCACCACCTCGGTGGCCGAGGCGGTTTCGTCCACCTTCGACGGGCAGCACCCGTGCCCTGTGTGCTCGGCGATCACTGAGGGCCGTTGCAACGAGGAAGGCGCTGGCACAGAGTTTTCCCCGGTGAAGAAGTCAGCTACGCTTAAGTTCATTGAACTGGTTTCAGACATGGCTCCAACGCGGTCTGAGCCTGCATCAACTGCGCCTTGGCCAAGCTTTACGCCGCACGGTGTGTCCCGTGTGGAAGTACCATTGACGCCACCGCCGATAGGTTGAGTGGTTCGGGCCAACGCTGCCTGACCGCAGTTGGTCGCGTTTCATCAACGCGATCCTAGGCTGGTCTTGCTTCGCCCGTTGCAATTCTTGCCGCGCCCCATTCGGTGCTCGGGCATTTCCATCGCGGTAAAGTGAGCGCACCGCGGCCTCCGTCCGTCCGGCGGTAGGAAAATCAGCGTTCAGCAAAGTCGGTTATCACCTTTGTGCGGGTGTTCCAAGGGCACCGGGTGTGATGGGCGGTATCCGCATCTCGTTTTGCATGCACAGACATATCAATTTTTATGAATCAAAAATCATTTCTTCGAACAGCTAGTACGCGATCCAAGCAGGGGTGCAGGCTTCTCATGGGCGTCATGCCTGCGCTTTTTCCACTTCTTCTACACGGGGTTGAAACTCTGCCGGAGACGGTTGTTTACGGAAGGGGGTCTCTTACCGTGCCGACGATTGAAGCCTTGCGCGAAGAGCTTAGGTCGATCCCCGGCGGGATCGATGTGATCGACGCAGAATCGTACAAACGTGGGAAAGCGGCCACTTTGAAGGACGTGCTCGATTATTCGCCGGGCGTGTTTGTGCAGCCTCGCTTTGGAGCGGAAGAGGCCCGGATTTCCATCCGCGGTTCCGGGATTCAACGTACTTTTCACGGGCGGGGCATCAAGCTGATGCAGGACGGCGTGCCGGTAAACCTCGCGGACGGCGGGTTTGATTTCCAGGCCATCGAACCGTTGGTTGCGAAGGCCGTTGAAGTCTACCGCGGTGCGAATGCCCTGCAGTTTGGTTCCACAACCCTTGGCGGGGCGATCAACTTCATCTCGCCGACGGGCTACGATGCATCGCCTCTTACTCTCCGCGCAGAATACGGAAGCTTCGGAACCGTTCGGGGCCTCATTTCCAGCGGCACGGTGGCGGGGGCAAACGATTACTTCCTGAGTCTCTCTCATCTCTCGCAGGATGGTTTCCGCGACCACAGCCAGCAGAACAATCAGCGTTTGTTTACCAACGTGGGACACCGTTTCAGCGAGAATCTAGAAACTCGCTTCTATCTTACCCTCGCCCTCACGGACTCCGAGCTGCCCGGAAACCTCACCAAGAGCCAGCTGGAAACAAATCCGCGGCAGGCGCAAAGAAACGGGTCTGTGAAGATTTTTGACTATGTAGACAGCAACTGGAAACGGGACTTCGACTTGTTCCGGCTCGCAAACAAAACAACCTGGCAGGATGACGACCAAAAACTCACTTTCACCTCCTTCTGGTCGCGCAAGGATCTGAACCATCCGATCCTGTTTGTCATTGACCAGTTGAGCAACGACTTTGGGGTTGGATTGCGTTACGACAACACTGCGGAGGTTGCCGGGCATTCAAACCGATTGACCCTCGGGCTCACCCCGACATGGGGCTGCACTGGGGATGATCGCTACGATAATGTGCTCGGCAAAAGGGGAACAAAGCGGGCATCCATGCAACAAAGGGCGCTCAACCTCGATGTGTTCGCGGAAGATCAGTTCTGGCTCAGTAAGTCATTGGCCTTCACTCTGGGCGCGCAGCTTTCGTACGCGGAGCGTTCCAACCAAAACGCAGGCGTTGGTACGACGAACACGGCGTTCAACGACGACCAGAACTGGTGGGGATTCAGCCCCAAACTCGGATTGCTTTTCCAGCCCGATGCAGCCACCCAGATTTTTGCAAACATCAGCAGAAGCTTCGAGCCACCGTCTTTCGGAGAACTGGTGCGATCACAACTTCAGTATCAATTTCCTACCGGGCTGTTCCTCTCCTCCACACCGGCCGTTGCGTTGCAAGCCCAGACAGCGACAACTGCGGAAATCGGTTCACGTGGTACACGCGGTCCACTCCAATGGGATGCAGCATACTATTTCTCCTGGATCGACAACGAACTGCTGGAGTTTCAAATCGCTCCGGGTGTGGGTCAGACTAAAAATGCAGGTAAGACGACCCATCAGGGCATCGAGCTTGGCCTCGGATTCGACTTTCTCCACTCCAGTTCCGAAGGAAGTGATGTGCGCAAGCGAAAGTCAAACACCCGCGATATGCTCGTTCTCCAAACGCACTACCTTTGGAACAACTTTCGCTACAGCAATGACCAAACTTATGGCAACGGACCGCTCGCTGGCATTCCAGAACACTATCTTCGTACAGATCTCACTTACTCCGCTCCATGCGGTTTCTACGCGGGTCCGAATATTGAGTGCGTGCCTCGCGGGTACCGAGTCGATGCTGCGGGAACGCTCTTCACCGACGCCTATTTTTTGCTCGGCGCGAAAGCGGGCTTTAGGCGCTCGAATGGGATATCTTTCTACCTCGAAGGCCGAAATCTAGCTAACAAACGTTACGCCGCGACGACCAGCGTGGTCAGCGATGCAAGAGAGCCAGCGAATCAAGGCGGAAGCCCAGCACAATTCCTCCCCGGAGACGGCAGATCTTTTTTTCTCGGGATTGAGTATCGCTGGTAGTGCGGGATAGAAGAGAGACGGACTAGCGTAGTTTAGCGAGTCTCACTTTTGCTTTTTTAAGCCATCCTAGGAATCAAACCCCACCCTTTTATGCCTGCTCAATCTCGTTTTCCAAAACTGGGCAATGCTCTGCAGTTGATTTCAGTTTGTCTGGCGTTTGCTGTGCTTGCTGTTGCCTTTGCGGGATGCGGGTTTGGATCAAAAGGTGGAAAAAGAAGTGGCTCGAATCGCGGCAAAATTGAGGATGACGTGCGCGCGGTGAGGCAAGCGGTCGGCAGCATTTTGGATCGTCCAGCCGCTCCGGTTCTGGTGAAGGCTGTCAGTGTTGAGCAGGATTTTGCAGTTGCAGCCTGGATGCAACGCGGATCAGGAGGACGCGCACTTTTGAAACGGACGAAGGGCCAGTGGAGCATCTCAGCGTGCGGCGATGCGTCTTTGATTGAGTATGGCAATCTCCAGAAAATGGGGATGTCGAGTTCCGTAGCAAAACGATTGGCGGAGAAAATCCGGAGCGCGGAATCAGCGTTAACGGAAGAGGACAAGAGGCAAATCTCAAAGTTTGACGGGGTGCTGAAATTTGAGGACGCACGTGAAGCGCCACGGCCATGATGGACCTGCGTTGAGCTTTTACTTCACCCCATGATGAAACCCGCCACCCTGCGCCGCGTACACCGATGGCTCGGACTTGTGTTTAGTCTGAGCATTCTCATGTCCACCATCAGCGGCGTGCTTCACACCGTGATGACCCGCACTCAGGAAGCGCCGCCGGCTGCGCGGCCCAGCGGGGGCGGACTCCGACCCGATGCAATCACTTGCTCGGTCGCCGAGGCGCTCTCCAAACTCGCTGTTGATACCGGTACGGCAACGGCTGTGAACGTGCGTGGGATCGGCGGGGAGCCGTGGTATCAGGTCTACACGGGCAAGGGGGCCCCCTTTTATCTCAGCGCAAAGGATGGGCACCAGGATGCATCACGGGACGAGTTTTATGCGAAAGAGATCGCCTCGGCGTTCCTCGGTGGAGCGGAAGTGCGTAAGACGGATTTTCTGACGTCATTCAACCGAGAGTACATCAACATTTTCCGGATCCTCCCAGTGTACCGTTTTGATGCCGACGACGGCAAAGGCACGCGGGTGTATGTGAGCACAACGACGGGCAGCGTGACCAGGCACACCGACAACCGGCGGCAGTTTGAAGCGGACTTCTTCAGCAACTTCCACAAACTCTCCTTCATTCCAGACAAGACCGTGAGGGATTGGGTTTTGGTCGGACTGACCGGAGCGGCGGCGGTTGTGGCGCTTTTTGGTGTCGCGCTTTTCTTCGCGACGCGACCGAAGCGCGCGCGGGAATGACAACGGGCGGACTCTGTGCGCTCTCGGGTGTGCTTTAGTTGTCGCGCCCGAAATTGGTCTGGGGTTTCTCGAGGGAGAGTTCCTTGATCCAAGCGTTGCGGTACCGGACGTCGTGGCCTTCGCACTGGAGCTTCAAGCCCCCGAGTCGGTCGGTGATGCCTTTGCCGCCGTCGTTGCCACCGTCCAATCCAGAGTTTGCGCCGCCCCAGACTTGGTTGATCTCCTGATTGGCGTGTATTTTGACTCCGTTGAAGTACATGGTCACCAGCGCCTTCTCCACCCGGACACCGTCTTTAAAACGGGCGGCGCGGAACACGATGTCGTAGGAGTTCCACTGGCGGAGTCCTTTGTACAAGTGATAGGGGGAGGGGGTGTCGTTGATGACTGCTCCCATGCCGTGGGAGGTTGCGTCGCCGTCCTGGATCTGGATTTCATACCGGTTCTGCAGGTACACGCCGCTGTTCCCCGCGTCATTCATGACCAGAAATTCAATGTGCAGCCGGAAGTCCTGATACTCGCGCTTGGTGATGATGTCCGCCACGCCGAATTTCCCGATGCCGACTGCGGGATCGTCGGTTTGCAGCACCGTTCCTGCGTCCACAGGATCAGTCACGAGCTTCCATTTGATGGGCAGTGAGGATCCGAAGCGCGGTCCCTCCCAGTAAATCCACTTTTCGTCGAGGGTTGCGCGGGTGCCGTCGATGAGGATTTCCGCGCCGGGAATCGGTTTGGCGCCGACCCCGACGCCTGCGATGGATTCTAGGGGAAGTGCGAGCGCGAGTGCTTGAAGCGCGATCGCAGGCCAGAATGAGGAAAGTGATTTGCGCATAAAGATGGTGGGGCAGGGGCCTTGTGTGGTGCGGTGTTAGTTCTTCGGCGCAGGTTGCGGGAGGGGTTCTCCGGGCATCGCTTTGCCGAGTCCGAGATCCGAAACCGTC
>JBILKY010000108.1:0-11056 GCA_044376395.1 Chthoniobacteraceae bacterium | reverse complement strand
GCAGTTCGATTTGCGCGAGTGCACGCCCATGGCTGACTGCGGAATGCTTGCTGGCGTTGGCGAGGATCTTGGTGCCATCGACGGCGAGGGTGACTTGGCCCACCTTGAGCACCCGCATCTGTACGGCCATTGCGAGCACCTGCTCAAAGCTGCTCTTGAGTAGCGCGTGATTGGCTCGGCGGAAGGTGCAGATGCTGTCGTGATCGGGGTGAAGGTCTGCGCAAAGCAGACGCACAGCCACGTTCTCGTGGGTGGCTCGTTCAATTTGCCGACTGCTGAAGGTGCCCGTCGAGTAGGAATGGATGAGCAGGCAAAGCATCAGCGCCGGCGGATACTGACGGCTGCCCGTCCCTCGCTCATTGATCTTGGCCTCGCGCAGATCAATCAAGCCGACCGCCTCCATGATGAAATGCACCAAGTGATCCTCCGGCACCCACTCCCGTAGATCCAGGGGCATCAGCAACGGAGTATCGTGATCAACACAGACGAATCTAGCACCCATGCCTGATTAACCCCGATTCACCCTCTTTATTTGCGGCGAAAGTCCGACAGGCTGCTAAGGCAAGCTTTTATGGTCAGATTGTGCAAACGCAAGGCGAGGCTGTCAGCGGGTATGGCTACTTTCTTTTGCCCAAGCCGCCTGCGGCGGGACAAACGATGACGACAGCACCAAGATTGTCGGGGAACGTGCTTTTGAGAGCACCGTGACTTCAGAAGTGAGACGCGCCTTTATTAAGGCAAGCGCTCTGCTGAGTCCGGGGTCAATGGTGCGCCCGCGCCGTAACTCCTCCGCGACGCCCATGACTCTACGCCAGGCGCAGCTGGGAGGGCCGTGCAGCTGGTGCCGCGGGAGCGGTGGGCATTTGAATATTAGCTTTGCAGTATTCTCCTTGCCGCCATTTTTTGCAAACAGGGCCCTTCACAGTCGCATCCAGAGTTCCGGAGCGGGAGATCCTATTCTGAGGTGGAAAGTCGTTGTATATCAGTCGCTTTTGATGGGAGCAAAAGTCTGGCTGGAAACTCTCTGTGGGTCGTCCATATCCACCCAGTTTTCTGGGTGCCTCATATTTGTTACAGCAGTTTTATTGACATGCTGTTGCTGGCATATACCACGAGCACATGCCAAAGACTGCCGCCCTGCTCTTATCGGCTCTTGTTTTGTTCCAATCCGTACCCCCCGGTCTCGGTCAGGATCGATCAGTGGAATCGGGTGGAGGGAACGTTCTGGGGACAAGCGCTCCGACATCCGAGCTTCGTTCTTCCTCTGCTGGCAGTTACGCACTGACGGAGGGCGGCACCGGACTTTCGAGCCTTGCCGTTGGCAGGCCTGTTGGTTGGGACACCTTCCTGGTGATCCTGCGTCCGAGCCCCGGGGACGATTACTGGTATCGGTTACCGCACACGATCGAAGTACGCGGTGCGTTGCCTGAGGGCATTGAGCTGGTTCAGAAGGGCCCTGGATTTCATGAACTCGCCTGTTTCAAAGGGACACCCACAAAGGCGGGTGTTTATCCCATCGTGCTTCAAGCGACGATGGCCGACGGAATCAAGACTGCCGAACTTTCATTGACTCTCACCGTTGCTAATCCGGCAGACGATTCGAACGCGATGTTGTTCACCTACGGGCGCACACGATTTCTGGCTGGGGAGATGCTGCAGCAACCTTGTTTGGCAGTCTATTTTCCTTCGGGCGCGGGTGGGGTGCCAAGACAGGAGGGGTCGGGTTTAAAAGTAACCGGCCTGCCCCCGGGCTTGTCTGTCGTCGAATCCGGCGAAAGCGGATCGAATTTGATGTTTGAAATCGAGGGGATCCCACTCAACACAGGCGTCTATCCAGTGGCGTTTGAATGGGTCTCCTCTGGCAGCGTGGTTGTTGCCCGCGCCGAGAGGGAATTCGAGGTGCTCCCAGCGGATTTTACGGTGAGTAAAAGCCTCACGGTGAGCCCCGGGGTTGGCATCCGCCCTTTGAGGCAGTTTGAAAAGATCTGGCAGGGCACCCCTGGAGTTCCCATGTTTAATTTGACGGATAGTTTGGGCCGCTCGGTCGACTCGGGTTTCAAGGTCGTCGCGGAGGGATTGCCCAAGGGGTTATCGATCGGGAGCGGATTTCCCGCCTTCGAGGGAACCGCCCAGCAGAGCGGGCAGTTCAACGTGCGCTTTAAAGCTGTTTTTGACGAGGGAGGGGAAACCGAATGGCAGTCTGTCGAGCTGCAAATACAGGCTTCGAATTGGAGTGCGATTCGTTCGGCTGCCGCCGGGGTCTATGACTGTCTTATCGAGCGGAGCGAGGAACTGAATCAGAATAATGGCGGACGATTATTCGTGACGCTGACGGCGTCTGGGGCGCTATCCGGGTACGTGATCAACGGGTTTGGTCGATTCCCTTTTTCTGCTCGGGATGCGGCGATTGAAGAGCAGTCGGGCAAGCTCTCGATTCGCCCGCCTGGATCGGGTTTGTTGTTCGAAGGCGAGATTCAGGAGGATGACCAAGGTTACTCGACGCCAGACCGGAAGGTGTTTGTACTGATTGGTACCTTGCAAACCGAGAGCGGTGCTGGATTCGTATCGATTTGTGGTGGCATGCAGGCCACCAGACGGGTCGGCAGTGCCCGGAGCCCCTACAGAGCTGCCCTGCCGATCAATCTGATGGTAATGGAGGGAGATATTTTTTCGATGGCAGCCGAGGTTGGAGATGCTCCGATTGGCATCAGTTTCATGACGGTGCGCGTGTCCAACGCGGGTATCGTTACGGCAACAGTGTGGCCCGCCGACGGCAGTGCTCCGGCTTCGACTTCCACCCGGCTGAGTGAAACGGAGTCGAACGGGGCGCGGTTCAACCTCCACTTCGGCCTCGTGAATTCGAGCGGCCGCAACAGCATGCTGGCTCAGATGTTCGTAAATCTCGACGGGGATGCCGCGGGGCTTTTGTCATGGTACCAGAATGCCTCGGCCCGCGGGATTTTCCCCGAAGGCATCCCTTTGATTCAGTATGGCGGGGTGATTGGTTCCCGCGATGTCCCAGCGAAGACCGGACTGAACCTTGAGGGCTTTGAAAAGGGCATTGCAAACGCAGAACTTGAGCTGTTGCGTTCAGAGAACGAGACGGACGCGGTGCAGCTGCTCACGATTGATGACAAATCGATAAGCGTTGCCCGTGTTGAAGCGCCTCGTCTCCCGGCCGGAGCTGCTGCTGCCGCTGCGCCCTCCCCGTCGATTACCGGTATGAAGATGCGTTATGACGCGCGCTCGGGCATAGTCACAGGGTCGGGCAGACTGAAACCCCAAGATGGCGGCCCCGCTCGGACCATTAACTTCCGCGGGATGCGGGCTCCGGGAGGCGAGTACCTCGCGGGGCACTATGTGTTGTCTGGGGTTGGCAAGACGGTTCCGCCTGTCGCAGGCCAGATGAGAATCACTCCCAGCAATTCCGGGCGTTAAAAGCCTCACGAATCAACCCAGCCGAGCACCAGCAGCAACCCATGCGCGAACGACTGCGCGTCTTAGTGTTCGCAAAACGAGTGGGGCTGGTTCTCATCGATGTGCTCTCTCGGAAGGTTGTGGCAAGGTAGTGCGGAGCAAAGCGCTTTCAAGGGAGTTCATGCATGACTTACTGTCCCTCCCCGGTTCTTGGTTTCGAAATGCTTCTCCTCAGGTTTTCACGAAGGCTGGTCTTTACGCTTTGTTGACCTTTTGGTTTGATGTTGGCCCAATATGATAGCCAGAAATTTGCTTCTGCGCGCTGTCGGGCTGGCGTTGGTATGCGGGGCATTTGTTTCTGGTTTTTCGTGGCGCGATTCGGAGGTCGCAGTGGCCCGTCAACAGGCTGACAACGCCGCCAGAGCCGGAGACAATTTGCGGGAGAGCTTCGAAGCTTCGCTTGCCGAGCTCACGAGGGAACACGACGAGACGCGCGAGCTGAGTCAGAAACTCGACGCCGAAGTGGGGCAGCTCGCCGAAAAACTCGACGAAAGCCAGGCGGCCGCCGTCAAGGCGGCTGCGAATGCAAGAGCGCAGCCTTCAATTGGAAATCAGGGAACCCCGGGAAGTTCGATGAAAACTCTGGCCGAGGTCTTCAAGAAGCCGGAAATGAAGGATGTGGTTGTTCAACAGAATCTGGCGCAGTTGGACATGATCTATGGCAAGCTGTATGACAGGCTTCAGCTGGATAATTCTGAAAAACAGGATCTTAAAAATTTGTTGAGCGAGCGCATGCGGGCGGAGCTTTAGCGCGCCCCGCGACGATATCGCGCGCGCGTGCTGCGGAAACGGGGCCAAAAGGAAAATCTTATCACTTTGCCTGTCCCTCGGGCCACAGTCCCTCAGGCCACACAGAAGCAGGCGTCCGAACAAATACGCCGCCGTGTGCTTGCGGAGTTTCTCATCGGTCATCTTCTGCACGGGCTGTTGAGTTGTCCCGTCGACCTGACGGCTTACCCAGCAATATTGGGCGTGGGCGTCAATGCCGAGTTTGATGGAGCCGTAGTAGGCGGTTGATTGGCATGGATTGATGGTTCTCATGGCCTTGAAGGTCGCGGGGTGTCGCGTCGCTCGACAACCTCATGGCATCGACCATTAGTGGAGCGACGACAGGGTCAGCTGCCTGAATCCGTCGACATGGCTAGACAGATAACCGCCTTTGCGTCGTGCAATGACGATAGGTTCCTCGCCAAAAAGGGAACGGACCTCGCGCACAACCAAAGGAGGATGCCCGTGCCCGCCCGTGCGCAACTCATCGGCCAACTGCGGACTGATCGATGAAATCGCAACGCCGAGTCCCATCCCGACATAACGCGCAAGCACCAGCGAGGTCGAACTCTCAATCACGGCGTTGACCGCGCCCAAACACGAGGCCTCTTTCAACGTTGCCGTGATCCGCTGCCTCGCATTCGTGGCCGCCGTGGGCAACAACATCGGGTGCCCCACGATGTCCCGGACCTGAATCATCTTCACCTTTTCGAGGGGATGCCCCGGGAGGTAGATCACCACGAACGGATAGCTCAGCCACTCATCAAAAACGAAACCCTCAGGTCGCGGAGTCGTGTCGATCATTCCCACAACCGCCAAGTCTGCCTCTCCGGATTCAAGAAGCGAAAAGGCCTCCTTTGAAGGCCGTTCAACAAAGCTCAACCGTACCGCGGGATGTTCCCGCGCGTAATGCCGCACAGGCTGCTGCAACTCATTGGCAAGCAGACTGGAGGTCGTCGCCACGCGCAACCTCCGCACCACGTTTGCCCGGCGGTCAGCAAACAGGGTGCGAATGGAATCGAACTCCTCCACCAACGGCTTGATGAGCTCGACCAACAGAGCGCCGTCTTCAGTCAACGAAAGCTGCTGGTTCTCAATTCGCACGAGAGCGGCCCCCAGCTCCTCTTCAAGCGCACGGACCTGCTGCCACAGCGATGGACGGGAGATTCGCAGCGCGTCTGCTGCGGCTGCGAAACTCATCGTCCGTGCAACCTCCCTGAAGGCGCGGAACTGACGAAACCTAAGCTCCTTAAAGTAGCGGCGTTGCGGATGAGGGTTGGAATCAGCCATGAGGTTGGCTCGCGCCGGGGGGTTGGGGGTAAAGCAAAAACAGGGGGCTTGCAGCTCCGATGTGATGCAATCGACGGATGAGCCGTCGGGCCCTTAGCACTAGACTTACTAAATTTCCAAAAAACCAGAAAGTTCATTCAGTCCGTTAGTCTGCTGTAACTCGAGGTTTGGTTTTTTTCGGCCTCGTTGGCAGTTTAGCCCCTTTCGTTTTGCTTCCAAAATTGGTTGTCTTGATGAACCCAACGAAACCGCGCATGAACGAACTCAACTCCCCCTCGTGCTGCTCACGCCGCGACTTCCTTTCCCGGACTGGCCTTGGAATGGGGGCGCTCGGCCTGATGCCTCTTCTGAACCAAAGTGGACTGCTCGCTTCCGACTCTCCTCTGTACGCCCGCGCAGCGCACTTTCCCGCGAAGGCGAAAAGAGTGATTCATATTTTCCCGCAGGGAGGCCCCTCACAGGTGGACACCTTCGATCCCAAGCCTGCCCTTGAGAAGTACCACAACCGGCAGGTGGACGAAGTGCTCAAGGATTACCAGAAGGCAGCCGGCGAAGCAGCCTCGGGGATGGGACGCCTGAGCGGGAAGCTCCAGCGCTCGGGATTCAAGTTTGCCAAGCACGGTCAGAGCGGGGCGGAAGTGAGCGAGCTTTTTCCCAAGCTGGCAGGCATGGCGGACGAGCTGTGCATTGTCCGGTCCATGCACACCAAAAGCAGCGTGCACGAACCGGCCCAGCTCATGATGAGTTGCGGAGAATTGGTGAACGTGCGCCCCAGCCTACCCTCCTGGGTGGTGTACGGACTGGGTACTGAAAACGAAAACCTGCCTGCATTTGTCGCGCTGTCGCCCAACGGCACCACCTCCAGCGGTGACAAACACTGGAGCAACGCCTTCCTTCCCGCGTGGACTCGTGGCACCGCGATAGCGACGAGTAATTCGGATGTAAACAAGCTGATCGAACATCTCCGCAGCGGCAGCACTTCCATCCGTGAACAACGCCGGCAGCTTGATTTGCTCGCCCAGATTAACAGCGAGCATCTCGCAGAACGTCCGGGAGACGCCTACCTCGAAGGCCGCATTCTTTCATTTGAAACGGCATTCCGTATGCAGGTGGAAGCCACAGACGCCTTTGACCTTACGCGAGAACCCATGCACATCATCGAGATGTACGGCGACACCGAACAGGGACGCCAACTGCTTCTTGCCCGAAGGCTGGTGGAGCGGGGAGTCCGCTTTGTGCAGGTCTGGCACAATGGGTGGGACACGCACGACAAGAACGACGAGCAGCACCGGGATTTGTGCCTGGCTGCCGACCAACCCCTCGCAGCCCTGCTCCGCGACCTCAAAGAACGCGACATGCTCAAGGACACGCTCATCCTGTGGGCGGGGGAGTTCGGCCGGACCCCCACTTCGGACAACAACGAAGTTGCAAAGAAAAAGGGCATCGGCCGCGACCACAATGCAGGCGGCTTCACGGTCTGGATGGCGGGGGGCGGCGCGAAAGCGGGTCTCACCTACGGGTCCACCGACGATTTCGGAGCACTCGCAACCGAAGGCGCGATGGATGTACACGACCTCCACGCCACCATCCTGCACTTGCTAGGCTTTGACCACGAGAAGCTCACCCACCGCTACGCGGGCCGCGACTACCGCCCGACCGACGTGTACGGACACGTCAATCACTCCCTTCTGGCATGACGCGATTCACGCTCGCAACGTGGCTGCTGGCCGCTTCTACGACGCTTTGCGCGGAACTCCCACCCGAACAGACCGAGTTTTTCGAAAACAAAATCCGGCCCGTTCTGGCGGAGCGCTGTTACGGTTGCCACAGTACGGAGGCCGGCAAGGACAAGGGCGGCCTCCTTCTGGACTCCCGCGACGCCGTCCTCAAAGGGGGCGACACCGGCCCCGCTTTGGTGGCGGGTGACGCTGCCAAGAGTCTTCTCTTTAAGGCCATCAAACGCGACGACCCTGAAACCGCCATGCCGCCCAAGGGCAAGGCAGCTCCCCTCAGTGCGGAGCAGGTGGCAGACTTCGAGGCATGGATCAAAATGGGTGCCCCCGATCCGCGCACTGGCGCCGTCGCAAGGGCGGTCATTGACACCCTGCTGGAGAAGGGCAAGACCCACTGGGCGTTCCAGGCACCCAAGGCCGCACAAATCCCTGCGGGCAAGAATCTCGTAGACGCGCTGTATCCGGGAAAGGGTACCGTTGCCGAACCAAGGGTGCTGATCCGACGCGCCGCAATCGCCCTCACCGGACTGCCTCCGTCCCCAGAGCGTGTGGAATCTTTTGTGCGGGAATCCGGGGCCAATTCTGATGCCTTCTCAAAGTTATTGGACGAGTTGCTCGCCTCACCGCACTACGGCGAGCGCTGGGCGCGCCACTGGCTGGATGTCGCTCGTTATGCCGACAACATGGGCGCTATTTTCAACGGGGACGACTCCTATCCGTTTGCGTTTACCTACCGGGACTGGGTCATCAAAGCGTTCAACGAGGACAAGCCCTACGACCGGTTTGTCATGGAGCAAATCGCCGCCGATCTGCTCCCCGAAACCAAGCCCGACAACAACGGCAATCTGGCGGCCCTCGGCTTCCTCACGCTGGGGCGCAGAACCGACCGAAAGGTGGACGACAACGTCTACGATGACCGCATTGATGTGATTTCCCGAGGGCTCCTGGGGCTCACCGTTGGTTGCGCGCGCTGCCACGACCACAAGCTCGAGCCCATTCCAACCGCCGATTACTACGCTCTTTACGGAATCCTCAAGAGCTGCACGGAGCCGTCGTCTTATCCCGCCCTTGCCCCCCAGCCAGACTCGCCCGAACGACAGGACTTCGAGCAGCGCAACCAGGCGGCGGTATTGGAATACATCCGGGTCCATGCCTTTGAGGCCGAGCGCAGCATGACCGCCATCCGCTCTCGTCTGGGCGATCACCTCCTCGCTGCCAAGGATGCCGCGTACAAGGACATATACGCTGACAAAAAAGTCCAACCGGACATCCTTGATCCGCGCAGGCTCAACGGAGCGGTTCACAACAGATTGGTGAAAAGCTGGGATACTTGGATCAAAGGGCACCCGGATATTTTCGGCCCGTGGGTGGAACTTGCGGAATTGCCCGAGGCTGACTTTGCCGCGAAGGCAGCCGCCATGTGCGCCGCCTACGCGAAGAACGCGGACAAAAAGCTGATGGCTCCGGTGGCCCGCGCCTTTAACAAGGCATCGCCGAAAACGCTTCGGGATATCGCCGATGTTTACAACAATCTCTGGGCGGTGGAACTGGACGGACCTTGGGGCGAGAAGTGGAGGGCAGCCCTTTTGAAAGCCTGCGCGCCCACGGTGGAGGAGCTCAGCCTCCCGGTTGCCGACCTTGCCCCCCGCTGCATCGACCGCTTAAACGCAATCGACAAGGAGCTCGTCCTACCCGAGGCGGACGTCGAGGCCCTCAAGAAGGCGCTGCTTGGTGAGAAGTCTCCCTTCGTTTTCAGCGGCAAAGATTTTATTTCCAGCAAACTCTACGCAAACCGGGATGTCGCCGAGGGGCTGCGGCGCAACGCAACAAAGACGCTCACCGAACTGGGGTCCCACGCAGGTGCGCCGATCCGGCTGATGGCGCTGCAGGAGGACAAGCCCTTCGACGCAAAAGTGTTCATCCGCGGCAACCCAAAGACACTGGGAGCGCCCGCACCACGCGGCTGGTTTACAGTCCTCAAGACCGCAGCGACCCCAGAGTTCCCCAAGGACAAAAGCGGCCGTCTGGAACTCGCGCAGTTGCTTGCGAACCGCGATAATCCGCTGACCGCCAGGGTGATTGTAAACCGTGTTTGGGCATGGCATTTCGGCGAAGGCATTGTGAAGACCCCGAGTGACTTTGGGTTCAGGGGGGAACTGCCCGCAAACCAGGCGCTGCTGGACTCCCTCGCAGTCTGGTTCATGGAAAACGGATGGAGCTTCAAAAAGCTCCACCGCCTCCTCCTTTCCAGCCGACTCTGGCAGGAAGCGCGGCGTACCCAGCCTCTGGACTTCGAAAGTTTCCGTGACTCCCTGCTAAGCGTCTCGGGCGCTCTCGATCCACGCGCAGGTGGAAAGCCGGACGATCTGGTCAAGGGCTCTTCCAACCGGCGCACGGTTTACGCTTCGGTGGATCGAAAGACCCTTCCCAACCTTTTCCGAAACTTTGATTTCCCAGACCCCAGCATGTCCGCCCCACAGCGCTCGCGGACCGCGCTGACTCCGCTGGCGCTTTTTCTGCTCAACAGCGACTTTGTCGTGGACCGTGCGCGCGACCTCGCCAAGGCCACCCAGCCGGAAAATGAAGCGGCCACCCAAAGGTCTCTCCGGTCGCTTTATCAGAGAATTTTTCAACGCGACCCTGCCGGGCACGAAATCACTCGCGCCACCGCCTTCCTTGCGGCCTACCCAAAGAGCGATGTGGTCATGCCGGAAGTCAACGACTGGTCCTATGGCACGGGAGACTTCGATCCCCAGAGTCAGCGGATTGCAAACTTTCACCCGCTAAAATTCGCGGGCAACAAAGTGGTTGGCAACGGCGGCATGGAACTCACCAAGGACGGAGGACAGCCTGCCGAAGGCAAGGCGATCATCCGTCGATGGATCGCCCCAAAAGACGGGAAGGTGAACATATACGCAGAGTTGGCACACCTCCCCAAAGAGGGCGATGGCGTCACCTCACGCATCGTCAGCAGTCGGGGGGGCTTGCTTGGAGAATGGTCGGCGGCCCACAACGCCGTAATGACCTCGCTGAACGACGTGGAGGTGAAAAAAGGCGACACCCTCGACTTTCTAACGATATGCGGCGCAGATCCTAAAAACGACACGTTCCGCTGGTCGCCCACGATCACAATGCCCACAGCCGAAATGCCGGGCATGGCGGGAATGGCGATGCGCTGGGACGCAAATGGAGACTTCATGGATCCCGCGAAGTTACCGGCTCCCTTGACGGCCTGGGAGGAACTGGCGCATATACTGCTCCTCTCCAACGAGTTTGCAGTTGTGGACTAGCCCGAATTCGCGGACTCGTGAAACCTTCTTCGCGCGCACGGGAAAATGGAGTGCGCCGCGGGAAACGGGGACAGGCAATTGGTTGAAACCGCGATCACTTTTTTTCGACCAGGGCGCCTGGCATGTCTCCCACCGAAAGACAGGGTGAAACCAATTGCCTGTCCCTCACGCCACTGCACGGGCTCTCAGGCCACTGCACAGGCTGTGGAGTCGCCCCGTCGACCTGACGGCTTACCCAGTAACATTGGGCGTGGGCGTCAATACCGAGTTTGATGGAGTCGTAGGAGGCGGTTGATTGGGATGGTTTGATGGTTGTCATGGCCTTTAAGATCGCGGGATCGCGCGCCGCTCGACAACCTCATGTCATCTATTGTTTTGCTCCAGACGGAAATGGAAAAGTAGCTGAGATGAGTTAAAGAGTGGGCTCACCATGGAGCCCGAAATGGAAAGAACCCGACGTAACTTCTCCCCGGAACAAAAAGTGAACATCCTGCGAGA